>DATKON010000107.1:0-4202 GCA_035524575.1 Rhizomicrobium sp.
GTGGTGCTGCTGCTCGGCGGCCCCAACTGCTACATCAAGGGCATGCGCGATTGCTGGAAGAGCAATATCCCGAAGATTTGGGAAGAGCGCAATACCCCGCTGCCCGAGGGCGTTCCGCCGGAAGATCTCATCAAGACCCCGGATAACGCACAGTACTTCGCCGCCATCGGCTCCGTGGAATTCGGCAAGACCGAGGACGACGAGGTCGGCCGCTATCTCGGCTACGACAAGCTCGAGTGGTACGTCAATGTCGGCCGCGACGAAGAAAAAGCCAAGCGCGGCGGCGTAGGCGGTCTCGCGAAGGACGAAGACGAGCTCGCGGCCTTCAAAAAGAAGTACCGCCACAAAAAGTTCGTTCCCACGACGTTCCAGCCGGGCGAAGTGGTGGAAGGCTTCATTGGAATCGACGGCGGCTCCACGTCCACCAAGGCCGTGCTGATTTCGAAGGACCACAAGCGCCGCATCCTCGCCAAGACCTATCAGCTTTCGAAGGGCAACCCGATCGAGGACACGGTCGAAGTGCTGCAAAAGCTCGACCGGCAGATTCGCGACCAGGGCGCCGAACTCAAGATCCTCGGCGTCGGCACCACCGGTTACGCGAAGGACATCCTGAAGGACGTGATCGGCGCCGATGCCGCGCTGGTCGAAACCGTCGCCCATACCGAAGCCGGCCTGCACTTCTACGACGGCGTCGATGTCATCTGCGACGTCGGCGGCCAGGATATCAAGATCATCATCCTGAAGAACAACCGCGTGAAGGATTTCAAGCTCAACACGCAGTGTTCCGCGGGTAACGGCTACTTCCTGCAATCCACCGCACAAGGCTTCAACGTGCCGGTCGAGCAGTATGCCGACACCGCCTTCGGCGCCAAGGGCTTCCCGTCCTTCGGCTACGGCTGCGCAGTCTTCATGCAGTCCGATATCGTCGATTTCCAGCGCCAGGGTTGGAAGCCGGAAGAGATCATGGCCGGCCTCTGCAACGTGCTGCCCAAGAACATCTGGCTGTACGTTTCGCAGATTCCGAACCTCTCGGCCATCGGCACTCGCTTTCTGCTGCAGGGCGGCACGCAGTACAATCTTGCCGCCGTCAAAGCGCAGGTCGATTTCATCGAGTCGCGCTTCAAGGGCAAGGAAGTTCAGGCCGACGTCATCGTCCACGAGCATTGCGGCGAAGCGGGCGCCATCGGCGCGGCGCTCGAAGCCGGACGCCTCTGGGACAATGGCCGCGTCAGCACCTTCATCGGTCTCGATGCCTGCCAGCACATTCAGTACAAGACCACGCGCAACGAATCGACCCGCTGCTACTTCTGCAAGAACAAGTGCCTGCGGACGTTCATCGACGTAAAGACCAGCCTCATCAACCTGGACTATAAGCGGCCAGCGAAGACCAAGGTGCCGCTCGAAGAAGGCGCGCAGCGGCTGATCATCGCCACCTGCGAAAAGGGTACGGTTGAAAACATCGAGGAGATGCGCCAGATCAAGGGCGACCTCGACAAGGTCAAGAAGGCCAATCCGAACTTCGTCGAAATCGCGGCCAAGGGCGTCTTCCGCGTGCCCGACATGCCGCTGGTGGCCGACGCGGCGCCGCGGTTCCAGATCACCGCCGCCCAGAAGAAGCGCGCCGAGCTCATTCAGAAACGTGGATCGCTCCGCATCGGCATGCCGCGAGTGCTCAACATGTACTCGCAGACGCCGGTCTTCACGGGCTACTTCACCGCCCTCGGCGTCAAGGCAGAGAACATCGCCTATTCGGATTTCACCTCGGAAGAGCTGTACAAAGAGGGAGCCAAGCGCGGCGCCATCGACCCCTGCTTCCCCTCGAAGCTCGGCATTCCGCACGTGCACAACCTGCTCTATAAAGTGCACGCCAAGAAGCCGCTCGACATCATTTTCTTCCCGATGATCGATTGCCTCACCAGCGAGCTGCACAGCACGCAGGCCAGCCGGTCGTGCCCCACCGTCGCCACCACGCCGGAAGCGGTGAAGGCGGCCTTCGTTAAGGAAGGCGATCTATTCGCCGAAAAAGGCGTTCTCTTCCTGGACACCTTCGTCAACCTCTCGAAACCGGATCTCTTCGAGCGGCAGATGTTCGAGCAGTTCAAAGACATCCTCGGCCTTTCGCCCGAAGAGAACCGGCGCGCTATCGAACAGGGTTTCCGCGCGCTCGATCTGTTCAACAATGTGACCATGCGCGGCGCCGCCCGCGAAGTGCTCGAAGAGCTCGAACGCGAAGACCGCCTCGGCGTCGTTTTGCTCGGCCGTCCGTACCACAACGACCCCGGCGTGAATCACGAAATCCTCGAGGAGTTCCAGAAGCTCGGTTATCCCGTCTTTGCGCAGGATTGCCTGCCGATCGATGACGACATCATCTGGCGTCTCTTCGGCGACGATGTGGCCGCCGGTGAGATTCCGCACCCGATGGCCATCACCGACGTCTGGAAGAACTCGTACAGCGAAAACACCAGCCGCAAGGTCTGGGCCGCGAAGTATGTCGCGCGGCATCCGAACCTGGTGGCGCTCGAACTGTCGAGCTTCAAGTGCGGCCACGACGCGCCCATCTACACGGTGGTTGAAGAGATCGTGGAGCACTCCGGCACCCCGTACTTCTGCTTCAAGGATATCGACGAAAACAAGCCGACCGGCTCGATCAAGATTCGCGTCGAGACCATCGGCTACTTCCTGAAGCGCTACCGCGAGGATATGGTCCGCAACAAGAACAAGGCGCAGACCATCGAAGAGCAGCTCAAGGAATTCGAGGCCCGTCTCCGCCGCCAGATGCTTCGCGAGAAGCTCGACGGCATGGCCGACGCTTTCGAGTCCGGCGCGATGCCGCAGATCCACGTGACCCTGGGAGCGCTGCAATCGTCGAAGCCCCAGTACGAAGCCGTCCAGGGCGACTAGTCCACAGAGCCGCGACCGTCAGGGAGCGGGCCTCGCCCGCTCTTACGGCCGTTCGTCGATAATATCCGGAAGTTCGTTCCGGTCGTCCGGCCGATGGGGAAAGTGTTCCGCCAGCCCTTCGCCGACGGCCTCTACGCCGGCCACGATGGCGCTGGTGAAGTCGCCTTGGTGGAGTCGGTCGGACAGAAATCCGGCAATGCGATACCAGAAGTCCTGGCCTACTTTCTGGTGAACGCCGGAGTCTCCTAACACAACGAAGCGGTGCCGGGAGGGTACGACGAAGATCAACACGCCGTTGCGTTCTCGCGTGGCCCGCAATCGCAGCCTGTGGAATGCCCGCTCCGCCGCCTTCCAGACATCGCCCCAGAAAAACGGCGAAAGCGCGACACAGATCTCGCCGGAAGTCCGGCCTTCCGCCTCCTCGATGGCTCGACGGATCCGCACCTTATCGACCTTCACCATGATCCGCTCGCTCCTCCGCCGCCGGAACGGCCGCCGCCCCCTCCGAACCCGCCTCCGCTCCAACCGCCTCCGCCCCCGCCGCCGCGGTAGGTTCCGCCTCCTCCGGACATGATCGCCATCAAAAAGTACAGTGCGAGTCTCGGGTGCGTGAGGAAGAATCCCAGGATGAGGATGCCGACGATGCCCCAGAAGACCGCGGCGACCGGGTTCGCGGGCGTTCCCTCTCCGTGCGGTTGCGGCGGCGGGAACTCGCCCGGCTGCCGATCGATCACCTTGGTCAGCGTGTCGACCCCGGCGGTGACTGCCTCGTCGGCCTGGCCCGCGCGGATCTTGGGAACCAGTACCTCGTTGATCACGCGAGACGCGATCGCATCCGTCACGATCGGTTCCAGCCCATAGCCGACTTCGATTCGGACCTTCCGATCCTGGGGAAAGAGGAAAAGAGCCAGGCCGTCATCCAGCCCCTTCCGGCCCACCTTCCACTTCGCGAATGCCCGTACCGTCCAGTCTTCGAGCGGTGTGTCGCCCGTGGTGGGCGCGACGTAGACGATCACCTGGTGGCCGGTCCGCTGTTCGTAAGCGGCCAGGCGGGCATTCAAGCTGCTCACGGTTGCCGGCGAAAGGAAGTTCGCGTTGTCGGTAACCCACTCGGTGGGCGACGGGGGAATCGGCGTTTCCGCCGCGCGCAGAATCGCTGCCCAAACCAGAATGGCCGCGAACATCTGGACCCGGCGCAAACGCAATTAGAACGTCACCTGTGGCGCTTTTTGGCTGGCAGGTTCGGCTTGGAAATACGGCTTGGATGCGAACCGGTCGCCGAAGAAGCCGGCGATCATCAC
>DATKON010000108.1:0-6534 GCA_035524575.1 Rhizomicrobium sp.
GACTTCGATACGCACAACCAGAACTTCACACTCGACAACACTGTCGCGCTGTCGATCTCCGGCCATCTCGATGTCGGCGGCAGCGAAGTCGACCTCGAGCTCGGCACGAACACAGTCGACGAAGAAGGCGGCACCGGCATCATCTCGGCCGGCTACCTGACCGGCAATTCCGGCCAGGCGACGCTCGACGGCGCCAATGCGGTGGCGACGCTCGGCAATTACAACACAACCGGCGGTGCCTTCACGCTGGACAACACAGTCGCGCTAACCATCAACGGTACGCTGAACGCGACGGGCAACACGGTGACGCTCAACGTCTCCGGCGCGGACAACGGCATCGATGCCAGCGCGGGCGCGATCCTGGCAAACGAACTCACCGGTTCGACGCAGGGCCAGGCGCTCTTCACCGACGGCGCCAACGCCGTCAACACGCTGGGCAGCTTCTCCAACAACTCGGGCCAGTTCTCGCTGACGGACAGTGCGGCGCTGACAGTCACAGGTACGCTCGACGCGACGGGTCAGGTGCTGACCGTCACCGATACGGGCGGCGGCGTAGATGCCAGCGCGGCGATCGTCAAGGCGCAGGTGCTGCAGGGCTCGACCGACGGCGATGCGGTCTTCACCAACGCGTCGAACCAGATCGAAGCCGTGGGCTTCTTCACGAACACCTCGGGCGCCTTCTCCCTCATCGACAACACGCTGCTTTCGCTCGGCGCCACGCTCAATGCCGCAGGCCAGACAGTCACCCTGATAGACCTGAACGGCGGCATCGATTCGAGCGTCGGCCAGATCATTGCCGCCAATCTGACGGGCTCGACCACGGGCAATGCGGTCTTCACGGACAAGAGCAACGAGATCGGCACGCTCGGCAACTTCACGAATATGTCGGGCAGCTTCTCGCTCGCAGACAGTGATGCGCTCACGATCGCCGGCACGTTGAACGCGGCGGGCCAGACGGTGACGCTGGACGTAGAGGCAAGCGCGCCGGTTGGGGGCGGCGAAGGCGAAGGCGAAGGGGAAGGCGAAGGTACCGGCGGTCCGAGTGCCGCGCCCGTCGCCATCGATGCGAGCCAGGGCACGATCATCGCAAAGACGCTGACGGGCTCCACCAACGGTGCGGCCTTGTTCACCGACGGCGGTAACCAGATCGGCACGCTCGCTGGCTTCACCAACACGAAGGGCGCGTTCTCGTTGACCGACAGCATCGCGCTGACCGTCACCGGCACATTGAATGCGACAGGACAGACTGTGGCGCTCGTCGACACGGGCGGCGGTATCGATGCGAGCGACGGCCAGATCATCGCCTCGACGCTGACGGGCTCCGCGAACGGCGACGCCCTCTTCAGCGACGGCGAAAATCAGATCGGTACTTTTGCCAATTTCACCGACGATGCCGGTGCGCTTTCGCTGACCGACAGCATCGCGCTGACGCTGACCGGCACAATCGACCCGACGGTCGTCACGCTGGTCGACACCGGCGGCGGCATCGATGCGAGCGGCGCGGCCATCATTGCCGACACGCTGACCGGCTCGACGGCGGGCAATGCGGATTTCACCAATGCCGGCAACCAGATCGGCACGCTGGGCGACTTCACCAACACGTCGGGCAGCTTCTCGCTGACCGACAGCGAGGCGCTCACCGTCAACGGCACGCTCGCCGCGGCGCATCAGACGGTGACGCTGGTCGACACCGGCGGCGGCATCGATGCGAGCCACGGCGTGACCCAGGCGGGAACGCTGACCGGCTCCGCGACGGGCGCCGCGCTCTTCACCGACGCTTCGAATGCCATTGACACGCTTAACGGCTTCGAGACCAACGGCAACGTCTTCTCGCTGACCGACGCTTCGGCACTCACCATCACCGGCACGCTCGATGCGAACGGCAAGACGGTGACTCTGGTCGACTCCGGCGCCGGCATCGATGCCAGCCATGGCGTCGTCAACGCGGCGACGCTGACCGGCTCGACCGCCGGCGACGCGACATTCACGGCCAACAACACGATCGGCACGCTCGACGCTTTCCAGGCGGGCGGAAACTTCAGCCTCACCGATGCGCAGGCGCTGCAGATCAGCGGCGCGGACGTCTCCGGCCTCGGCTTCACCGGCGTTGCCGCCGGCAAGAGCGGCAATCTCGCGATCAATGTGACGGGCGGGGGCAATGGCATCACGCTGGCGAGCAATCTCACGGCCGGCGACACCGCCACGCTTGCATCCGCGGCCGGCGACATCCTCCTCAATACCGGCGCTGTCAAAGCGACGACGGTTCAGATCACCGCGGCCGGCAATGTCACGGACACCAACGTGACGGTCGACGGCTCGATGCTCGCTTCGCTCACGGCGACGGCGGGCAACCTCGTCATCAACGGCGGCTCGGTGTCGGCGACGACGGTCGACCTCACGGCGGGCCAGAACATCCTGATCGGCGAGCAGGCGTTTACCGCGATCGTGCTCAACGACGCGCCGGGCTCGATCAACCAGGTCAAGGACCCGATCCTGCCGATCACGGTCGGCGCGGGCGGGAGCTATTACGAAGCTTCCGCCGCTTATCAGAACTATGTGTTCGTGACGGCAGAGACGCTGAACCTGACGGCGCCGCAACGCATCGTGTCCGAGAATACCGGCACGCTGCCGCAGTCGGCAGGCGGCTATAAGCCGAACGGTATCGTCATCAACCAGCAGACGACGCCGCTGCCGAATGCGATCTCGATCGACGGCGGCGCGGGTACGCTGACGCGGCCGCAGGTGGTCGATCTGTTCGGCACGCTGACGCAGGGCGTGGCCACCATCGGCGCCCAGGACATCGCCGACTCGGCCCAGATCGTCTTCGGTCCTGACACGACGAAGAACAACGCCTACGAGATCAACGGCTGCGTCATTCACAACCTCAACTCGTGCACGATCGTCAGCTTCACCATCAAGCCGATGGATCCCAACAAGCAGGCCGACCTCGTGCTCATTCCCGGCGGCGATCAGGACGAGGACGAACTCGATCTGACCATCAGCGGCGAGGGCAATGACGAAATCTGGGAAGACGAACAATGATCGCGCAGCTCAAGAGGATCGTTTTCGCCGCCGCCCTGTTGGCTTCGGCGCCAGCGTTCGCCGCCGTGCCGCATGGCGATTTCCCGCTGGGGCAAACCGATTCCGGCGCCATTTGCACGGCCGTGCAGGATCCGGACGATGCCGCGGTGCAGATGCGCGGTGCGCGCGCCTGGTCGATCCATTGCCTCGGCTTCGAGGCGGTGTTCGGCCACATCTATGCCTATGACGAGAACGGCGACACAGCCCTCGCCGCCAAAGGTCCTTGGCAGACGGCACTCGCCACGCGGGCGGATTGTCCGGCCTTCTCGGCCGCGAATGTTTCGGGCCTCTCGGGTGCACAAGGGGCCGCCTGCAAGCCCAAGCGCGGCGATGTCGAGTATCGCGCCTATTCGGTGGTCGAAGGATCGGAAGGGGCCGCGGCGGAAGGTTTCGCGCCGATCCGGCCCCTGGTCGAACTCGGCCTCAAGATCGCCATCGGCAACGCCTCGCCGCCGGCCTCGGCGCTGCAGTCACAGGGCGGCGGCGGCCAGCTCGATAATCTCATGGCGGCGGCCAGCGCCGCCGAAGATACAAGCGATTACCTCAATTCGCGCGCGCAGCTCGAGAACAAGGGCTGGGAATTTGCCGATGCCGAGCGCGATTTTCGCGAGCTCGAGTCGTCGCCCAGGCTCTCCGAGCGCGATCGCGTGCTTGCCGAGTATAACGTCGCGCTCAACGTGTCGGACGAAGGGCCGAGCAAGTTCGTCGAAGCCGACAAGCTGTTCGCGGCGGCGAATGCCAAGGCGGCGGCGCTGCACGATCCCGAGCTCGACGCGCTGGCGCTCAACTATCAGGCGCTCAATCTTTTGAACCAGCGCCATTTCACCGACGCCATCGCCGATGCGGAGAAGGCGATCGCGCTTCGCCGCAATATCGATCCCAATCTCAATCGCAGCGCCACTCAGGCGGCGTTGATCGTCGAGAAGTCGGACAACGCGCTCGTCGTCTCCGATGCGCTGGCTGCCGATCTCAATGCAAGCCGCCGGACGGTGGGCCTCGGCGTGCAGGCGCTTACGCCGGCCGAGCGCATGCAGATTCAGAATGCGCAGGCGGAATACGTCATCGGCGCCGCGCGTAGCCGGCTCGGCGACGAGAAGGGCGCGCTCGCGGCTCTCGAGGACTCAAACAATACGCTGTCGAGCGGCAGGCTCGCCAATGCGCGCTCGGCGGGCTGGCTGCATGCGGAAGTCTATCTCGTGCTCGGCAATCTTGAGCTCAGGAACGGTCACGCCGACCAGGCGGCCGGCCATTTCCAGAGCGCGGTGACGATCTGCGACCGGATCCCCAATCTCAACGCAACCCCGTTCCAGGGCGATCTCTTTCTCAATCTCGCGCGCGCCGAAGCCAAACTCGGCCAAAGCGATCGTGCGCTCGCCGACTACAAGCGCGGCATCGAGCTCTACCGCAACGGCAAGCGGGACGTCAGCGAAGCGCGCAATCTCGTCTCGCCTTATTTCGAGCTTCTGCTGGCGCGCATTGCCGCCAATCCGGCCGATGTCGATGCCAAGGAGACCTATTTCGACACGATGCAGGTCCTCGCCGGTCAGGGTACGGCGAAAGTGTTCGCCGAGTTCGCGGCCGCCACATCCAAGGGTGACGAGAAATCCGAACAGCTGGCGCGCGAAGTGCGCGACACCAATCGGCAGATCGAGCTGAAGCAATCCGCCATTCGCAGGGCCCAGGATGCCGGCACTTACACGCCGGAGCAGAAAGCGGCCGACGACGCGGAGCTGAAGACGCTCGCGACCAACGCCGAGACGCTGCAGTCACAGCTACTCGAAGCCAACCCGAAATACGGACAGGTGCTCGAGGCGACGGCGACGCTGGCCGAGATGCAGAAGGCGCTGCGGCCGGGTGAAATCTATATCAAGACCGTGCTTCTCGCCGATCGCGGGTTCGGCATTGCCATCACGCAGGACAAGGTTTCGCCTTACGCGATCGCGCTGACCAAGGCCGATGCGGAAGCGCGCGTGAAGGAGCTGCGGCTTCCCTTCGACAAGCTCGGCGCTGCCTTCGACGTCGCCAAATCGCGCGCGCTGTTCGCGAGCATCTTCGACTCGCAGCAGGATGCGGTGAAGAACGCCAAGCACCTGATCTACGATCCGGACAGCGCCATGGTGAGCCTGCCGGCGGCGACCTTCGTGACCGACGATGCGAGCGTCGACAAGTTCAACCAGGCCAAGGCCTACGCGCGCTCGGGCCATCCGCGCACGGACCTCTATGCGAACATCGCGTGGCTCGGCCGCAATACCGACATCTCGCTCGCGATTTCCTCGGAAGTATTCCTGCAGGCACGTGCGATCGCGCCGTCTAAGGGCCAGCACAACTTCCTCGCCTTCGGCGATCCTTTGACCAAGGGCGAGGATCCGCGCCGCTTCGCGCTGCTGACGGACACGCGCTACGAATCCAACCTCCAATATTGCGAGGCGCTGCGCGAGCACGTGGCGTCGACGGGCTTCCGGCCGCTGCCGGAAATCCGGCCCGCGATCGAGAACATCGCCGCGAAATATCACGCCGGCAGCGACGACGTGATCCTCGGCGACGCCTTCACCGACGACGCCGTCCTGAACCGTCAAGACCTGAGTTCCTACCGCATCGTGTTCTTCGGTACGCATGGCGTCCTCGGCGAGAAGATGCCGTGCCTGCACGTGCCGGCGCTGGTGACATCCCTGGGCGACGGAAGGGACTCCGACGGCTTCCTGGACGCCGCAAAGATCCTGAAGCTCAAGATGGACGCCGATCTCGTCGTCCTGGCGGCCTGTGATACCGGCAGCGCCACCACGCAGACGGGCGAGACCGGGCTTTCCGCCTCCGGCGATGCCTTCGACGGATTCGCGCGTGACTTCATCTTCGCGGGCGCGCGGAACTTCATCGTGTCGCAATGGGAAGTGCGCGTGCAGCAGACAGACCAGTTGATGCAGGCGATGTTTGACTCGAATGCACCATCGCAGGCCGACGCGCTAAGGCAGGCGCAGCTGTCGCTGATGAACGATCCGAACTATTCGCATCCCTATTATTGGGCGGGCTTCACACTGGTCGGCGACGGCGCCAAGGCGATGCCGAAGCCGTAACCTCGTTTTGAGTCAAGCGCGCTCGGTTTTCATAAAGGACACAGGATCCACCTCCCTTTTACGGGGAGATCGAAATCGCGTCTCGCGATTTCGGGTAGGGTCTCTCGACAACGGCCCCCCACGCGACGCGCTCGCTGCGCTCGGCGTCGACCTCCCCGCAAGGGGGAGGTGAGAGCGGAGTTCACCCCGCGCAGCGGTGATCGCGGACAAAGGCGTCAGGCGGGTTGGCGGGATCCCTGCGCCATTCGGCCTTGTCGAGCTGTTCGTCGAGGCATTGTCCGGCAACGACGGGACGTTCTGAGGAATCCATCTGCACGCAAGGGCCTTCGGCCTTGCTGTGCTTCTCGACCTTGATCCACTCCTCGCCGTTCTTGTTGCGCAC
>DATKON010000109.1:0-24878 GCA_035524575.1 Rhizomicrobium sp.
TCCTCCGGCAAGCAGCGCCTGCTCGCGAACGCCATCAAGCGCGCGCGTTTCATGGCGCTTCTTCCCTACGTCGTGAAGTGAGGCCGCCATGCAAGTGATCCTGCTCGAACGCGTCGAGAAGCTCGGCCAGATCGGCGACGAGGTGAAGGTGAAGGACGGCTTCGCCCGCAACTACCTGCTGCCGAAGAAGAAGGCGCTGCGCGCGACGGAAAAGAACCGCGCCTATTTCGAGACCCGCCGCGTGGAGCTCGAGGCGCGCAACCTGGAACGCAAGGGCGAAGCCGAAAAGATCGCCAAGAAGCTCGACGGACAGTCCTTCGTGCTGCTGCGTCAGGCGGGCGACCGCGGCCAGCTCTACGGCTCCGTGTCCCCGCGCGACATCGCCGAGATCGTCACGGCGGCCGGCTTCCATGTCGACCGCACGCAAATCCCGCTCGACAAGGCGATCAAGACGATCGGCCTTTTCCCCATTTCGGTGGTGCTGCACCCCGAAGTTCGCGTGACGGTGACGATCAACGTCGCCCGCACGGATGACGAGGCCGAGCGTCAGGCCCGCGGCGAGGACGTGCTGGCCGAGCGGACCGAGGCCGAAGAGGCCGTGGTCGATGCGGAGGCCTTGTTCGAGGAAGGCGCCGCCCCGGCCGCGGAAGAAACCGAAGAGTCCGCCTGATCGGTGCCCAAACGAGTTCGAAGGCGCGGCCCCGCAACGGTCGCGCCTTCATCATGTCCGGGCTTTAAGCTGGGCTCCCGTTGCCAGCCTGCCCCCACCGGGCTAATCATCGCGCGGCGTCAAGGTGTTGGCTGACATCGCCCGAAAAAGAGGAAATTCCGCGTGACCGACATCTTCCGGGAAGTCGAGGAGGAAGTCCGCCGCGAACGCTTCGAGCAGCTGTGGAAGAAGTACGGCGACTACATCATCGCCGGCGCAGCGCTGGTCGTCATCGCCGCCGCGGGCTTCCAGCTCTGGAGAGTCTATCAGCAGCGCGAGCAGGCCAAGGCTTCGGCGACTTACGCCGTGGCCTCGCAGATGCTCGACGGCGGGGCCGCCGGCGCGGCCGCCATTACCTTCGACAAGCTCGCGCAGACGGCGCCCGGCGGCTACGCGCAGCTCGCGCTTTTGCAAAAGGGAAACGCGCTCTACGCGGCGGGCCAAACCACACAGGCCATCGACGCCTACAAGCAGGTCGCCGCGAAAGGCGATCCGTTGCTGGCGCCCGTCGCGCGCATCCGCGCCGCCTGGGCGACGGTCGAAACGGCACCGCGCAGCGACGTCGACACGCTTCTGAAACCGCTGCTCGATTCATCGAGTCCGTGGCATCCCATGGCGCGCGAGATCATTGCCTATGACGACTTCCGGAACGGCGCGACCGACAAGGCGCTCGCCGAATTCCAGGCGCTCTCCAAAGACAAGGATTCGCCGGCAGCGCTGCGCCGTCGCAGCCAGGTGATGGCGGAGTTTCTCGCCGCCGGCGGCGAGCAGAATTACGGCACCGTCCCGCCGCCGCCGAAGCCCGCCCAGCCGCAGACACCGCCTGCTCCGAACGCTCCCGCTGCCCAAGGTGCAAAGCCCCAATGATCAAGACCACGTTCCGCGTCGCGTTGTGCCTCGCGTTCGCCTTCACGCTTACGGGTTGCGGCATGTTCGATTTCGCGGGCGACTGGTTCACGTCGACCAAGAAGTCGAAGCTGAAAGGCGAGCGCATCTCGGTGATGTCGCTCGACGAATCCCTGAAGCCGGATCCGACGCTGAAGGACACGCCGGTCACGCTGCCGCCGCCCTACAAGAACGACGCGTGGCCGCAGCCCGGCGGTTATCCTGCGAACGCGATGTATCACCTGCAGGCCAACGGCGGCCTGAAAGAAGTGTGGGAGCAGGATACCGGCAAAGGATCGGATGATGACTCGCGCCTGACGGCGCCGCCCGTCGTTGCCGAGGGACGCGTGTTCGTGCTCGACGCCGCCTCGCACCTCTTTGTGTTCCAGGCCGGCAGCGGCAAGCCGCTATGGGACAGGGACCTCGCCCCCAAGAATCCCGACACTGGCTTCGACTGGACGATGGGATTGATGGGCGGACCCTCGGACGTCGATCCTTCCAAGGGATCGGGCGGCGGCATCGCCTATGACAACGGCAAGGTCTTCGTCGCGTCAGGCTTCGGCGTCGTCTATGCGCTCGATGCGGCAAGCGGCAAGGAATTGTGGAAGACCGTTCTCGACGTGCCGATCGTCGACGCGCCGACCGCAAACGGCGGACGCGTCTTCATCTGCACGCAGGACAATCACTTCTACGCGCTGGCGCAGATCGACGGCCGCAAGCTCTGGGACCATCAGGGCATCGCAGAATCGGCCGGCATTCTCGAAAGCACCAGCCCGGCCGTCGCGGGCGACTATGTCGTCGCGCCCTATTCGTCGGGCGAGCTCTTTGCGATCCGCGTCGAGAACGGCCGCCCCGCGTGGAACGACATGCTGACGCGTTCGGGCAATGTCACGGCGCTCTCCGAACTCGACGACATCGCCGGCCGTCCCGTGATAGACCGCAACATGGTCTTCGCCATCAGCCATTCGGGCATCATGGCGGCGATCAATCTCGATACCGGCGACCGTGTGTGGACGCGCGACATCGGCGGCATTCAGACGCCATGGGTGGCGGGTGATTTCCTCTATGTGACGACGACGGACGGCGCGCTTCTCTGCCTGGAGCGCAAGGACGGGCGCGTCAAATGGGTGCATCAGCTGCAGCGCTGGCAGGACATGCAGGACAAGGAAGATCCGATCGTGTGGTCGGGTCCGGTGCTCGTCTCCGACCGGCTGATCCTCGTGTCATCCGACGGATACGCGATCTCGATCTCGCCCTATACGGGGCAGCTCCTGGGCCGCGTGCAGATCCCGGACGGAACCTACATCCCGCCCGTGGTCGCCAACGGCACGCTCTATCTGCTGACCAACAGCGCCCAGCTTGTCGCGCTCAGGTAGCGGAAGAAAAGCAAGATTCACCACAGAGGCGGTGAGGCAGTGAGATAGCGAGCGCCGTGTTGCGAGCGAGAATCGCTGTCGACAAACTTTTTCGCGCGCGTTCCGCGCGCAACTAAACCTCTCGAGATGAGGTATATCGCCGGGCGCGCGCAGTTATCTCACTGCCTCACCGCCTCTGTGGTAAATTCTTTTTTTGAATGTCGCTTCGAACCATCCGTTTTGGATAGGCCATGACTTTGACAGTCGCCATTGTCGGGCGTCCCAATGTGGGCAAGTCGACGCTGTTCAACCGCCTGGCGGGAAAGCGGCTCGCCATCGTGCACGACACGCCGGGCGTCACGCGCGATCGCCAGGTTGCGGAGGCACAGCTTGGTCCGCTGGCGCTGACGCTGATCGACACGGCCGGCTTTGAGAAGAGCGAGCCCGGAAGTCTTTCCGCGCGAATGACCGAACAGACGGAAGCCGCCATCGCCGAGGCCGATGCGGTGCTGTTTGTCATCGACGGCCGCGAAGGCGTGACGGCGGGCGACGAGATCATCGCTGCGCATTTGCGCAAAAGCGGCAAGCCCGTGGTGCTCGCCGCCAACAAATGCGAAACGCGTCTCGACCTCAACGACGCTTATGCGCTCGGCTTCGGCGAAGCGATCCCGCTCTCTGCCGAACACGCGCTGGGCCTCGCCGATCTTCTCGAAGCGCTCCTGCCGCTGGCCAGGCCCGAAGACGTGCAGTCGGAAGAGGAAGACGACGAAACCGAATTCGTCGACGAGCAATCCGATGCGGAGGAACAGGACGAAGAGGAAGATCGCGCTGGCCGGCCGCTCAGGCTCGCCATTGTCGGCCGCCCCAATGTCGGCAAATCCTCGCTGTTCAATCGTCTTCTGGGCACCGAGCGCGCGCTGACGGGACCGGAAGCGGGGCTGACGCGCGATGCCATTGCCGCGACCTGGGAGACGGATGGCCGCACGATCCTTGTCCACGACACGGCGGGCCTGCGCAAGAAAGCGCGCGCCGCGGGCCATACGCTCGAGCAGCTCGCCATCGGTTCGACGCTCACCGCGATACAGTTCGCCGAATGTGTCGTCGTGGTGATCGATGCGACTGCGCCGTTCGAGAAGCAGGATCTGACGATCGCCGATCTCATCGCGCGCGAGGGCCGCGCGATTGTCTTCGCCGTCAACAAATGGGACCAGATCGAGCAGAAAGCCGGCGCGATCTCGCGCCTGCGCGACATGGCCGATCGGCTGCTGCCGCAGATCGCCGGCGCTCCCTTGATCGCGACATCGGCCGTCACCGGCGAAGGCCTGGAGCGGCTATTGCCGGCCGTGCTGACGGCCGATCGCGCGTGGAACCGGCGTACGAAAACGGCGGAGCTCAACCGCTTTCTCGAAAGCGCACTGTCGCGCCATCCGCCGCCGGCGATCAGCGGCCGCCGCGTGCGCATCCGCTACATGACGCAGGCGAAAAGCCGCCCGCCGACCTTTGCGCTGTTTGGAAATCAACTGGACGCGCTGCCGGAATCTTACTTGCGCTATCTGCAGAACGAATTGCGCAAAACCTTCGCTCTTCAGGGCGTACCGATCCGCTTCTCGCTGCGCACGAGCAAAAATCCGTATGCGGAAAGATGAAACACAACCAAATGGCGCCTATGGGCGCATTATTCAAGAACACGGGTTGTAAATCGGCTCCATCGTCACTATTTATCTACCAGCGGCAAATCATTGCCCTCTGCCTTGAAAGGCAACCCCCCAAAAATGACGAATGCTCCCACCGGGAAGCCGGATTCCGCGGACGCGCCGAAGCCGGCCGTTGCGGCTCCGCCCGTGCAGGGCCCTGATAAGGCTCCGACAACGCCGGCGCAGAGCGCACCGAAGCCCGTACTCAAAGGCTGACGAATTCGGAAATACCGGATCGTTGTTCCGGCCTGACATCGGAAGCCCTCGCGCAGGCGGTCGCGTCAGCGAACGCCGTGTAAAGTGCGATTTGGGCTTGAGCAGGTCGGCGCAGGTGGCGATGGAGCGGCAGGCGAAAGCCTTGCCTGCTTCGTCGCCGCCCGCGATTGGCAAACCAGGGCGCCAGCCCTCTTCATGGAAAGCGACAAGATGCCCATCCGAACGACCAGCGAGACCGTTACCTTCAAGCGCCCGTTCATTCTCAGCGGATTTGACAAGCTTCAGCCGGCCGGCACGTACACGGTCGACACCGAAGAAGAACAGCTCGATGCGATTTCCTTCCCTGCCTGGAAGCGGACTGCGACGGTCATCGAGCTGAAAAATGCCGGCTCGGTCGAGTATCTGCGCATCGACCCGAAGGAACTGCGCGAAGCATTGATGCGCGACGGCCAGCAGGCGGACCCGGCCGAAACGCTCTCGCCCTCGTCGCCGAAAGCTCAGTTAAATCGCGCGCGGGCTGCGCGGCTGGCGCGCAGAAAGAGGTTCTAGGTTCCTCGCAGCGAATATCCGGGAAGGCGGCGCAAACGTCCTTGTCGGGTAATATCCGCGCGACAACAGATAAGGGCGGCGCTATCGCGCCGGGTTACGAAGAAATGAGTGGTACACGGCTTTCAACAACGCGATCGACAGAGGCTGACGGCATGTATTCGGGCGATACGTCCGTAAGATCTTTGGACGCGCGCGGATCAACCGCGCCCAATCGCTTGGGCGATTATCATTCCAGCCTCGTCGACCTGATCGCCGTGCTTCGCGAGCATCCGGCCGGCCTGCGCCGCTGGAGCGTGATGCGTGCGATGCGCCTGCGCGCCGCAACGCGCGGTCGCGAAGATACGCCGAAATTCGAGGACGAGATCGAGCGCGTCTTCCGGCGCTATTGCGCCGGCGACAGCTTGCGCGCCGGAACGGCGCACGGGAGCGAACTGTTCTATCGCCCGGTCGACAGGCCGGGCGAAGTCTGGGCGGTGCACCTCGCGCGCGCCGAGGCCTGGCTGCGCGGCGACGCCATGATTGCACCCACCTAACATCAATTGAGGGTTCAAGTTGCGGTTTGAGCCGGCTTCGCCGGCGCAAGCAACGTGCTCGACAGCACAGCCACCACCGTGCAGCCCGCCATCACGCTCGTCATCGGCAGGGCCGTTGTGGCCGGCAGCTTGCCGAGGATCGCGGCGGCAACGACGCCGAGCCCGAACGGCAGCGTGCCGAGAAGCGCCGAAGCCATGCCGGCATTCATCGCGAAGGGGCGCATGGCGAGCGCGCTGGCCGTCGGCATGATGGCGCCGTTGAGCGCGACGAAAAGAAAGAGAAGCGGTGCAATCACCCAAAGTCCGCCGCCCAGAAGCGTCGATGCGACCAGCACCAGACCGACGAGCATCTGCGCGGATTGCGCGCCGAAAAACAGCCGCGCGCCGTCGATGCGGCCCATGAGACGGGCCGGCAATTGCGCGGCGGAGATGAGCCCCAGCGCATTGACCCCGAAGAACCAGCCGAAATGCTGCGGCGGCACGTGGAAGATATCGATGAAGACGTGCGAGCAGCCCGTCAGGTACGCGAACATGCCGCCGTTCGAGAGCGCCGCCGGCAGCGCAAAGCCGATGAACCGGCGATCCCTCAAGAGCAGCACATAGTCGCGGATGATGACGAAGGGATGGAGCGGGCGATGCGCGCCGCCATGGCTTTCCTCGAGCCGGAAGAACACGGCGACGAGTGCCAGCGCGCCGAACGCGGCCTGCGTCCAGAAGATCGCGCGCCAGCCGAACCAAACGAGCAGGTAGCCGCCGATGAACGGCGCCACCATCGGCGCCACGCCGAAGACGAGCATGATGGCCGCGAAAATTCTCGGCATCTCGGCCGGTGAGAAAAGATCGCGCACCGCAGCGCGGGAGGTGACTCCGCCGGCGCACGCCGCCAGCGCCTGTACGAGACGCGCCACGACCAGCACGTCCGCGCTTTTGGTCAGTGCGCAGGCCATGCAGGCCGCGATGTAGATAAAGATCCCCGCATAAAGCGGGGGCTTGCGGCCGAAGCGGTCGGCGATGGGGCCGAAGACGGCCTGCCCCAGCGCGAAGCCCAGAAAGAAGGAAGCCATGGTGTTGGCGATGACATGCGGCGCCACGTGAAGATCGCGTGCGATGGCCGACATCGCTGGCAAATACATGTCGATGGAGACGGAACCAAACGCCGTCAGCATCGCGAGGATGAAAATGAGTTCCCAGTGACGCCAGCGCGAGGTGGGGGCAAATGTGGCGCGCGCTTCGGTCATCGGCTTCATCTGGCATCACGGGTCTGAAAGTGCAACCGCCGACGTTCACGCAACCGGGGGAATCACCTGCGGCGCGTGCGCGCCCCGTGACAAGCTTCAGATGTCGCGCGCGAAACGCTTGATGCCGGGGATGCCGAGCGCCGCTTCGAAGTCGCGTGCACGCTTTTCCTCCGCGAAAACGAAGCCCGCTTTGGAGTAGGCGCGCTCGGCGGGGATATTGCCCATGAAGAAGCTGATCTGGGCGCGCTTGAAGCCTTGCGCACGCGCAACGTCGAGTTCCTTTTCGAGCAGCGCTCCGGTTACGCCCTTGCCGCGGAATTCCGGTTTGGTGCCGACATTCTCGATCGTCCAGGCGCCGCGTTCGCTGGTGGATGGAGACACGATGAAGCGGCCCCGCGCCCAGAACTGTTCCTGCTCGCTCTTCGGGATGCGCATCTTCTCGGCGGCCTCCGCCATCGCATCGCTCGACGCATAGTAGACGGACTCGTCACCAAAGCCGCACATGGCCGATGCCAGAACGCCGTCGACCTCCGCGACGTGAAACAGCGACCAGTGCCACCAGGAGCGCGCTTTCGCGAGCGTGAGGTGCTTCGCGAATTCGACGAGATAGGCGTCGTCGTCCCTTTGCAGCACGATTTCGAACCAGCCGCGCGCCAATTGGCTGCGCGCCGCCGCCACGCAAGCCCAGCCGAGGAACTCGGCCTCTTTCGGTTCTGCAGGACGGAGAATTGTCGGCACGCTACGCGCCCTTCGCTGCGTTCACTATCGCCGATCTTTTTGTAAAGACGCTAGCGAAAGGCACTTAGTTCGCCGCCATCGGCATGGAGCTTCATATCCGCAAACGCGGAATCCAGCAGGTTGACCATCTCCTGGTCGCGCCGCGCCGCCGTGACGCCGCCCATGACAACGGCAATGAGACGCGTCGTGCCGCGCTGCACGCTGGTCACCAGATTGTAGCCGGAGGTGTCGATGTAGCCTGTCTTGATGCCGTCGGCGCCGGGATAGTTTCCGATCAACATATCGTGGGTGTTGTAGTCGCGTCCGTCCCAGGTCATCGACCGCGTGCGGAAATACGGGAAATATTCCGGGAAGTCGTAGACGAGGTGGCGGGCGAGCACGGCGAGGTCGCCGGCCGTCGTCACCTGCCTCTCGTCCGGAAGACCGGAAGCGTTGCGATATACAGTGTGCGTCATGCCGAGCGCCAGCGCCTGCGCGTTCATCATCTCGACGAACTTACCCTCGCTGCCTCCGCCCAGCGCCTCGGCAGTTGCCACTGCCGCGTCATTGGCGGAGCAGACGACAATCGCCTTGATGGCGTCTTCGGCATCTATGGTGGTGCCCGGCTTGAGCTTCAGATGGGCGCGCGGCATCGAGGCAGCGTAATCGGACACCGGGAATGGCGTGTCGAGCGTGATCCTGTGATCGCGCAATTCCTGGAACAGGAGATAGAGGGTCATCATCTTGGTGAGGGAGGCGGGATGGCGTTCGGCCTCCTCGTTCCGGGCGAAGAGCACGTGATCGGAGGCGGCGTCGATGACGAGCGCCGCATCGAGCTGCGGATTGGTCAGGAGGTGGGGATGATGGCGCACATGCGCCGAGGCGGGAACTCCGACTGCGATCGATAGGATCGCACAGATCGCGAGACTTTTAAACGAACCGCGGACCACGCTTGCCCTTTCGAGAATAGCAGCACCCGTATTATTGAACACGGCTTGCGCGCAAGCGCAATTGGACAGTGGCACAACGCATGTCCGCGCAAGGCGCTCCCTCCCGCGCCATGGTTTGGTCACAGAAGGAGATCACGCTTCGACGGCGCAAAAGGGGGGGCCGCCATGATGCACCTTCTCGCCGTCGCCATCCTGGCCTCGGCACCTGCAAATGTGAGCGATACGCTCAGCGACGAGGCGCTGGTCGCCTACGCGTCAAGGCCCTATGACAAGGCCGCCAAGTTCCTCCACCACGACGTCCTCGGCATCCATCACGGAACCGAAGTCGTCGCCGACTTCCCCTGCTCGGATGTCTGCCCCACCTACACGGTCCGCATCATCCATTATTCCGCGGAGCCCGGCCCGGACTGCGACAAGATCGGTGGCGTCACCGTGACGAAGATGGTCCCCGTCTCGATCGCAGTGATGCGACAGCCGTTCTGCGTGCCGAAGATTCTGGTGGAGAAGAAGCTCGAGTGATTACTGCGCGAAGCTGATCAGCTCGCCGTTCTTTGTGCAGTCGGGCGACAGCAGACTGAGGATCAGCGGCGCGACGGCTTCCGGCGGACGCAAGCTCTCCGGATCTTCGCCGGGGAAGGCTTTGCCGCGCATGCGCGTTCGCAAGGGGCCGGGGTTCAGGAGGTTGACCTTCACCCTGGTGCCTTCGCATTCGGCCGCATAGGTCAGTGCAAGCGATTCGAGTGCGGCTTTGCTCATGGCGTAGCCGCCCCAATAGGGCGTGTGCTTGCGTGCGGCACCCGATGAGACGAACAGCGCGCGACCCGCCTCGGCGGCGCGCAACAGAGGATCGAGCGAACGGATCAGCCGCCAGTTGGCGGTGATGTTGATGTCGAGAAGTTCCTGGAAATGCTTGGGCTCGAGATGGCTGAGCGGCGTCAGTGTGCCGAGAACGCCGGCATTGCCGAGGAAAGCATCGAGCTTTCCCCAGCGCTCATAGATGGAGGCACCGAGGCGATCGAGCGCGGGAAAATCCTTCAGGTCGAGCGGCACGAGCGTCGCATGGCCACCGGCTTTCTGAATCTCGTCGTCCACCTCCTCGAGACCGCCGACCGTGCGGGCGATGAGGATGACATGCGCGCCGGCGCCGGCAAGCGCGATTGCCGCCGCGCGTCCGATGCCGCGCGAAGCGCCCGTGACAAGCGCGATGCGGTTTGAGAAGTCGTTCATGGCGCGTGTTTAGGCCACCTCGGCCAGCAGTGAAAGCTGCTTGTCGGAGCGGCCGCCGCCGACATCGGTCAGTTCGATCGGATAGTCGCCGGAGAAGCAGGCGTCGCAGAATTGCGGCTGCCTTGCGTTGCGCTTGGCTTCGCCGGTCGCACGATAGAGGCCGTCGATGGAAATGAAGGCAAGGCTGTCGGCGCAGATATATTCCCGCATCTCCTCAATCGACATCCGGTGCGCGAGCAGCTCCTCCTTGTTCGGCGTGTCGACGCCGTAGAAGCAGGAATGCGTGGTCGGCGGACTGGCGATGCGGAAATGGACTTCCGCAGCTCCGGCATCGCGCACCATCTCGACGATCTTCTTCGACGTCGTACCGCGCACGATGGAATCGTCGACCAGGATGACGCGTTTGCCCTTCAGCTTCTGGCGGTTGGGATTGTGCTTGAGGCGCACACCCAGATGGCGGATCGGATCGGACGGCTCGATGAAGGTGCGGCCCACATAGTGATTGCGGATGATGCCGAGCTCGAACGGCAATCCCGAGGCCGATGCATAGCCAAGGGCAGCCGGAACGCCGGAATCCGGAACCGGGATCACCATGTCGGCCGCGATCGGCGCCTCATGCGCCAGCTCTTCGCCGATGCGCTTGCGAGCTTCGTAGACATTCACGCCTTCGACCATGGAATCCGGCCGTGCGAAATAGACATATTCGAAGATGCAGAAACGTTTCGGCTGCGGCGCGAACGGGCGATAGGATTCGATGCCGTCCTTCGTGCAGACAACCAGCTCGCCCGCTTCGACATCGCGCACATAGTTCGCGCCGATGATGTCGAGCGCACAGGTTTCCGACGCGAAGATCGGCGAACCGTCGAGCTCGCCGAGCACCAGCGGACGAACGCCCCAGGGATCGCGGACGCCGATCAGCTTTTTCGCCGTCAGAGCCACCAGCGAGTAAGCGCCTTCGACCTGTTTCAGCGCGTCGATCAGACGATCGACCACCTGCCGATAGGAACTCCGCGCCACGAGATGAATGATCGCTTCGGTGTCCGACGTCGACTGGAAGATCGCGCCTTCACGCACCAGCTCTCCGCGCAGCTTGTGCGCATTGGTGAGATTTCCGTTATGCGCCAGCGCGATCGCTCCGCCCGCGAGATCGGCATACATCGGCTGGATGTTGCGCGCGAAGGAGCCGCCGGTCGTCGAATAGCGGACATGGCCCAGGGCCTGCGTGCCCTTGAGCTTGTGCGTATGCTGACCGTTTTTGCCGAATGCATCGCCGACGAGGCCGGCATGACGCTCGGCGATGAACTGCATGCCGTCGTAAGAGACGATGCCTGCGGACTCCTGTCCGCGATGCTGAAGCGCATGCAGGCCGAGCACCGTCAAAGCGCCGGCGTCAGGATGTCCGAAGATTCCGAACACGCCGCACTCTTCATGCAGCGCGTCGTCGTCGAAGGGCGTCTCGGCCAGCTTATCGGTCATTGTTTGCCGCCACTGTTGCCCGTCGTTTCGATGAGGTTGTCTAGCGCGCGGCGGTCGTCGGCGCCATAGGTTTTGTGTCCGTGCTTTCTGGATACTGACTTTTTGGCCATATGTTCCGGGGGCACGGCCCTTTCGGCCCGCCGGACCTCCGCCTCGGGGCCCAAGTTCTGATTCGGGACAAGCGTCAGCAGCATGTCGCTCGAGCCGCGTATCACCGGATAGAGCCGCGCACCCCTGATCCAATGCGGTTGCGCGTTGAGCGGCACGAACATGGAAAAGAAGATGTAGGCGATACCGGTGAGCGCAAGCCCGCGGACGACGCCGAAAATCACGCCGAGCGCGCGATCTGCCGGCCCCACCGGCGAATTCTTCACATTTTCCGAGAAGCGGTAGCTGACAAAGGACAACGGCACGAGCACCGCGAGGAATATGCCCGCATAGGCAACAAGGTTTCCAACGAGCGGTGTCGACATATGCGCACGCGCGTAAGGCGCGATCAGCGGCGCGAAATAGAGCGTGGCGAAGGCGGCGGCCGCCCAGGCGAAGACGGACAGCGTCTCGTTCACGAAGCCGCGAATCGCGGCATAGACCGCCGACAGGATGACCGCGATGATCACCAGGATGTCTACGAACGTGAAATCGAGATTCATGAACGCATTTTACCATGTTGGGGCGAGGCGCGCCTGTCTTCGCCGACGAGACCCGCGAGCTCGCTCACATCTTTGATCGCCTCGAGCTCAAGGCCCGGCACCCGGATATTCGAGCCCGTCGGCACGATGGCCCGAGTGAACCCCAGCTTCACGGCCTCTTTGAGGCGCAATTCCGCCTGCGGCGCCGGGCGCACATCGCCCGAAAGACTGATTTCGCCGAAAAACACGCTGTCTCTGGGTAAAGGCCGACCGGTAAATGAAGACAGAAGCGCCGCCGCCGCCGCCAGGTCCGCCGCCGGCTCGCCTACTTTGAGCCCGCCTGCGACGTTCAGATAGACATCGTGGGCGCTGACGCCAAGCCCGGCGCGGGCGTCGAGCACGGCGAGGATCATGGCGAGGCGCCCGCCGTCCCAGCCGACCACGGCCCGCCTCGGCGTGCCGTAGCCCGCGGCCGCCACCAGCGCCTGGACTTCCACCAGCAAGGGCCGCGTGCCTTCGAGACCGGCGAACACCGCCGCGCCGGGCGAGACGCTGTTGCGGTCGCCCAGGAACAGCGCCGAGGGGTTGGACACTTCCGCGAGGCCCTGCCCGGTCATCTCGAAGACGCCGATCTCGTCGGTCGGACCGAATCGATTCTTAACGGCACGCATGACGCGAAAATGGTGGCCGCGTTCGCCTTCGAAATAGAGGACGGCGTCGACCAGATGCTCGACGGCCTTCGGCCCTGCGATCTGGCCGTCCTTGGTGACATGGCCCACGAGCAGCAACGCGGCACCGCTCGCCTTCGCATAGCGCACGAGATCGAACGAGGCAGTGCGGACTTGCGCGATGGTGCCGGGCGCAGCTTCGAGCGCCGAAGTCCAGATGGTCTGGATGGAATCGATGGCGACGATGCCGGGCGGCCTGCCGCTGTCGAGCGTGGCGAGAATGTCTTCGACGCAAGTCGCCGCCCCCAGCGCCACCGGCGCCTCACCGAGCCCCATGCGCGCGGCCCGGAGGCGCACCTGCGCCATGGCTTCTTCGCCGGAGATGTAGACCGCGTGTCCGCCGCCGCGCGCGTAGGAGGCGAGCGCCTGCAGGATGAGCGTCGATTTGCCGACGCCGGGATCGCCACCGACGAGGAGCGCCGAGCCGGGCACAAGCCCGCCGCCCGTGACGCGATCGAATTCGGCGACGCCCGTGACGCGGCGCGGCGGGGCTTCGTCTTCGGTCTTCAGGTCTTCAAGCGCGAAAGGACGGCCGCGGGACACTTTGCGCGCGCCGACACCGGCAGACGGTCGCGGACCTTCCTCGACGATGGTGTTCCAGCCGCCGCAGGCCTCGCATTTTCCCGACCACTTGGCGTGCGCGGTGCCGCAGGATTGGCAGACAAAGGTCGCTAGAGCTCGAGCCATGATTCGATTGTAGCAGATGAGTCAAGCGAGCCGGCATCTCGGTAGTGCCCTAGTTTGAATTTGCGGCGCGCAAGGTGGGCCAGCCGCGAACAGCAAGGACCCACAGACCCACGATCAGAAACGGGCCGCCAAAAACCAGAAGTCCCCACCAAAAACTAAATCCCATTCGCCGAACTATCAGCGCGACGGGTAAAAAAAACAGAAGGATCCCCGCCCTCTGCTCCGCCACGTTATCCCCTCGTCAGCGCCGCACTTCCATCTTGATCGGGCCTTCGGCGCGGCCGTGGATGAACTGATCGACATACGGGTTGCCGCTTTGGTCGATCTGCGACGTCGGACCGTCCCAGATGATCTTGCCGGCATAGAGCATCGCGATGCGCGAGGAGATCTTCCGCGCGCTGGCCATATCATGCGTGATCGAAAGCGTGGTGACGCCGAGGTCCTTCACCGTCGAGACGATAAGATCGTTGATCACGTCGGCCATGATGGGATCGAGGCCCGTCGTCGGCTCGTCGAAGAAGATGATCTCGGGATCGGCGGCGATGGCGCGCGCGAGACCCACACGCTTCTGCATGCCGCCGGAAAGCTCGGCCGGCGAGAGCTGGGCCACATCCGCGCCGAGGCCCACCTTCGCGAGCTTTTCGATGGCGATCTCGCGCGCTTTCTTCCGGCCGACGCCGCGGCCCTGGATCAAGCCGAAGGCCACGTTCTCCCAGACGGGCAGACTGTCGAACAGCGCGGCCGCCTGGAACAACATGCCGAATTTCTTGAGCATCGCGTCGCGCGTGCGGCCGCGCGCATGCGTGACATCGATGCCGTCGACGAAGATGCGTCCCTCGTCCGGCGTAAGGATGCCGAGAATGCATTTGATGGTGACGGACTTGCCCGTGCCCGAGCCGCCGATGATGACGAGCGAGCTTCCCGCATCGAGGGTGAGATCGATTCCGTCGAGCACGACTTTCGGCCCGAAACGCTTTTTCACGCCCCTGAGTTCGATCTTGGGAGATTTTCCGGCCGCCATCGAGATCACCGCTGAAACAGCACGGAGGTGAGGAAATAGTTGGCGGCGAGAATGAGGATCGAGGACGACACAACCGCGTTGGTCGTCGCCGCACCCACGCCCTGCGCGCCGCCCCTGGAATGAAAGCCGTTGTAGCAGCCCATCAGCGCGATGACGAAGCCGAACACGGCCGCCTTGATCACGCCCGACGAGACGTCGCCATTGGTGACGAAATCGACCGTGTTCTTGATATAGGTGGCGCCGTTGAAGCCGAGGCTCTGCGTCGACACGACATAGCCGCCGAACACGCCGATGGCATCGGCCACCAGCACGAGCAGCGGCAGCGTGATCACCGAGGCGACGAGCCGCGGCACCACGAGATATTTCATCGGGTTGGTCGAGAGCGTCGTCAGCGCGTCGATCTGTTCGGTGACGCGCATGGTGCCGAGCTCGGCCGCGATCGCCGCAGCCACGCGGCCCGCCACCATCAGGCCCGCAATGACGGGTCCGAGTTCGCGCGTGATGCCGAGCACGACGATGTTGGGCACCACCGACTCGACGCCGAAGCGGTTGCTGCCGACATAGATCTGCAGCGCCAGCGCGCCGCCGGTGAAGAATGCCGTCAGTCCGACCACGGGCAGCGAGAAATAGCCGATGCGCAGCGTCTGTTGCCACATCATGCGCCAATAGATCGGCGCGCGGACGATGTGGGTGACAGCGCTGAAGGTGAACAGCGAGAGCCGCCCGGTTTCGGCGAGAAAGGCGAGAAAAACGCGGCCGATGGGCGCGAAGATGTTCATGAGCGAGCCTCGTAGACGCGGCGCACGCGCCGTCCGAGCAATGTCAGGATTTCGTAAGCAGCGGTGTTGGCGGCGGCGGCGACGTCTTCGAGCCGCACGGTGTCGCCCAGGAATTCGATTTCGGCGCCGGGCATGACAGAGGCAGGCGGAATATCGGTTGCATCGAGCGTCACGAGATCCATCGACATCCGACCGACGATGGGAGCCTTCTGCCCCGCGATCGCCCCTGTCCCTTTGTTGCCGAGCGCCCGCATGAGCCCGTCCGCATATCCCAGTGCGACGGTCACAAGCGTTGTCGGCCGTTCAACCCGGAAAGTGGCTCCGTAGCCAACGGTATCCCCCTTGTCAACGCGCCGGACCTGTAGGACGCGGCCTGTGAGCCGTGCCGCGACGGCGAAGAGATTTGGCGTGGCCGTTTGCGGGTTGCCGCCGAACAGCGCGATGCCGGGGCGGACCAGATCGAAAATGTAGTCGCGGCCGAGAAGGATGCCGCCCGAGGACGCAAGGCTCGCGGGCGCCGGCGGCAGCTGCGCGAGTGCGGTGCGGAAGCGGGACAGCTGCTCGGCGTTCATCGGCGAGGCGGGATCTTCCGCGCAGGCCAGATGGCTCATGACCAACACGAGATTGAAGCCGTGATTTCCCTGGCGCGCTTCCGCGGCCAGCACGGAAAGCTCTGACGGCGGCAGCCCGAGGCGGCTCAAGCCCGTGTCGATGTGAACGGCGGCATCGTGTCCGCGTGCGGCGCGCCGCCAGACCTCGATCTGCTCCTGCGAATTGAGGATGGGGACGAGGTCATGCGCGACAAAGGCGGGGGCAGACGCGGCGCGCGGACCGTCCAGCACGAAGATGCGGGCTTTGGGTGCGACGGGGCGCAGCGCGATCCCCTCCTCGAGCCGCGCGACGAAGAACGTGTCGCAGCCTTGGGCCAGCAGCGTGCGCGTGGCTTCGCCGGCGCCGAGGCCGTAGCCGTCAGCCTTGACGACCCCGGCCGTGACCGCGCCCGCGGCCCGGTCCCGCAACAGGCGATAGTTCTGTGCGATCGCACCCAACCTGACCGTCAGGCACGCGACGTCGTACTCGGATCGGCTCATGGGAAGAGCCATATCACCCTCCCCTTGAGGAAGGGTAGCCGGCTCCCGCGCAGACCTATTATCGCGGCTTATCTCGGCGGCGGGACCACGTCCTTCGCGAGATCGCTGAAGCGCGTGTAGCGCTCGTCGAACTGCAGGTCGATGGTGCGCGTGGCGCCGTGGCGGTGCTTTTCGATCAGGAGGTCGGCTTTCCCGTGGGCGGCCTCGCATTTGGCGAGCCATTTCGCGTGCTCGTCGCTCGTCACGTCCGGCTCGCGGTTCTTCAAATAATATTCCTCGCGATAGATGAACATGACGACGTCGGCGTCCTGCTCGATGGATCCCGACTCGCGAAGGTCGGACAGCATCGGCCGCTTGTCGTCGCGGCTTTCGACCGAACGCGACAGCTGCGACAGCGCCAGCACCGGCACGTCGAGCTCCTTCGCGAGCGTCTTGAGGCCCTTGGTGACTTCCGTCAATTCCTGCACGCGGTTCTCGGCTCTGCGCGATGGAGCGATCAATTGCAGATAGTCGATGACGATGAGACCGATCTTCTTTTCGCGCTTCAGCCTTCGCGAACGCGCCGCGATCTGCGCGATGGAGATGCCGCCGGTGTCGTCGATAAAGAGCGGCAGCTCCGAGATCTCCTGCATGGCGCGGACGAACTTGCTCCACTGATCGTCGGAGAATTTGCCCGTCCTGATCTGCCACATCTCGATCTCCGCCTGCTCGGAGAGAATGCGCGCGGCGAGTTGCTGCGAGGCCATTTCGAGCGAGAAGAACGCGACCGGCGCGCCGCGCGGCGTCTCCAGGCCGTCGCGCGTGTCGTGCATGTAGCGAACGGCCGCGTTGAAGGCGATGTTCGTCGCCAGCGACGTCTTTCCCATGCCCGGCCGGCCGGCGAGGATCAGAAGGTCGGACTTCTGAAGACCGCTGATGGCCTTGTCGAGGTCGGCGAAGCCCGTGGTGACGCCGGAGATCTGGCCACCCAGGCGCTGCGCGCGTTCGGCGCTTTCGGCCACCGACTGGAGTGCCGCCGCGAAATCGAGTGCGCCTTCGCCGTAGCGGGAGTTTTCGGCGACCTGATAGAGGGCCTTTTCGGCAGTTTCGATCTGCTGCGCCGGCGTCATGTCGAGCGGCGCTTCGTAGCTCGTGTTGACCATGTCCTCGCCGATGCGGATCAGCGAACGCCTCACGGAGAGGTCGTGCAAAATCCGCGCGAGATCGCGCACATTGGCGAGCGCCGGCGCGGCCTGCGCGAGGCCTGCGAGATAGGCGTGGCCGCCGACTTCGATGAGGCCGGGATCGGCCTTCAACGCGGCGTGCAGCGTCAGGGGCGTGATCACGCTCCCCCGTTCCCACGTCAGCACCATCGCCTGGTACACGCGCTGGTGCATAGGATCGTAGAACTCTTCGGACTTTAGCAGCGAGGTGACGCGCTCGAGGACATGATTGTCCACAAGGATGGAGCCGAGGAGTGCCTGCTCGACCTCGATGTCGTAGGGGACGTGGCGGTAAGCCTCTTGTTCCATCTTTTGTGTGTCACGCGACTACGGTTCGAGTGGGGATGCGAATCAACCGATGCGCAGCCCCGGCCGCAAGGCGCGGGGCTCGCTTTCCACAGTTAAGTTCGCAATGCGATGGAACTAAGCCGCGCGGCTTTGTCGCGGCATTTCTTCCATGCCCGCGAATCGCATCGTCCGCTCCGATTCGAGCATGTAGTCGCGTGTGATGGGAAGCGCGTCGACGCGCTTGGCGAGCTGCACCTGGAAATTCACGAGACCTTCGTGCCGGAAGGCCATTTCCGCGCCTGCGAGATAGAACTCCCACATGCGGCAGAAGCGCTCGTCATAGAGCTCCGCCGCTTCCTTCCAATGGGCCGTGAAACGACGGCGCCATTCCCGGAGCGTCTCGGCGTAGTGGAGGCGCAGGATTTCCACATCCGTGACCATCAGGCCCGAACGCTCGATGGCGGGCAGCATCTCGCTGAGCGCCGGCGTGTAGCCGCCGGGGAAGATGTATTTCGAAATCCACGGATTGGTCACGCCCGGGCCGCCGCTGCGCCCAATCGTGTGGATAAGTGCGACGCCGTCGTCTTTCAGGAGATCGCGCACCTTGTCGAAATAGGTCTGATAGTAGTGGACGCCGACATGTTCGAACATGCCGACGGAGACGATACGGTCGAACGTGCCCTTAAGGGCGCGATAATCGATAAGCTCGAACTTGCAACGCTCCGATAGTCCGGCCTTTGCGGCGCGTTCCTTAGCCATCGCGATCTGTTCTTCCGAGAGCGTGATGCCGAGGACATTGGCATTGCAGTCTCGCGCGAGATCAAGTGCAAGACCGCCCCAGCCCGAACCGATGTCGAGCACGCTGAGGCCTGGCTTGTGGAGATGCAGCTTCGCCGCAATGTGGCGCTTCTTTCCGATCTGTGCTTCGTCAAGACTCTCGCCAGGCACGGAGAAGTAAGCGCAGGAATATTGCCGATCGCGATCGAGAAAAAGATCGTAGAGCCTTCCCGACAGATCGTAGTGATGCGCGACATGCGCCTTCGACAGCGACGCGGGATTATATTGTGTCCAGCGTTTCAGGACACGGCGGATGCCGCGGATGGCGCGCAAGCTGGCCGGCGGGCGGACCCGCGCGAGATTCGCCATGAGGACGGACATCAGATCGGAGATATCGCCGTCCTCGATCGCGATGCGGCCGCCCATATAAAGTTCACCCAGCTTGAGGTCGGGATGCAGACCGAGTTCGAGGAGCGCGGCGCGATCGCGAATGCGGACGGTCACTTTGGGCGTGCCTGTGCCGAAGGTCATCTGGCCTCCGCGAGGCCCGATTATCGTCACCGTGCCCTCCCGAATGACGCTGCCCAGTAGCTGCCTGAGGATGATCGACCGCTTCAACATCTGATGCCCTTCCAGCCTGCGCCGGTCGCCGTATGCAACCCAGCGTAAACTGAAAAAGCGGCCGAATCGAAGAAAGTTCCCGCAGGACTCGGGCCCGTCGGGCCGACGACCTCCCAGCTGATCCCTAAGTGATTGAAATTCCTGATTCGTCGAACAGTGAACGCGCGGATTTCGTCAGTCTCGCCCGCCCGTCAGAGCGATACCGATGTCTGCTTTTCACTCCGTGCCGGCGGCCAGGGCAGGAAAAAACTCGTTCGCCGCGCATAGTCGACATAGCCGGGGCGACGACCGCCGATCGTGTCTTCCATCAATCCGCCGCCGGAATAGTGGATGAGCAGCGCGCTCATGACGATGGGCCCCAGGACCATCCACCAGGGACCGCCGGCGGCGACTGCGATGAGGAAGAATCCCCACCACATGGTGAAGTCCCCGAAATAATTCGGATGGCGTGACCACGCCCACAGACCGGTATCGAGCACGCGACCTTCACTATTGGGATCGCCGCGAAACCGCGTGAGCTGCGCGTCGGCAACGCCTTCGACCGTGATGCCCACCACGACGAGTGCGATGCCGACGCCGTCGAGCCAGTTAAGCGGCCTGACAAGAGAAAATGCAGCCTGCAGCGGCCATGAAATGATCCAGAGCAGCAGCGCCTGTAGCCAGAAAATCCAGAAGAGACTCGTCAGCGGGAAATGCCGGCCGCGCGCGGCGCGGATGGCGGCGTAGCGATAATCTTCGTGCCCGTGGCGCCACCAGCGCCGAAACACATGGCTTCCCAGGCGAATCGCCCAACTCCAGATGAGAGCCAGCGCAATCCACGCGCGGGCGTCGCGTGTCGGCGAGAGCAATGCGCACGCCGTTGCGATGACAGCGAAAGCCGGTGCCCAAAGGATATCGACGATGCTGACGTCCTTGAGGCGCAGGCTCACCGGCCAAAGCGCGGTCATCAAGGCGAAGGCCAGGGCAAGAGTGACGAGGGGATGGCTCACGACCGGTCTCACTGTCTGTTCTGCAAGTTACGGCGCACCGGCATTCGCGGATCATTGGACGCCGCTTGTAAGCCTTCGCTGGCCATTACAGATTAAGGGCGCCGACAAGGGAAAGCCCATGAGCGCCAAACCAGTCAGAATTCCAGGCCCCGATCATCCGATCACCATCGAGCCGAACCCTAAGCGTGTCGTGGTCAAGGTCGCAGGCCGCGTCGTCGCAGACTCAAAAAACGCGCTCGCGCTAAAGGAAGCGAATTATCCGGCGGTGCAGTATATTCCTCGCAACGACGTCGACATATCGCTCCTCGAACGGACGGATCGCACGACGTACTGCCCTTACAAAGGCGATTGCTCCTATTTCAGCATTCCGCTCGGCGGCGCCAAATCCTCCAATGCCGTGTGGAGCTACGAAGCGCCCTATGCGGCCGTGGCGCCAATCAAGGATCACCTCGCCTTCTATCCCGATCGCGTCGATTTGACCGAGGACGGCGCATGAGCCGGCCCGGGCGGCACTACTTGAACGTCGCGGCGTAAATTTCCGGTTTGAATCCCACAACGAGCTTTTTGCCTGTGTCGAGCACCGGACGCTTGATCATCGAAGGCTGCGCGAACATCAGCGCGAGGGCTTTCTTTTCGGTGAGGTTCTCCTTGTCCGCATCGGGTAGCTTCTTGAACGTGGTGCCGGCGCGATTGAGCAGCGCTTCCCAGCCGACCGCTTTCACCCATGTTTCCAGGGTGGGCTTGTCGATGCCGGCGGCTTTGTAGTCGTGGAACGCGTAGGCCACCTTGTGCGCATCGAGCCAGCCCCGCGCTTTTTTCATCGTGTCGCAGTTTTTGATGCCGTAGATCGTGATCATTGAGTTCCACCCGAATCTCCTGCCCACGATCACCTCCTTCTACTCGACCGCGCAAGTTCCGGAACTCACAACCGTTTTCGGCGCGAAAAAATCGGGGGCCTGACAGCGTCAAGGATCATAAGACTAACGCCAAAAACACCCCGAATCCGCGCGAAATCTGCTTAACGGCGCGGGTTCCTTCGCGGTTTCGTGAATCAAATTCCGCGAATTGACGCTTGTGGTGGGAACGATTGTCGAGTAGCTCTTGCCCTGCGCGAGGTTCACACGAACGCGCGCAGAGCCGGCGGCAGAGCCTCGGCAGATGTGCGCACCGCTTCAACAGCGAAGCCACCGCGCACGCAACCCAAAAAACAACCTTCGTTTGATGGAGTATTTGCATGCGTAAAATTCTTGGGACCGCTGCCGTTGTCGGAGCCTTGCTCGCCGCAGCGCCTTCTTTCGCCGACAGCCCGGACGGCGCCAAGCCCGCCGAGATCTCGAACGTGATCAAGGCCGTCGCGCCGTACGGCACAGGCAGCCTGAAGATGCTTTTCATCTCGGCCTATGATGCCGCGCTCTGGACGGACGCGACCCAGTGGTCGATGCGCACGCCCTTCGCGATCAGCATGACATATCACTTCGCCTGCGATGCGAGCGACATCGTCGACCGCGCTGTCGACGAAATGACCCATGCCAATCCGAATCTGAGCGCGGCGACGATCGCGCATTACCGCACACTGATCGCGGGCCTTTTTCCGGCCGTGAAATCCGGCGACAACATGACGGGCCTCTACACGCCCGACGGCACGATCAAGTTCTATCATGACGGTCAGCAGACCGGTCAGGTGCGCGATCCAGCCTTTGCGCAAGCCTTCTTCGGCATCTGGTTCTCGCCCGACACGAGCGAGCCCGGCCTGCGCGCGGAGCTCCTGCACCTCGACACCTAAGCCTCCCTGGGCTCCGGGCGCTGCCCGGCGCCCTTCCTCCAAGCGCCTAGCAGACAGATCCCGGTCGGGTCAGTGAATGCAGCCTAGGATCGCCTCCGCGATCTCGGCGGCGTGTGTCTCGAGCGCGAAATGGCCCGCATCCACGAGGCGCACAACCGCGTGGGGAATGTCGCGCCTGAAGGCTTCCGCACCCGGCGGGAGGAAAAACGGATCGTTCTTCCCCCATACGGCGAGAAGCGGCGGTTTGTGCGTGCGGAAATAGTCCTGGAAGGTCGGATAGAGCGCAACGTTCGTTTTGTAGTCGCCCAAAAGATCGAGCTGGTAGTCGGCTTGGCCAGGGCGCGCCAGATAGAAGTTGTCCAGCGAGTAGCCGTCCGGCGAGACTTTCGTGGCGTCTGAGCCCTGCGTGTATTGCCAGATGGTCGTTTCGGGCTTGAGGAATGCACGCAACGCTTCGCGATTGGCGGGTGTCGGGTTTTCCCAATAGGCGCGGATCGGCTTCCATCCCTCGCTCAGGCCTTCCTCATAAGCGTTGCCGTTTTGCGTGATGATCGCCGTGATGCGATCGGGATGTTTCATCGCTAGGCGAAAGCCGGTCGGCGCACCATAATCGAAGACGTAGACGGCATAGCGGTCAAAGCCGATGACATCGGTGAAGCGATCGATCACATCGGCGATGTGCACGAATGTATGCTCTTTCGGCATGTCGGAATTCCCGAAGCCCGGCAGGTCGGGCGCGATGATGTGAAAGCGATCCGACAGCAGCGGGATGAGATCGCGGAACATGTGGCTCGCGGTCGGGAAGCCGTGCAGCAGCAAAAGCTTCGGCGCGCCTTTGGTGCCCGCCTCGCGATAGAAGATCTTCAATCCTTCGAGGTCGGCGCTTCGGTAAGTGGTGCTCGTCATCATCGTCTCCTGGTGGTTAGAAAGGAAAGCCGTGCTCAGCCGACGGCGGCGATCGCTTCGCGGATGATGTCCATGACGGCATCGGGCGCAGAGACGATCGGCGAATGATCGACCGGATGAGAACGCAGCTGCGCGTTCATTGGCCCGGCCATGAAGCGCTGCGTCTCTTCGCGGATCATGCGGTCCTGTTTGGCGACGAGGCTCGATCCCGGCCACGCACCATGGGCCAGCACCACCGTCACATCGCTCGAAGCCATCGCCGCTCTCCGTCGCTCGCGAGGTTAATTTTAGTAACCACTTTAAATCATATAGACAGGTTACTAGCACCGGACGTAACTTGTCAATAACATCTGATCAGGTTATTTTTCCGAGAGTTCCCACCCAACCCGTGGGGATGGATAACCGGTTTGGAGCACAGGTGTTGTGATGGTCGGGCGCGGTCCCGCGATATTTGTCGGCGATGCCGACGCCCTGGATTTTCTGAACTCGATAGCAACGCCGGTCGATACGCCGGTCGACTGGATCGATAGCGGCGAAGCCCTGCTCGCCTGGCTGGAGCAGGCCCGGCTGGTGCCCGCCGAGGTGCTCAAAAAGATGCGGGACGAGGCGCTCCCGGGCGAGCTGGACAAGGTAGCCCTTCAGGCACGCGACTTGCGCGAATGGTTCAGGGGTTTTGTGCGGGCACACAAAGGCCGTCCGCTCACCTTGAAAAGTCTCGGCGAGCTCGCGCCGCTGAACCGTCTCCTGGAACGCGACGAGATGTTCAACCGGATCGCGATGGAGCGCGAGCCCGCGCGATTCGTGCTTCAGGTCGCGCGCCGCTGGCGTTCGCCGGAGGCGCTGCTTCTCTCCATCGGGGAAGCGCTGGCGCGTTTCGTCTGCACGGAAGATTTCTCACACGTCAAAGCCTGCGAAGGGCCGGCCTGCACGCTTCTCTTCGCCGACCATACGCGCGGCCGCGCGCGGCGCTGGTGCAGCATGGCGCTCTGCGGCAATCGCGCGAAGCAGGCCGCGCATCGCGAAAGGGCGAAAGCGCGGCGGTAGGACACCGCCATGGCGCGGACTCTGCGGTCCTTCGATGCCTACAGAAGCGGAATGAGAATCTGCAACAGGCCGACGAACGAAATGCCCCATAGGGCGGTGCGAAGCCCCGGAATCCCGATGATATACACCGGCCCGTAGGCGAGGCGCGCCCAGAAGAACAATTGGGCGCCGAGCGCGGTCATTGCGTTGGTTTTGCCGGCAACCTGCGCCACGAGCACGAGTGCCGCGAAGATGCCCAGGCTCTCCAGCATATTGCGATGTGCGCGCTGGGCGCGATCCGCCCATCCTTCGAAAGCCGGCAGATTTTCGCGATTGCCGACGAGCCGCAAAACCCCGACTTGCGTGATGGCGGCAAGAAGCGCGACGAGCATTTGAGCCAGGGCCAGCGCCGCCGACCAGACCAGCATTTTGAGTTCGAGGGTCATGCAGCGCTCAGGGGTTGGCTGCGAGCAACTGCAGCGGCAGTAGCGGACCGGCGACGACGTCGTCTTGATTCATGAGCATTTGCCTGGCCGATCGCACGATCGCTCGGTCTCGTTTCTCGGATCACGATGCTCCCCTTTGCTCTTCGAGATGACCCATACATCGCGACCGTTCGCTCGACATCAGCGGTGCTCCTGATCCGCATGGAGGATGTAGGGCCGCTTCCGGCGAGCAACTATCGGCGATAATGTCGATGAGCCATGAAGCAGAACTTCACAGTCCGGCAGGGTGCACTCGACGGGGTGGAGGCATTCCTGAGCGTTGCCCAGCACAAGAGCTTCCGCAAGGCAGCCGCGGAGCT
>DATKON010000110.1:0-2063 GCA_035524575.1 Rhizomicrobium sp.
TTCGGCGCGCACGACGCTCGTCGGCCCCGCCATGATCTCGCGCACATCGTCGCCGGAACAAAAGGCAGGATCGGCGCCCGTCACGATCACGCAGCGCACGTCGATATCGGATGAAGCGATGCGAAACGCCGATTCGAGCTCGTCATAGGCGCGATAGTTGAGTGCGTTGCGACGATCCGGGCGATCGAGCGTAATCGTGGCTATGTGATTCTCGACCGCGTAGCGCACATGAACAAAGTCAGCAGCGGCGGCTTTCGGCTCAGATGACATTGGCTCCTCCGTACACGCAGTTTAGGCACGCTTAGCGCGAATTTGAATTGTCCGTGTTCGCCTTACATCAGCGTCGGCTAGGCGACATACATCTGAACAAAATGAATCCGATCGCGCCACCACCAAATGTGCCGCTGGACTTCGGGCGATGTCGTCGATGTGATAGTGTGCGTTGGTTTACAGTCGGGGCTGGCTGGATTGCATGAGAGATAAAGACGCGCAAATTCGCGCGGCGCTGGAACGTACGCGCGTAACCTCTGGATGGCCCGAAGAAGCCATCGCCGAAATCTGTGCCGATGCTGAAATCAAATTTTACGAAGATGGCGAACGTCCGTGCTCGGCCGGCGACGCCGTGGACTGCACCTGGATCATCACCGAGGGCTGTTTCCTGCTGGCGCGAAACTGGCAGAACGGGCGGCGTTTTCTCTATTCTTTTTCGCGGCCGGGACAATCGAGCGGATTGCTGCCCGTGTTCGACGGCTTGCCCGCGCCATTCGACGTGATCGCGCGTGGGCGCGCCGCCGCCGTCGTCATTTCCGGACGCGCCTTGCGCTCCGCCGCCGCACGCCATCCGCAAGTGGCACTCGCCATCATCGAGCTTCTCTGCCGGCGCACGCGCACGGATTTCGAAGCCATCGAGTTGCACGCGATGAACTCGGTACGCTGCCGCATCGCGAAATCGATTCTGTGGATCGCGCGCGGCCAGGCGCCCATCGACGCCGACGAGATCGTCATCGATTCGAAGATTTCGCAGGAAGATCTGGCGGACGTGGTGTGCGCCGCGCGCCAGAGCGTGAACCGCGAGCTGCGCCGGCTGATGCGCGAAGGCATCCTGAAACAGCGCTACCGCACGCTGGTGATCACCGACCGCGAGGCGCTGATCCGCGTGGCGGCGGAGGACGAAGCGCTGTCGCCCGTGGCCAAAAGCCGCCTCGTGCCGGTGCCGCCGCATTTCTATCCGACGACGGAATAAGCGGCCGCATCTCAGCGGCCGAACCAGCGCCGGCAGGCGCGGCTGAAGCTCGTGGGATCGCGATAGCCGAGCTGCTCCGCCATTTCCGGTCGTGAAAATTTTTCTGACGACAACAGGCGCCCGGCGCGCGCCTTCAGTTCGGCGTCGAGAAGCGCGCGAAAGCTCGTATCGGTTTCCGCGAGGCGCCGCGCCAGCGTGCGTCGCGAAACGCCGAGCGCGCGCGCGACGGACGGCGCGTCTAGACGTCCGACCGGCATCGTGCGCAGAAGGCGCTCGATCTGCGCGCGCAGATTGGTCGGCGCCTCCAGACGCGCCAGCACCTCTTCGAGTTCGGCGACCGCGTGCCGGTATAAGGACGGATCGACATGCGCGGGAACGATGTCGCGCCAGTCGCACGGCATGGCAATGCAATTGACCCGCGCCTGGAACCTGACCGCGCTGCCGAGTGCCGCCGCGAGACGATCCGCATAATCCGGTTTCGGGCAGGCAAAATGAAACGTCATGTCGCCGGAGGTACGGCCGCGTGCGGTGTCGAGCATCGCTTTGATCGCGAGGAACGCGATCTCCATCATCGGCCGCCACTGCTCGGTCTCGATCGGCGCGGTGATCCTGATCTCCATCAGCATTTCGCTTCCGCGCGGCCGCAAGGAAATCTTGAACCAGGGCGAGCGGACGTGACCGAATCGCTCGAAGACGTTCAGGCTGTCAGCCAGCGTCGGCGCGGAAACGACGGCCACGCCGAGCGCGCCGTGGGCCGGCACGTCCCAAAGCTTGGGGCGCGAAATGGCCCAGCCGGGCCCGCACAGCCGCGACGCATTTT
>DATKON010000111.1:0-28270 GCA_035524575.1 Rhizomicrobium sp.
GATCGGATGATGTCCCGCGACCCAGGTCTCGCCCGAAGCCAGCTTTCCGATTGCCCGGAAATCCTGCCTGTAAGTCTCGACCAGCGCATCCGAGGGCATGATGTCGACGGCGTTGGCATTGTCCGTGACGATCAGCGTGACCTTGCCGAGCGACACCGCGTAGGGCGTGACGTGTTCGACACACGGCGCGCCTTCGACGACGGGAAGCGGCCCCAGCAGTCTGAGAAAACCGGTGCCCGCGCGCGCGCATTCTTCGTGATTGCCGCGCACGATCACCCAAGGCGCTGCTTCCAGCAGAGGCCTGGCCGGTGTGAAGAAGTCGGCATCCCACGTCGTCCAGTTGTCGCCCGAAGGACTTCCGGCGCAGCGCGCATCGCCGGCCGGACATTTGGATTCGCGATATAGATAGTCCCCGACATGGATGACGAGGTCGGGCCTCAGTTTCGCGGCTTGGGCGGCGACCTGCGGAAACGGCCACTTCGCCGGATCGTTACAGGCCTGCACGGTCGAGCCCTTGATGCGGCAGCCCGTGTCGCCCAGCACCAGGATGCGCGCCGGCTCCGGCTTCGGCGCCAGCAGCTTCGCACCGCCGACCGAAACCTGTCTGACCGTCGGCGCCAGCGTGACTGCGCACAGGCGAACCGGAAATGCATCGTTGGGCGACGCGCGCGTCTGCATCGGGACGCTCACCCCATCGATCACTGCCGCCGGACAGGTATCGCCGCGAACGACGGCACGCGCTTCCGAGACGCCGCCCGGCGCCATCTGCACCCAGCGCGACAGGACATCCTGCGCATGCGCCGCGTTGACGAGGAAGAGCGATGCAATCAGCAGAAGTGCGGGAAGGCGCATGCAAACACCCTGATCGAAATTCGCAACAGATCGACGACGAAAGTCAGCGACCGAGATAGCGCGTCACGCGACCGAACAGCCCATATTTGTGCGCTGCCCAGATCAGCGCCATGACCGCGACGATAACCGTGACCGTCACAGTCAGATGCCACCCTTTCGGCACGGCCAACAGCCTGCTGATGACGCCGAGCCCCGCAGACCCCAGGAGCAGCAGCGCCGGCGCCCAGATCAGCGCCGAACCGACATTGGCAACCCAGAAAAGCCGCCACGGCATCTCCATGATGCCGGCGACGAGCGGGATGACGGCGCGCACGGGCCCGAAGAAGCGTCCGATAAAGACACTCGCCACGCCCCAGCGCTCGAAAAATCTGTAGCCGCGCGGGAGGAGGTCCGGATGGCGCTCGAAATACCAGTGCTTCTCAACGAGATGGCCGAATCGAAGGCCAAGCCAGTAGGAGATTGTGTCGCCCAGCACGGCGCCGAGGATCGATCCGATCAGGAGCGGCCAGACTTCGAGCACGCCGTGCGGATTGAGCGGCGAGCGCACGATGGTACCCGCGAGCACCATGATGGTTGTGCCGGGGAAAAGAAGGCTTAAGCCGACGAAGGACTCGCCGAACGAGACCAGAAACAGGACCGGTCCCGCCCAGACGGCGTGATGCCGAATGAACTCGATGGAAGTGTGAACGATGTCGTGCATGGGCTCGCGCCGCGCTCCGGAGCTTGGTTATGTAGATAAGTCGTCCGGCGCCTTAACCTACTCGGTACGCCCGAATGAACCCCAGAAAGTCGAGAGGCGGCCGGCGCTTGTTCAGCACCGTAACCGCCTCAGACTGCCCCCTTCAATGCGGACCTCAGTCACCGCGAGCCTAGCCCCCTTTGCCGTGGGCCCGCGGCGAGAAGAAGTGTGCCGGGAAGTGCGCGGCGCGCAATGGGAGCGCAAAAATTCTAATGTTTTTCCCTACATAGTGTGGATTTGTCGCAACATGCCGCGCTGCAAAAATGTCTGCTAGCAGGCCTAAGCGGCGCGGAAATGCTTCGAAAGTTTCAGCCCCTGGCGCTGATAATTTGAGCCGATGCCCTGGCCATAAATCTCCGGCGGCGAGTCGGTGAGGCGCTCGAAGACGAGTCGGCCGATGGTCTGACCGTGTTCGAGGATGAAGGGAACTTCGCGGGAGCGCACTTCCAGTACCGCGCGCGCCGAAGGCGTCCGCCCCGGCTCGTAACCGAAGCCCGGATCAAAGAAGCCGGCATAGTGAACGCGGAACTCGCCCACCAGCGGATCGAACGGCACCATCTCGGCGGCATAGTCCGGCGGGATGGCGACCGCCTCGCGCGACACCAGAATGTAGAACTCCTCCGGGTCGAGCACGATCGCCGCTTCGTTGCGGGCGTAGACCGGATCCCAAAAATCCAGCGGATCGAGACTGCGGTCGCGATCGACATCAATCACGGCCGCATGCCGTTTGGCGCGCCAGCCGACCAGCATGTCGCCCTCGCGGCCCTTGAGATCGACGCTGAGGCTCAAGCCGTTGTCGATGTCCGGCGAATGATCGACAAGAGGGCTGGCCGCGTGCAGGCGGCGAAGTTCTGCATCCGAGGATTGCGGGGAGCCGTGGCGGAGCCTCAGCTGATTGAGGCGTGTGCCCTTGCGCACGAGGATCGGGAAGGTGCGCGGCGTTATCTCGGCATAGAGCGGCCCCCGATAACCGTCCTCGACCTTATCGAATGCTTCGGCGCGATCGGTGATCAGCCGTGTGAAAACGTCGAGGCGGCCGGTCGAGCTCTTGGGGTTTGCGATCGCCGAGATTCGATCACGCAGCTCGAGCCGCTCCAGCAGTGGAATGACATAGACGCATCCTGCCTCGAGCACGGCACCGTTGGCGATGTCGATCGCATGCATCGAGACCCGGCCGAGCTTCTCCTCGACGGTCGAATTGGGCCCCGGCAGGAAGCTCGCGCGCACGCGATAGGCACACCACCCGAGCCGGAGGTCGAGGCTGGCCGGCTGCACCTGCCCCTCGCTGATGTCCTCCGTCGAGACGACGAGCCGTTTGGCGCGGATTTCGCGCTTGAGGATGTGCGAGGGCAGAATCCCGGTGGAGTGACGTCCGTACCCGCGGACGTCGTCTTGATTGTCTCCGAACAGGGTGTCCTCACTCAGCGCCATGGAGTCCGACAAAGTTCGTAACGCGGCCGATCCGTCAATCTGTTCAATATAAGCCCGAACCGCGCCGCCATAGCGCTTATCGACAATCCATCCACATGCGCATGGCCGCGCTTTCCCCTGGAGGGCCCCAACGCAGACTTCGTGCTCCCTCCGTCTGTCGCGCTCCGCGCGCCCGCTTTGCGGGGGTAGGAAAAGCGATCGGCGCTGGACTGTTCGTTCTTTTCGATTATTCTATCGATAATAATGAATTGGATCGATATCTCGGGAACGTCCAGATTCGGCTTCGCAGAGTCGAGGCCACGCCATGAGCGTTCAGGACGTCCAGCTTCCACAGCCCCTGCGCAAGCCGATGCCGTGGCTGCGCGGCGTTTACGGTGTTTTCCCCGGACTGGCCCTCACCGCCGCCATCGCGGCGGTGGCCTTCGCCTTGCGCCGGATCCCCGGCGTCGCAACTTTCAGCCCGATGATCCTCGCGATCCTCATCGGCATGGCCTACCACAACATGGTCGGCACGGCGGACGCCGCCAAAGCCGGGATCAAATTCTCGCTGCGCCGGATCCTGCGCTTCGCGATCATCCTTCTGGGAGTGCAGCTCACCGCGGCGCAGGTCGCCGAAGTCGGCGCAAGCGGCGTGGCCGTCATCGTCACAACGCTCGTTGCGACCTTCCTCTTCACCAAATGGTTTGCCGCGCGCATCGGCGTCGAAGGCAAATTGGCCGAACTCATCGCAGCCGGCACATCGATCTGCGGCGCGTCCGCCGTCATCGCGACCAACACGGTGACCGATGCGCCGGACGAGGACGTCGCTTACGCGGTCGCCTGCGTGACGGTGTTCGGCTCCATCGCGATGTTCGCCTACCCGCTTCTGCCCGCATTGTTGCATCTGACGCCGAAGGCTTACGGATTGTGGACCGGCGCTTCGATCCACGAGATCGCGCAGGTCGTGGCCGCTGCGTTCCAGGACGGCAAGCAGGCCGGCGAACTCGGCACCATCGCAAAACTCTCGCGCGTGATGATGTTGGCGCCGGTCGTGCTGACGCTGGGATTTCTTGCGCGGCGCAGGCGCAGCAGCGACGCGGGCAGCGCAGGCGCGAGCGTGCCGCTGCCGTGGTTCGTGCTGGGCTTCATTGCGCTCGCGGGCCTCAACAGCATCATCACGGTGCCGGCCGACATGAAAGGCCTGATCGTGCCGGCGACGACGTTCCTTCTTTCCATGGCGCTCGCCGCGATGGGGCTCGAGACCGATTTCCGCAAGCTCAAGGCGAAAGGCATCAAGCCGCTCCTTGTCGGCCTCGCCGCCTTCCTCTTCATCGCGACGTTCAGCCTGACATTGGTCCACTTCACCATGTGAGGCTTGCGCCATGACGCTCGAGCAGCTGCGCATCTTCATTGCGGTTGCGGAGCGGGAGCATGTGACGCAGGCCGCCCACGATCTCCATCTCACGCAATCGGCCGTCAGCGCGGCTATTGCGGCCCTCGAAACACGCTACGACGTCAAGCTGTTCGACCGCATCGGCCGCGGCATCGCGCTCAGCAAGGCCGGCAAGCTCTTCCTCGTCGAAGCCCGCGCGGTCATCGCGCGCGCGGCGAGCGCCGAGACCCTGCTCCATGACATCACCGGCCTGAAGCGCGGCGCGCTCACGCTCGCGGCGAGCCAGACGGTTGCGAATTACTGGCTGCCGCCCGTGATGGCCCGCTTCCGCGAAGCCCATCCGGGCATCTCGCTCGATCTCGTCATCGGCAACACGGAGGCGGTGGCCGGGCTGGTACGCGACAACGCCGCCGATCTCGGCTTCATCGAGGACACAATGGAGGATCCCGCCTTCGCAATCACGCCGGTGGGTATCGACGAGATGGTGATCGTCGTCAGCCCGCATTATCACAGCCGCCTCTTGTCGCCGGACGACCTGAGGCAATTCCGCTGGGTCTTCCGCGAACGGGGCTCGGGCACCCGCGCCATCTTCGAGCGCGCGCTGGCCGACAAAGGCATCGATCCGGCGCGTCTCGACATCCTGCTCGAATTGCCGTCGAACGAGGCGGTGCGCTCGGCAGTGCTCGACGGCGCAGGCGCCGCCGCGCTGTCGCGGCTCGCCGTGACGGCCGCACTGCGGGCAGGAACGCTGATCGCGCTCAAGTTTCCGCTACCCCAGCGGCAATTCTTTGCGCTGCGCCTGAAGGAGCGAACTGCGACACGGGCCGAAGAAGAATTCTCCAAGCTCGCCGTGGCGGCGGGATCGCGCATCCGCGGATAAGGACGCGACGCGTCAAGGCCCGGCGGGAAACCCACGATCGCGCATCAGGGCTTCGACGCGTACGTCGCGGCCGCGGAAACGGCGGAAGGCATCGCCCGCGTCGACCGTGTTGCCGACGCTCATGATGTCGTCGTGAAGCTTGCGCGCCAGCTCCGCGTCGTAGAATCCGCCGGGCGCTTCGCGGAAGGCCTCCGCCGCGTCGGCGACCAGCGTGTCGGCCCAGATATAATTGTAATAGCCGGCGGCATAGCCTTCGCCCGAGAAGACATGCGTGAAATGTGGCATGCGGTGGCGCATGACGATTTCCGCCGGCATGCCGATGGCGGCGAGCGTTTCCTTTTCGAACGTCGCGGCATCGATCGGTATATCGCCCGCCAGATGTGCCTTCATGTCGACCGTCGCGGAAGCAAGATACTCGACGGTCGCGAAACCCTGGTTGAATTTCTGCGCGTTGCGGATCTTCTGGATCAGCGCCTCGGGCATCGGCTCGCCGGTTTTATGGTGCCTCGCAAAACGCTTCAGCAATTCGGGCGTCGCAAGCCAGCGTTCGTTCAGCTGGCTCGGAAATTCGACAAAATCGCGCACGACATTGGTGCCGGAGAGCGAGGGGTAAGTCACGTTCGAATTGAGCGCGTGTAGCGCATGGCCGAATTCATGGAAGATCGTGACCGCGTCGTCCCAGGAGATGAGCACGCCGCTCTCGCTTTTCATGAAATTGGAATTGTTGGAGACAATCGGCGTGACATTCCCCCTGAACCGCTCCTGGGTGCGGTATTCGCTCATCCAAGCGCCAGAGAGCTTGCCGGCCCGCGCGAACGGATCCAGATAGAACAGCCCCGCGGGCTTCCCCTCCTTGCGCAATTCGAACACGCGCACCTCGCCCATCGCGACCGGAACGCCCTTGATCTCGACAAATTCGAAGCCGTAGAGCTCGCCCGCCGCCCAGAACGCCGCCTCGATGATCCTGTCGGCGGAGAGGTAGGCTTTGATCTCGCTCTGATCGAGCGCGTATTTCGCCTGGCGCACTTTCTCCGCGTAGTAGCGGTAGTCCCACGGCGCGATCCTGAAGCCGCCGTTCTCCGCATCGACGAGCTTCTGCATTTCGGCGACTTCTCCGCGCACGCGCGCGACCGCCGGCTTCCAAACCTTCTCCATCAGCGCCATCGCCGCATCAGGCGTCTTCGCCATCTGGTCGTCGGTCACCCAATGCGCAAACGTCTTAAAGCCGAGGAGCTTCGCTTTTTCGGCGCGAAGAGCGAGGATCTCGCCGATCAGCGGTTTGTTGTCATGCCGGCCGTCGCCGCGCGACGTCCACAGCCGGAACGCTTTCTCGCGCAGGTCCCGCCGCGCCGCGTAAGTCAGGAAGGGCTCCATGTCGGAGCGCGTGTTGGCGATCACCCATTTGCCAGTGAGGTTCTTCGCCACGGCCGCCGCGCGCGCCACATCGCGCTGCTCGGGCGAGAGTCCCTCGAGATCGGCTTCACTGTCGAGCACGAGGAATTGCTCTTCCTCGTCGGCGAGCACGTTCTGGCCGAATTCGGTGTAAAGGATCGCCAGCCGCTGGTTGATCGTGGCGAGCCGCACCTTGCCGGCCTCGTCCAGCGCCGCGCCGTGCCGTGCGAAATTCCTGTAGACCACATCGACAAGACGCTTCTGCTCCGCAGTCAGATCGGCGGTCCCCAGCGCCTCGTACACAGCCTTCACCCGCGCAAAGAGCGTCGCGTTCTGGATCACCTCGTCCGCGAAGGCGGCCAGCACCGGCGCCATCTCGATCTCGACGGCCTGCATCTCCTTGTCGTTGAGGGTCGAGGAAAACACGCCGTAGACAACGCCCACGCGATGAAACGCGCGACCCGAATCCTCCAGCGCCGCAATCGTGTTCTCAAATGTTGGCGGTTCGGGATTGTTCGCGATCGCCGCGATCTCGGTGCGATTCTCTTCGATGCCGCCAAGGAGCGCCGGCTTGAAAGCGGCAGGGGTCGCGGATGCGAAAGGCGGCACGCCCCCGTAAGGGCCGGTCCAGGGTGAAAGAAGCGTGGAAACCTTGTCCATAATACGAGAGCCCATTCCATCGAACGCATCCGTCTTAAAGCAGAATCGCGTCCGACGAAATTGGGCTCTCTACTCTCGCGCGACTAGAGCCGCCCGAGTAGTACCAGGATGATGATGATGATGAGTATGAGGCCCAGACCACCGCTCGGATAATAGCCCCAGCCGCTGCTATACGGCCAGGTCGGCAATGAGCCGAGCAGGATCAACACCAATATGATGATCAGTATAGTACCGAGCATATGTTATATCGTCCCGGACAATGCCAGTTGGAAACAGCGCGCGGGCGAAGAGGTTCCGATGCGGCTGCGATGCGCACGGCGGCGTGATGTGCGCGACGGAGACGTGCAATGCGCTGCACCATCGAAAGCCTCTTTCTCGTTGAGCCGATTGCGCCCGCCGCGTATGGTTCCCGGGGGAATTGGGGCAAGATTGTGGACGCGGGCGATAGTCTTACCGGCGTGTGGCAAGGATTTTACTCCTATCCGCGCGCGCTCGCACCCGTGCAGTTCACGGCGACGCTGATCGAAAGCCAGAGCTGGCTGACCGGGACGACGCACGAGCCGATGGATGTCGGACCCAACAAAGGTGAAACGATTTACGCGACGCTGTCGGGAAGCCGCGACGGCATGTCCGTGACCTTCGACAAAACCTATGACGGCAGCGGCGGCCGCACGCACACCATTCACTACGAAGGCACGCTCAGCGAAGACGGAACGGAGATCGAAGGACGCTGGATCATCCGCGCGTCATGGGCGGGACGGTTCCTGATGATCCGATCGGGCCGAACGGTGCCGGCAGAAAAAGTCGCGGCGCTGGCGAAGGCGTAAGTGCCGCCTCTCAATTACTTCGGCTTATGATGCCGCGGATTGTTGTGGTCGTCGTATTCTTTGAAATAACTCTCGATGGAGTTCTTGAGCGAGTCACCACCGTCAGCGACATCGTCTATCTTCCAGGCGTCATCCTCTTTCACGAACGTATACTGGACGACCTGGGTATCCGGTCCCATGCCCTGCTCCCGGAATCGCGCGCGCACGATGAGGGATTCCCCAACCGTCCTGCGGTCGATCCTGAAACCGAGCAGCTTGCCCCAATCCTGCCCCGCGATGATGTAGTCGAAATCGATAGCGCAGACTTCCCTGCTGTTTTTTTCGCAACGATCGTTTTCATCGATCGCTTTTTGCAGGCCACGCGTGGCGTAGGGCCGGATTTTGTCTTCCGCGCTTTGCGTCGGGAGATTCTTCCCCGGGCCGGACATGTAGTCCGCGTAGAGCAGCCGGACGATGTCCTCCGGCTGCATCTCTGAAGATGCCTTGGCGGGAGCGACAGCCAATCCGCACGCGAAAAGGCCGAAGCAGATGAGTGTGAAAGTGCGCATGCGTCCCCCCGACAATGAGGTTACACACTAACAGCAATCGACCGGACGGGATACGCAATGTGCGGGCGAGGCGCCCGCTCCGACCTCATTGTGTCGGCGGAAATCGGGCGGCAGCTCCCGGTTTCCCGAGAGCCGCTACCGCAATCCGTTACGCCGCCTCTTTTTGCGGCGCAAACCGCGCGTAGAACGTCTCGTTCTTCGCGGCCATGTCGCGCAGGAGCTTGTTGGGCTTGAAGCGGTCGCCGTATTTCGCGGCGAACGCGTCGCAGCGCTTCACGAATTCCGCCGTGCCGACCGTGTCGATGTAGGAGATCGTGCCGCCGGTGAAGGGCGCGTAGCCCCAGCCGAGGATCGAGCCTACATCGGCGTCGCGCGGATCGGTGATCACGCCCTCTTCGAAGCAGCGCGCGGCTTCCAGCGCCTGGATCGTCAGGAAGCGTTCCTTCAGCTCCTGCACATTGGCGTCGCTGTTCCATTGCTTCTTGTAGGACAGAAGCTCCGGCCACAGCCTGAGGCGCTTGCCCTTCGCGTCGTAGTCGTAAAAGCCCTTGCCGGTCTTGCGGCCCGGACGGTTGGCCTTCTCGACGATCCAGGAGAAAAACTCCTCCTGCGGCGTCGTCTCGTTGATGCCGAGATCCTTCTTCGTCTGGCGCGCAACCTTGAGCCCCGTGTCGATGCCGATGGAGTCCATCAGCTCGAGCGGGCCCATCGGCATGCCGGCCATGCGGCCGACATTCTCGATCATCGCCGGCGGAATGCCTTCGGTCAGCATCGCCATGCCTTCGCCGGGATAGGTGCCGACGCAGCGCGAGGTGTAGAAACCGCGTGAATCGTTCACCACGATGGGCGTCTTCTTGATCTTCTGGACATAGTCGATGGCGACGGCGAGCGCATGCGCGTTCGTCTTCTTGCCCAAGATGATCTCGACAAGGCCCATGCGGTCGACCGGCGAGAAGAAATGGATGCCGATGAAACTTTCCGCGCGGTCGCTCGCTTCGGCAAGGCCCGTGATCGGCAGCGTCGACGTGTTCGAGCCGAACACCGCCGATTTCGGCATCACCTCGCACGCCTTCTTGGTCACCTCCGCCTTCACCGCGCGGTCTTCGAACACCGCTTCAATGAGGAGATCGATGGATTTGAGTTCGGCGAAATCCGTCGTCGTCTTGATGCGGCCCAGGATCTCCGCCTTCTTCTCGGGCGTCGAACGCCCCCTCTCGATCTGGCGATCGATGATGCCCGCGACGTGATCGCGGCCGGCATTGGCTTTCTCCGTCGTCGCATCGAGCAGCACGACTTCGATGCCGGACAGCGCCGAAACGTAAGCGATGCCCGCGCCCATCACGCCGGCGCCGAGGACGCCCAGCGTTTTTACGTCCGTCGGCTTTTCGTCCTTCGGCCGCCGCGCGCCCTTGCCCAGCTCCTGCATGGAGAGGAACAGCGAACGCACCATGTTGCGGCTCGCCGGGTCCATCAAGAGCTTGGTGAAATAGCGCGCTTCGATGCGCAGGCCTGCGTCGATCGGCACGAGCAGGCCTTCATAGACGCAGGAGAGGATGTAGCGCTGCGCGGGATAATTGCCGTAGCTCTCCTTGCGCAGCATCGAATTGCCCATGGTGAAGACCTGGCCGCCGCCGGGCGAGTAAGGTCCGCCGCCCGGGATCTTGAAGTCCTTCTTGTCCCAGGGCTGCACGGGATCGGGCGTTTCCTTGATCCACTTCTTCGCCGCGGTCACGATGTCGGCCAGCGGCACCACCGCGTGCACGAGCTTCATGCCGAGCGCTTTCTTCGGATCGAGGCTTCCGCCCTGCAGAAGAAGCGGCAGCGCCTGCATGGCGCCGACAAGACGCGGCAGACGTTGCGTGCCGCCGCCGCCGGGCAGCAGTCCCACTTTCGCTTCCGGCAAACCGAGCTGGATTTTCGGATTGTCGGCCACGACGCGATAATGACAGGCGAGCGTCACTTCGAGACCCCCGCCGAGCGCCAGGCCGTTGATCGCAGCCGCAACCGGCTTGCCGCAGGTTTCGAGCTTGCGCAGCGCGTGATGGAAGCTCATTACGCCCTGATAGCGCGCGGCCACCGCCTGTTCGGGCGTCAACGATTTCGTGCTCGCGCCGCTGGCATTGCTTTCCATCTCGTCGAGCGCTGCACCGGCGCAGAAGCCGTTCGACTTGCCGCTGGTGATGACGACGCCTTTGATCGCGGCGTCGCTCGCGACTTTTTCCGCGACGGAAGCCAGCTCGGCAATGGCTGAGTTCGTCAGCACGTTCATGGTGCGGCCGGGAACGTCCCAGGTCAGCGTGACGATGCCGTCGGCGTCCTGATCCCATTTGAAGTTCTTGAGTTCCATAACATTCTCCCTGAGCGTCATCCCCGCGAAAGCGGGGACCCAATCCGTATCCCTCTGGGTTCCCGCTTGCGCGGGAATGACACGCTGATGATTGATCAGACCCGTTCGATGATGGTGGCGGTGCCCATGCCCGCGCCGACGCAGAGGGTCACGAGCGCGGTGGACAGGTTGCGGCGCTCGAGCTCGTCGAGCACGGTGCCGAGGATCATCGCACCGGTGGCGCCCAAGGGGTGACCCATGGCGATGGCGCCGCCATTGACGTTGATCTTGTCGTGCGGGATGTCGAGCACTTTCATGTAGCGCAGCACGACGGACGCGAACGCTTCGTTGAGCTCGAAGAGATCGATGTCCTTGGTCGTCATGCCGGCGCGCTTCAGGACTTTCTCCGTCACGTAGGAGGGGCCCGTCAGCATGATCGACGGCTCCGAGCCGATCGACGCGAAGGCGCGGATTTTGGCGCGCGGTTTGATACCGGCCTTCTTGCCCGCATCCTTGGTCCCGAGGAGTACCGCCGCCGCACCATCGACAATGCCCGACGAATTGCCGGCGTGATGGACGTGGTTGATCTTCTCGACCTGCGGGTAGCGCTGCTGCGCCACCGCGTCGAAGCCCGCGAAATCACCCAGCTGCTCGAACGACGCATTGAGCGAGCCCAGCGACTGCATGCTGGCGTCGGGACGCATATGCTCGTCGTGATCGAGGATCGTCTGGCCGAGAATGTCCTTCACCGGGACGACCGATTTCTTGAAATAGCCGTTTTTCCAGGCATTCGCGGCGCGCTTCTGGCTTTCGACCGCATAGGCGTCGACATCGGCGCGCGAGAAGCCGTCCAGTGTTGCGATGAGATCGGCCGAGATACCCTGCGGCGTGAAATAGGATTTGAACGCGATTGTCGGATCTGTCGCCCACGCGCCCCCCGACGCACCCATGCCGACGCGGCTCATGGATTCGACGCCGCCGCCGATGGTCATGTCGGACTGTCCCGCCATGATCTGACCCGCGGCCATGTTGGTCGCTTCCAAACCGCTCGCGCAGAAGCGATTGATCTGTACGCCGGCGACCGAGTCGGCATAGTCCGCATTCAGCACCGCGATCCGCGCGATGTCCGAGCCCTGCTCGCCGACCGGATCGACGCAGCCCAGCACGACGTCGTCGACCATCGAAGTGTCGAGATTGTTGCGGTCGCGAACGGCCTTCAGCGCCTGCGTCGCCAGCTCCAGCGCCGTCACTTCATGCAGCGCGCCGTCCTTCTTGCCCTTGCCGCGCGGCGTGCGCACGGTGTCGTAGACGAAACATTCGGTCATGGGTGTCTCCCTGTTAGATGGGCGAGTTCGTGATGTTAATCCTCCCCAGCGCGAAGCGCGGGGGAGGTGGATTGCCACGCGCAGCGTGGCAACACGGAGGGGGCAACGACACACGTCGCGCTGCTGGCTGCCCCCTCCACCCCGTCGCGGTCCCCCTCCCCCAAACTTCGTTCGGGGGAGGATTGACGCCAATCTTGGAGCTCATCCTCATAAGCTTCTCGCGATCAGCAGTTTCATGATCTCGTTGGTGCCGCCGTAGATCTTCTGGACGCGACTGTCGGCGTACATGCGGGCGATGGGGTATTCGTTCATGTAGCCGTAGCCGCCGTGAAGCTGCAGGCATTCGTCGACGATGCGGCATTGGGCTTCGGTGAGATGCAGCTTCGCCATCGAGGCGGTGACGGCATCGAGCTTGCCCTTGAGGTGCAGGTCCATGCAGTAATTGCAGAAGACCTTGGCGACGGTCGCTTCCGTCTTGCATTCGGCGAGCTTGAACTGCGTGTTCTGGAAATCGATGACCGCTTTGCCGAAGGCCTTGCGCTCTTTCACATAGTCGCCAGTCACGGCGAGTGCGCGCTCGATGACCGCGATCGCCTGCAGCGCGATGATGAGGCGTTCCTGCGGCAGCTGCTGCATCAATTGGACGAAGCCCTGGCCTTCGTCGATGCCGATCAGGTTCGACGTGGGCACCCGCACCTCGTCGAAGAAGAGTTCGGCCGTGTCGTTTGCCTTCTGCCCGATCTTGTCGAGCACGCGGCCGCGGCGGAAACCTTCCACCTCGTCCGTCTCAACGCAGACGAGCGAGATGCCTTTGGCGCCTTTCGTGGGATCGGTTTTCGACACGACGACGATGAAATTCGCCGTGCCGCCATTGGTGATGAACGTCTTCGAGCCGTTGATGACGTAATGATTGCCGTCCTTGCGCGCGGTCGTCTTCACGGCCTGCAGATCGGAACCCGTACCGGGCTCTGTCATCGCGATCGCGGCGACAAGCTCGCCGGTCGCCAGGCGTGGCAGCCAGCGCTTCTTCTGCTCATCCGTGCCGTAGTGAAGGATGTACGGGGCGACGATGGCGTTGTGAAGGACGATGCCCCAGCCGTCGACGCCGCGCTTGCCGAGCGCATCGATCAGCACCGCTTCATGGGCGAATGTGCCGCCGGCACCGCCATATTCTTCCGGCATCGACGCGCAGAGAAGCCCCGCCTCGCCCGCCTTGTTCCAAAGCTCGCGGTCGACTTTGTGCTGCTGCGTATAGCGCTCGACATTCGGCACCGCTTCGCGCTCGAGAAACTTGCCGACACCTTCCGCGAAGATGCGCAGATCTTCCGTCATGTAGGCCGGTTCTTCGACGGCGAGCGCGGTCATTTAATCCTCCAGCGGCAACATGCCGAAACCGGTCAGCCGCGGACTTTCGCGCGGGGCGCCGTCGGCGAGCACATTTTCGATCATGGTGAGGCCGAGGCGAAGTTCGGCGAGGGACTCTTCGACGTCGCGCTTCTGCTGCTCGAGCGCTTCGATGCGCTCTGCAAATTTCTTGCGCGCATGGGCGAGCTGCGCCGCGCCGCCGTCTTTCGCATCGTAGAGATCAAGGATCTCGCCGATCTCGGCGAGTGTGAAGCCGACCCGGCGGCCCCTGAGAACGAGCGTGAGACGGGCACGGTCGCGAGCGGAATAAATGCGCTGCTGGCCGTTGCGGGCCGGCGCGAGGAGACCCTCGTCTTCGTAATGGCGGAGCGTGCGGGCGGTCACGCCCAGCTCCTTGGTCAGCTCGCGGATGGTGTATTGGCGGCTCAAGGCCAGGCTCCAGCGAAAGCGGAGCCTCATTTAGTTGACGTTTACGTCAACGTCAAGATCGGAATGCTTGGCGGGCTAACCAAGAAAGGGAAACCACAGAGGCGGTGAGGCAATGAAATCTCGCGGCCGTCCGAGAGACCGCATGTCCCGGAAACGGAATTTCTGCGCGCGAAGTGCGCAAGCTCGCTGACAGGACAGGCGCGTCCGCAAGGGAACACGCTCGCTATCTCATTGCCTCACCGCCTCTGTGGTGAATCTTTTTTCTTACTCCGCGGCAGCCCGCACGGGGTGGCTTTCCTGGCCGAGATTCTCCGCCGCGAACTCCCAGTTCAGCATCTTGGCGATCTCTTCGAGATATTTCGCCCTCGCGTTCTGGTAGTCGAGATAATAGGCGTGCTCCCACACATCGATCGTGAGAAGGCAGTTCACGCCTTTCGCCATCGGATTCTCTGCGTTGGCCGTCTTCTCGACCGACAGCTTGCCGCCTTTCGAGACGAGCCACGCCCAGCCGCTGCCGAACTGTTCTTTGCCTGCCTCCCCCAGATTCTCGACCAGCTTGTCGACGCCGCCGAAGTCGCGCTCGATCGCGCTTTTCAGCTGACCGTCGATGGTCGGTTTCTTCGGCGACAGGCTGCGCCAGTAGAAGTCGTGATTCCACACCTGGCCGGCGTTGTTGAAGATCTTCTTGTCCGGCGCCTGATCGCTGCCGGCCGTCGCACGGACAACTTCTTCGAGCTTCATGCCCGCATAGCGCGTCCCCTCGACGAGCTTGTTGAGCGTGTCCACATAGGTCTTGTGGTGTTTGTGATAGTGGAAACCGATCGTGCGCGCCGAAATGATCGGCTCGAGCGCGTCTTCGTCGAAAGGCAAAGGCGAGAGCGTGAAAGCCATGGAGCAAACTCCTGCAAAGGGGGCCGATGCGGCGCGCCCCGCCACGCCACACATCCGACTTAAATCACCAATGTGTGATCCGTTCCGCGAAACAGGAGTTCTCGCGGCGAGAATTTTTTGTGAAGAGAATTTAAGCGGACGCCGCAGCCCTTGCGTGCATTCGCCGCATCAGGCGAGGTTCGCGCCTTCCTTTTTCGCCCACTCGACGCCTTTCGCGAGGCCTTTCTCGAAGCGATCGAACAATTCGTCGATCTCCGCTTCGGTAATGACGAGCGGCGGGCACAGCGCAATACGGTCGCCGAGCAGAGGCCGCGTGATCAGGCCTTCTTCTTCGATGAAACGCGCGATGGTCGCCGCGGCCGTTTTGGCCGGCTCGAAGCTTGTCTTGTTTTTCTTGTCTGCCACAAGCTCGATACCGCCGATGAGACCGACGCCCTGCGCTTCGCCCACCAACGGATGCTCGCCGAGCTTCCTGAGCCGCGTGAGGAACCGTGGCGCCACATGGCGCACATGGCCGACGATGTCGCGCTCCTGATAGATCTCGATCGTCTTCAGCGCTACGGCTGCCGCGACGGGATGCGCCGAATAGGTAAAGCCGTGACCGAAGGTGCCGATGCGGCCGGACTCCTCTTCGATCGCTTCCGCGATTTCCGGCGAAATCAGTACCGCCGAGATCGGCAGATAGGCCGATGACAGCGCTTTCGCCACCGTCATCGTCGCCGGCTCAAAGCCGTAGGTCGCCGCCCCGAACCAGTTGCCGGTGCGGCCGAAGCCGGTGATCACCTCATCGTCGACCAGCGGGATGCCGTAGCGCGCCAGCACTTTGACAATAGCGTCGAAATAGCCCTTCGGCGGCAGGATGACGCCGCCCGCGCCCATCACCGGTTCGGCGATCATCGCCGCAATGGTGTCGGCGCCTTCCTTCTCGATCAGGTCGCCGAGATTTTTCGCGAGCCGCGCTACGAACTCCGCTTCGCTCTCGCCCGGCTGCGCGCCGCGATAGTAATGCGGGCAATCCGCAAAGCGCACGAAGTCGAGCGGCAGGTCGAAGCTTCTGTGGTTGCCGGCAAGACCGGTGAGGCTCGCCGACGCCATGGTCACGCCGTGATAGGCCTTGGTGCGGCTGATGAACTTCTTCGCTTTGGTGAGGCCGCGCGCGTTGTTGGCGTACCAGAACAGCTTGATCTGGCTGTCATTGGCCTCGGAGCCGGAATTGGCGAAGAACACCTTGCCGACCGGGAACGAGGCGACCTCCTTCAGCTTCTCGGCCAGCGCAATGGCCGGTTCGTGGCTGCGACCCGCAAAGATGTGGCCGTAGGAAAGCTTGCGCATCTGCTCGGCCGCCGCCTCGATGAGGGCCTCCTCGCCCCAGCCCAGCGCCGTGCACCAGAGCCCCGCCATGCCTTCGATGTAGTCCTTACCCTTCTCGTCATACACGCGAACGCCCTTGCCGCGCTCGAAGACCACGGGGCCCGTCTCGCGCAGCTTCATGAGGTTCGTGTAGGGGTGGAGAAGGCTCTGGACGTCGCGGGCTTGTGCGTTCGTGAGGGGCATTGTCAGGACCTTGTTTTGCCGTGGGGATTAACCCAGTGCCGCCCGAAGGCGTCAACTGTTCGCGTTGCCCCTCGCTCCGCGCATTCCTATTATGCCGGAAACACCGGGGACCTAATTTTCATGCTTGGGTTGATGCAGGACTGGCCGCTGCTGGTCCATAAGATTCTGGACCATGCGGCGCTCAATCACGGCGAGCGCGAGATCGTTACGCGTTCGGTCGAGGGACCGATCCGCCGCACGAACTACCGCACCGCCCACTCGCGGGCGCGCCGCGTCGCCAAGGCGCTCGCGAAGGCCGGCGTGAAATTCGGCGACCGCGTGGCGACGATGGCCTGGAACACCGATCGCCACCTCGAAAGCTGGTACGGCATCACCGGGCTCGGCGCCGTCTATCACACGCTCAATCCGCGGCTGTTCCCCGAGCAGCTCGTCTATATCGCCAATCATGCCGAAGACCGGGTTCTGTTTTTCGATACGACCTTCGCGAAGCTGGTGGCCGAGCTCGCGCCGAAGCTGCCGTCGGTCAAGCTCTATGTGGCGATGACCGATCGCGCCAACCTGCCGGCTGCGACCATTCCCAATCTCGTCGCGTATGAAGACTTCATCGCCGATGTCGACGACGATTTCGCCTGGGCGGAGTTCGACGAAAACACCGCCTGCGGGCTCTGCTATACCTCCGGCACCACCGGAAATCCCAAAGGCGTGCTCTACAGCCATCGCTCGAACGTGCTCGAAGCGATGATCGCGACCCAGTCAGACGCCATGGGCATCGGCAATGCCGACACGATCCTTCCGGTCGTGCCCATGTTCCACGCCAATGCCTGGGCGATCGCGTTCGCAGCGCCCATGATCGGCGCACGGCTGGTCATGCCCGGACCGAAACTCGACGGCGTCTCCATCTATGAGCTTCTTGACACAGAGAAAGTGACGATGACGGCGGCGGTGCCGACCGTCTGGCTGATGCTGCTGCAGGAGCTCGAGAAGACCGGCAAGATGCTGCCGCATCTGAGGCGGGTGCTGATCGGCGGCTCGGCCTGCCCGCCGTCCATGATCGAGGTCTTCGAGAAGAAATACGATGTCGAGGTCGTGCATGCCTGGGGCATGACGGAGATGAGCCCGCTCGGCACGCTCGGCTCGATGAAATTCCCGCTGAAGGATCGCCCCTTCGACGAGCGCCTGGCCTACAAGGTCAAGCAGGGTCATGCGCCGTTCGGTGTCGAGATGAAGATCGTCGACGACGAAGACCGCGAGATGCCGCACGACGGCAAGGCGTTCGGCCGATTGAAAGTACGCGGGCCCGCCGTCGCCAAGGCTTATTTCAAGGGCGAGGGCCAGAGCGCCTTCGACAAGGACGGCTGGTTCGACACCGGCGACGTCGCCACCATCGACGATTACGGCTACATGACCATCACCGACCGCGCCAAAGATGTGATCAAGTCGGGCGGCGAATGGATTTCATCGATCGAGATCGAAAACATCGCCGTCGGCCATCCCGATATCGCCGAAGCCGCCGTGATCGGCGTGCGCCACCCCAAATGGGACGAACGCCCGCTTCTCATCGTCGTCGCCAAGCCGGGCACGCATCCGACGAAGGACGAGATCTTCAAATATCTCCAGGGCAAGATCGCCAAGTGGTGGATGCCCGACGACGTCGTGTTCGTCGACGAGATTCCGCACACCGCCACCGGCAAGATTCAGAAGCTGGCGCTGCGCGAGAAATTCGGCAGTCACCGCCTGCCGACGGCCGCCGAGTAGGAGACGCCTATGAAGTTCCTCGGCGTCGTGGGCCGGCTTGCGTTCGCGGCCTTCCTCGCGGCGCTCCTGATCGGCCTTGCGGCATCGTTCGGCACGCGGATGGGCTACTGGAATTACCATGTCGGCCTCTTCGCGATCTATCCGTACAGCCTCTATATCGGCGTCGTCGCATTCGTGCTGGGACTTGCGTGGGTTGCGGTCGCACTGGCTATGAACAGGGCAACGGGCATTCGCTACGGCCTGACGGCGTTCCTCGGCTCGCTGGTCGTCCTCGGCGTGCCGCTTTCCTATTATCTCGACAGCCTCGGCAAGCCGCCGATCCACGACATCTCGACCGATGTCGAGCATCCGCCGGAATTTGTCTCGCTGCTGCTGCAGCGCCAGGGCGCCAGCAATTCCCCCGATTACGACGGCGACAAGCGCGTGACGATGGACGGCAAGAGCTACACGGTCAAACAGCTGCAGAAGAAATACTATGCCGACATCCACTCAATCGGACGGCTCGGGATTTCGCCGGAGCAGTTGTTCGATCACGCGGTCGCCGGCGCACGCGCGATGGGCTGGACCATCGTCGCTGTCGCGCCCGACGAAGGCCGCATCGAAGCGACTTACACGAGCTTTTTCTTCGGTTTCGTTTCCGACATCGTGATCCGCGTCAGGCCCGCGGGCATGGGCGCGCGCATCGACATCCGCGCCAAGAGCCGTGTCGGACAGGCCGACGGTGGCACCAATGCCGAACTCATCCGCGAATATATGAAGAGGATGGCGACGGGCTAGACGGATTCCTCCCCCACACGGCGTGCGGGGGAGGAAAGATCGGCGTTCACGGCTCATCCGTGATCGGGTTTGTCTTTGTCTTTCTTGTTTTCGTTCTTCTGCGGCGGCGGTTGAGGCGGCGTGTGCGGCGATACGGCGTGTTCGGTCGGCGCCGTCGCGGGCGGCTGTCTCTCCATCATATGCGCGGGACCGCCGGGGCCGGGGGCTGCGCCGCCGGTGGGACTGACGGCGTTATCGTGCCTGTGCGTCATCATCGGCGCATTGGCCGGCACGTTGCTCGGCGTATTGACCGGCGTGTTCGTCGGTGCGCCCTGCGTCGTCGCATTTTCATGATGATGCATCATCATGCCGCCGCCGGGACCGTTCATCGCACCGCCCGGAGCATTCGGCCCGCTCGGGGGCGGCGTGGTCTCGTGCCTGTGACGCATCATCTCGCCGCCGGTTTCGGCCGGCGCATTCTGCGGGCCGCCCGTCGCGGCGGGAGCGTTCATCGTGCCCGTCGGACCAGGGCCGTTCGCAGGCGGCGTGCCGGCGGGAGGCTCGTGCCTGTGACGCATCATCTCGCCGCCGGTTTCGGCCGGCGCATTCTGCGGCCCGCCCGTCGCGGCGGGAGCGTTCATCGTGCCTGTCGGACTTGGGCCGTTCGCAGGCGGCGCGCCGACGGTGGTTTCATGTCTGTGCCGCATCATACCGCCGGAGGATTCACCGCCGGTCGTGCTGGTGCCTTGGGTTTCGCCGGGCTTGTTTTGCATCGTGCCGGCAGGTCCGGTCATCGCACCGCCGCGGGTCTCGCCGGTATTGCCGGTCTCGCCCGGCTTGTGCTCGTGCATCATCGGACCGCCGCCGGGGCCGCCCGGCGCAGCGCCGGGACCATTCGCCGGACTGGCATTTCCATGCGGCGCGTTGGTCACCGTTTCCTTCGTGAAGACATGCGTCGGCGCATGGCCCTGATGCTGCGGCACCTTGCTCGACAAGCCTTGCACGACTTTTGGCGGCGGGGTCGGCGCGCTGCCCGCCCTGCCGGTGCCGCGCGGCATCTCCTGGCGCATGCGCGTCTGGATCTCGACGCCTCTGTTCGCCGGCGCCACGAAACCGGGATGCTTGATCACCTCGTTGATGTGCACATGCATCACGGGATGGCCGCCCGCTTTCTCTATGACGCGCGGATCGATGCCGCGATTGACGACGTAGTTGTTCACGACCGCGTAGTGCGTGGCGTCGGTGGTGTTGCGAAGAATGTCGGCGTTGCGGTCACGCGGTGTCCAATAACGGTGGGAATCGCGATCGCCGAAATGGCGCGTCGGCACGAACACCCAGTTTTGCGCGAACCGGCGCTGGTCATAGTCGGGATACCATTGCGAATAGCCGTATTCGCCATTGGTGTCGTTGAAATCGAGACCGAGCCGCAGGCCGCCGCCCAGCGAGATGCCGAAGCCGATCGACGGGCCGCTTGGCGCCTGGCCCAGGAATTCCCGATCGGGCGGCATCGGCATCCAGCCGACATAATTTCCGTTGTGACGCCAGACGACCCAGGCAGGGCTCCAGACATAGCCCGGAATCCACATCCAGCCGATGTCGGGATCGTTGACCCAGCGGCCGTAATGGAACGGCACGTCGCCCCATTCGTAATTCGAGACCCAGATCCAGCCGTATTGGTCGCTCTGGGCCCAGTAGCCGTTGGTGGCATAGGGCTGGAAATCGTCCGGAACGTTTTCCGGCACCCACACTTCGCCCCAGCGGTCGCTGTAGAGCCAGTCGCCGTAATTGGCGAGATAGTCGTGGAAGGAATCGAAGCTCACATCCATTTGCTGCGCCGCGACAGGGGCGAGGATCGCATCGACGGAGGCCGATGAAAGCAGGAGCGCCGCGGCGCACGCCGCGGATGAGAAATACCTATTCATGGCGGAAACTCCCCGACTGAAGTTTGCAAATGAGAGATGCAAATCGTGGCCTGAAACGCGCCAGATGGTAAATCGGTTCCGGCCCGGGGGCCAGCGGAAGAATGAAAATCGCAGAACCGTCATGGGCTGTTCATGACGCCGTCCGAGCGGCTAACATTTGTCGCCGCACGCGGGAGAACGCCATGCTCAGCTGGAAAATCGGTAATGTAAAAGTCACGCGCATCGTCGAGATGGAATTGCCGATCCCCTATAATCCGCAATTCACCTTCCTCAAGGAGGCGACGCCCGAAGCGCTGTCCGAAATGAAATGGCTCTATCCGCATTTCGTGACGCCGGACGGCACAATGATCCTTTCGATCCATGCGCTTGCGGTGGAAGCGCCGGGCCTCAAGCTGGTGGTCGACACCTGCATCGGCAACGACAAGGCGCGCGGCATGTTGCGCGGGGAGAAGCTGCAGACCTCGTTCCTTCAGCACATGAAGGAGATCGGTTTCGGACGCGAGGAGGTGAACGTCGTCGTCTGCACGCATCTTCATGTCGATCATGTCGGCTGGAACACGATGCTCCAGAACGGCAAATGGGTGCCCACCTTCCCGAAAGCGCGCTATCTCATCGGCCGCGAGGAATATGCGTATTGGAAATCCGTCGACGAGGCGGAGCAGAAGGAGATCCTCGCCGACTCCGTGCAGCCGATCTTCGAGGCGGGGCTGGCGCAGGAAGTGGACATGAACCACCGCATCTCGCCGGAGATCAGCCTGATCCCGACGACGGGCCATACGCCCGGCCATGTCAGCGTGATGATCGAATCCGGGGGCGAGACGGCCGTCATCACCGGCGACATGATGCACCATCCCTGTCAGATCGCGCACGCCGAATGGTCGCCCCCCTTCGACAGCGACAAGGAGGCAGGCATCGCGACGCGCAAGGCGATGATCAAGGACTGGGCGGACAAGCCGGTCCTCGTCATCGGCACCCATTTCGCGACGCCGACGGCGGGGCATATCAAAAAGGACGGCGCGAGCTACCGCTTCGAGGTGTGACGGCGCGTCGGGCATTCTCCCCTGCTATCAGGGGAAAAATCAGGGGCGGCGAAAACCCGCGCCGGACCGCGTGAGCGTTTAAGCCTCTAACGGCGGGCTCGAATGCATCTATCCTCGAAAACGCACGGTGAAGAACAGGGGCGGCCAGGGTGGAATTCATCCGTATACGTTCTTTCCGGCATCGCGCATTCGTCGAAAAAGGAAAATTGAACCACAGCCCGCCTTCGCTGAAGCTTCGGCGGGTCTTGTGCATCGCTTGGTCCGCCGAAGCCTCGGCGCAGGCGGAAGACACTGAGGCACAGAGATACCGAGCCGTCCCCCGAAGTCTTGCACCCTCTTCCAAAGGTTTCTTGCGCGCGTTCCACCGAGGTAGTGCCGCAGCAGAGGTGGAACGCGCGCAGGCGACCTTCGATAGCGAGTTTGGCCTCCGAAGACGCGCTCGCGATCTCTGTGTCTTCCGCCTACGCCAAGGCTTCGGCGGACAAGGTGTTTCGCGAAGACCCGCCGTAGCTTCAGCGAAGGCGGGCTGTGGTGAATCTTCCTTGCGGCCGCGCAGCCTGCGCCGAAGCGGACCGTCAGGACTTCTTCACCGCGAGCCTTTCGTCCGGCGCTTTCGGGATGGCGGCGATGTCCCACACCCACGGCATCGCGGAGCGGCAGAAGCCCTGGATCTTCGGCACAAGCTCGGCGCGCTGCCGGATCGCGCCGACGCGGAGGTTGAAGACGCGCTGGTCGGTCGGCGTCGTCGCATAGATGGCCGAGCCGCATTCCCCGCAGAAGCCGTGCAGACGTTTGTTGCCGCTGTCGGCGGTCTTCACATAATGCTTCGGCTCTCCGCGCAAGGTGAGCTTTTCGGCCAGCGCCGGAACGCTGGCGCGATAGGGCGCGCCCGAAATCTGCTGGCAGTCCGTGCAGTGGCACACCGCGACTTTCGCGGGATCGACCTCCGCCTCGAAGCTGATCGCGCCGCAATGGCATCCGCCGTCGATTTTCATGCTTGTTCCTCTTGTTGTTCTTGGGTTGTGCTCGTGCGCGCGCTCCGGTTCGCCTAAACTGCCCCAAAACACCGGAGGAGAAAACACCATGGCGTATGAAGGCTACAAGCGCCTGCACATCGCGCGGGATGGCCGCGTCGTCACGGCGACCATCGACAATCCGCCGATCAACCTCATCACGCTCGAGCTCTATCAGGAGCTGATCCGGCTTTCGAAGGAGCTGGAAGCGGACGACGACACGCTCGCCTTCGTGATGAAAAGCGCCGATCCCGATTTCTTCATCGCCCATTTCGACGTCTGGGCGCTCATGGGCATGGACGTGAAGACGGAACCGTCGCGCGGCGCGCCCAACGAATATCACGCGATGTGCGAGCGCTTCCGCACCATGGGCAAGGCGACGATCGCGCAAGTGGAGGGCCGCGTGGGCGGCGGCGGCTCGGAGCTCGTGGCCTCGTTCGACATGCGCTTCGGCGTCAGGGGCAGGACGCGCATCAACCAAATGGAAGTGGCGGTCGGCATCCTCCCCGGCGGCACCGGCACGCAGCGCTGGCCGCGGCTGGTCGGACGCGGCCGCGCGCTCGAAGCGATCCTCGGCTGCGTCGACATCGATGCGGAGACGGCGGAGCGCTGGGGCTATCTCAACCGCGCCTTCGACGCGCACGAGATCGGCCCTTACGTCGACAGGCTGGCGAAACGCATCGCGTCGTTCCCCGCGCCGGCCGTGCGTCTGGCCAAACGCGCCGTCGATGCGGCCGCGCTGCCGCTGACCGAAGGCCTTGCGGAAGAAGCCTATCTCTTCCAGCAGCTGATGCGCGAACCGTCCGCCCGCACCGCGATGAAACGCTTCCTCGAACAAGGCGGACAGACGAGAGAGGGCGAGCTTGGCGTGGATGAGCTTGCGGGGAGGATTGGGGGGTAAAGAAATTTGAATCGCCCTCTCCTCCGGGCTATATGCAGTGCGCTGTGCCGGGGGGAAATCAATGGATACGGTTGTGCGGCGCATCGCGATTGCGATGGCGTTATTTGCCTGCGCGTTGTCAGTGTCGGCGTGCGATTCTCGATCTTTGTTCAACATGTTCGTTCCGCAGGAACAGGCTCGCCAGGCGGAATCCTATTTCGCGGATATTCAGAACGGCAATTTCGCGGATATCCGCAAGAACATGGACCCTCAATACCTGAACGAAGGTTTCGAGCCTGCCCTCTTGAAAGTCGCTTCATTTTTTCCGCACGAAAGACCCAAATCCGTCAAATTGGTCGGCGCCAACACGTTCACGACGTCGGGTGTCACGACCTACAATCTGACTTTCGAATATGAGTATCCGCATCGCTGGCTCATCGCGAACATGATTCTGGAGACGAAGTCCGGCGTAACGCGCATTGAAGGCGTTCACGTCACACCGATCTCGGACTCGCTGGAGAACATCAACGCATTCCGGCTGACGGGCAAGCCGCCGGTCGACTATGCAGTTCTCGGGTTGACGGTATTTGTCGCCTTGTTCACCGCGCTGACGGCCCTGGTTGCGCTATTCTCCTATATCCCCAGGCGCAAATGGCTTTGGGTCATTTTCATCCTGTTCGGCTTCGGTCAATTCAGCCTGAATTGGACGACCGGTCAGGTGGAATACAACCTGTTCGCCTTCCAGCTATTTGGTGCAGCATACGCGCAGCAGTTCTTCGGCCCCGTCATCATCTCGTTCGGCTTTCCCCTCGGCGCGATCCTCTTCTGGGAACGCCGGCGCGGTTGGCGCGAGGGGATGAATGCGCCGAAGGATACCGGTGTGGATCTGCGTGGCGCATCCTGAATCCGTCGCTTCACCCGCGGGAAATCGCCAGCGACCGCTGCGGATCGGAACGCAGCAAATCGGACGCGTCGTCAATTTTCTCGCGCACAAAATTGGGTCGCCCGCATGAAGCGGGCGTTGACGAAAGTGGATGATTGATGTGAGAACAGCCTACGTGCCGAATATGCCTTTGAGATACGGATTGAGCATCCCCCTGCGGATCGAGCTGGCGGCGTGAGCGACACTACGTGGCGCGTCGGGATTGGCGTTTTGTTCGCTGCAATGGCGGCCTACGCGCTTTGGAGCGGGCTTGGGCCGCGCGGACAGCTACCTGCGCGTTGGCCGGTTCGTCCCGCATCGCGAAAGGACAATCCCGTTCGTTTTTGGTCTGAAGCTGCTGCATGGTTAGCAGCGCTTCTTTTTGGACTTGCCATGGCAATGACCGCGTTGGTTCGGGGATAATCGAGGACTTACCGTCCACACTCGATGTTGCCCCTGTGAGGCAAAAACATCGTGTGTGCTTGTTCGACTAACGAGACCTTGGCGATTTTGGAAATCGTAACCGATGCGAACCGCAGAGAGCAGCGTTGGCGAGATATTCTTCATCGTTGAAATCGCACAAGGGTCGCCCGGATCGCGCTGTTTCGCGCGACCGTGCGATGACGAACGTAGGATTTGAAACGCCATACGAAAAGCCGGACCGGAAAAAGGCGCCTATGCAGCTTCGTTCATTACCTTCTTCTGCTGGCTTGCAAAAACAGCGTCTCGCGAGCGATCTTCGCGGCAGGCACATTGGTGACGCTTTCCACGGCTTCCGTTAGCGCTGTCCAAATCGCTTGCTCGCTCGTGGCAGCACCGGCCTTCACGAGCTTTCCATAGCTCTCGTAGGAAACTTTCGTCACAAGATCGCCAAACGTCCTGCAATCTCTCGGAAAGCGTCCGGGATCAAATTGCGCGAACGCAAACGCCAACGGCAAGGCAGACCAGCAATAAATCGAAAGGACCTGCAAAATCGGCTTGTAGATCGGTGGAAGCAGCAAATCGAAAGTCATTGCCGCGAGCCACGACAGCGCGATCCAACCACCGGTTTTGCCGATCCAGGAAAACGATTGTCGGGGCATATTCAAACCCGTGCGACTTTCGAGTTCTCTGAAAAGCGGCCTGGCATGGACAGAGCGCCACGCGGCCATGTCAGATGAGGGCGAGAGCACATCGGTCATGCTTAGATCAATGAATGCGCGCCGCAGCCTGTAAAACGCCATGGCACTCGCGCATTTCGTATTCGCTTCACCTCGCGGCAGCTTCTTCAGAATTAGATCGTAGAGATCTCCGACATTCCAAAGCGCTTCGGCCTCCTTATTGGCGATCTGGACGTCAAACACCTTCTCGACGTCTCGGAGCAGTTCCACCCCGTCGAGAGCGTCGCCCAGCCCGAGATTATCGATCATGATTCCCGCTTCCCCGCTCAATTCACGCCACGTGCCGATTAGAGATTGCAGCAACGTGCTCGCTCAGCCTTGCGCCCTCATGAAGCGCTGCAGCCTTCGCGATTGTCGGCGGCGGCGTGGAAGGATCGTCGCGAGAGTCGGCATCGGAAAAGCCTGCGACCACGCCCACGCAAACCAGTTCGCGGCACGCACGAATGCGGACCGAACGTCCAGGTGCAAACGCATCGTTCGATGGGGCTTCTGCGGATTTTCGACCAGGTGCATTGCCGTCACTCGATCCTCGAGCGCACCACCGCATTATGGTTCTTTTTATGTTCTTTTTGATCAAAAGAGTCAAGCAAAATCGGCGCAGAACGTGTTGTCGCTCGTTTGATCGCATATTCGCCGATCTTTGTTCGCATTTTCGCGCGCGCCGCCGCGATCGCATATTCGTACCATCGTCACCGGCGCGCGAACGCGCGTCCGGTGACCATTTTCTGCGGCGACAAAATTGGGTCGCCCGCATGAAGCGGGCGATGACGAATGTTGGATGATTGATGTGAGAACGGCCTACGCGCCGAAGATACCTTTCAGATACGGATTGAGCATCCGCCCTTCGGGATCGAGCTGGCGGCGCAGGTCGCAGAAATCCTTCCAGCGCGGATAGAGCGCGGCGAAGTCTTGCCCCTTCAGCGAATTCAGCTTGCCCCAATGCGGACGGCCGCCGTGGCGCCTGAGGATCGGCTCGATCAGTGTGAAGAGGAATTGGTACTCGTCCCTGTAATAGCAATGCACCGCGATCGAGCCGCGCTCGCCGCCCTGGAACGGCGACAGCCAGGCATCGTCCGGCGCGATGCGGCGCAGCTCGATCGGGAAGAACACGTCGGGCCGGTTCGCTTCGATCGCGGCGACGACTTCGCGCAGCGCGGCGAGCTGCGCGTCGGCCGGCAGATGGAATTCCATCTCGTTGAAGCGGATCGGCCGCTCGGTCGACAGCAGCTTCCAGCCCTCGTCGACGGCCTCCTCCGCTTTCGGCTCCGCGGCGGTCAGCACGAACTTGGCGACGCGCTTCCGAACCGGCGTCGAGAAGCGGAAGAGATTGCGCAGCACCTTCAGCGCGTCGAGGAACTGCGAATCCGTTTCGGGCCCGCGCGGGCGCGGGGATTCGTCCGTCTCGTCATGCGTGATGTTGGCGGCAAGGCCGGTGAACGGCACGGCGTAGAATTCGTAATTGCGATGCGCGTTCCAGCGCGCCTCCGCCTGCGCCAGCGTCTCCTCGAACGGCTCCAGCCAGACGCGGCGATGCAGGCGGCGGTTCGCCGTCGTCTTCAGCTTCACATGGCTGATGATGCCGAGCGTGCCGAGCGACACGCGCGCCGCATCGAACAGATCCTTGTCCTTCGCCGCATCGCAATCGATGACGCGGCCCGAGGGCGTGACGAGTCTCAGCGCCGTCACCGTACCGTGCAGCGCCATCAGATGCTTTCCGGTGCCGTGCGTCGCCGTCGCCAGCGCGCCGCCGAGCGACTGCTTGTTGATGTCGGGCAGATTGGCCATGGCGCGGCCGTGCGATGCGAGCGCCGGCCCCAGATCGCCGAGCCGCGTGCCGGCGCGCACCGTTACTTCGTCGCCGTCGATACTCACGAGCCCCGCCATATTGTCGAGCGTCAGGAGCGTGCCGTCGGTCGGCACCAGCGGCATGAAGGAATGCCCCGCGCCCACCGCGCGGATCGGCGCGGGGCTTTCGCGCAGGATCTTCGCCAGCTCTTCGTCGGACGACGGCGCCGCGCGCTCCGCCGGGTAGGAATGGCGAATGCCGGACCAGTTGCGCCAGATGAGATGGCCGTGTGCGTCCATCATCGGCGGCGATGCGGGCTCGGGCCTTTCGTATGTGGCGACTTCGTATGCGCCGACGCCGGCGCCTGCGACGGCCAGCCCGGCTCCGCTACCCATCAGCGCGGCGCGTCTGGAAATATTCACGGTGTCACTCCTTGTCCGCGAGG
>DATKON010000112.1:0-15986 GCA_035524575.1 Rhizomicrobium sp.
TTCCGCAATGTCGGCACGATCCACAAATTTCGCGGCATGATGATCGAGGGCATGACCAAGCGCGGTTATGAGCGCGACTTTGCCGAGCGTTGCTTCAAGCAGATCGAAGGCTTCGGCAGCTACGGCTTTCCCGAAAGCCACGCCGCGGCCTTTGCGCATCTCGTCTACATCTCGGCCTGGATCAAACACCACTATCCGGCGGCGTTCGGCGCGGCGCTCCTGAACGCGCAGCCCATGGGCTTCTATGCGCCGGCGGAGATCGTGCGCGATGCGCGCGACCACGGCGTCGAGATGATGCCGCCCGACATCAATTCCAGCGCCTGGGATCATCTCCTCGAACGCGACAGCAATGGCGCATGGGGAATCCGCCTCGGCTTCCGTCTCGTCGACGGACTCGGCGAAGAGGCGGCGAAGCGTATCGTGGAAAACCGCGGAGCAGGCTACACGTCGTTCAATGCCTTCGCGCGGGCGACGGATCTGTCGCGGCGCGCCTATATCATCCTCGCGGAAGCCGATGCGTTTCGGTCGTTAGGCTTGGACCGCCGCGAAGCGTTGTGGGCGGTGCGGCGGCTGCCGGACGACTCGCCTCTGCCATTGTTCGCCGTACGCAACACCGAAGAACTGCCTGTCGAGAATGCGGCGCCCTTGCCGATCATGCCGCTCAGCGAGCATGTGCTGGCCGATTACCAGATGATGCGGCTGTCGCTGAAAGGCCATCTGATGCAGTTCCTGCGCGATCTCTTTCACAGCGAAGGCGTCAAGAGCTGTCGCGAGATCTCGGAGACGCGCGACGGCAATCACGCGCGCTGCGCCGGCATCGTCTTGACGCGGCAGATGCCGGGCGATGCCGGCGTCGTCTTCATCACTCTCTCGGACGAGACGGGTATCTGCAACGTCGTCGTCTGGCCGAAGCTGTTCGAAGAATATCGCCGCGCGGTGATGGGCGGCCGGCTCCTCCAGATTGAAGGCAAAGTCCAGAAAAGCCCCGAGCCGGAAAATGTCGTGCACCTGATCGCCGAGCGGGTCATCGACCGTACGCGGGAACTCGAGCGGCTGTCGGACGACGACGTGCGATCCGCGCCCGTGAACGAAAATTTGCACCAGCACCCCCGAAATGTCCGCGCCGTGCCGAAATCCCGGGACTTTCATTGACGGGCATTGATCTAGCGCACGGAAAGCCGCGGGCGCGCCATGCAACCTTAGGGCCGCACAATGGGTTTGGACAAAAAGGGCTCCCACCATGGCCAAGATCGGTCTCATCAACAATCTCTGGGTTCTTGTCTGTGACGGGCGCAAGGCGCTCCTCTTCCAGAATGTCGGCGATCGCGTCTATCCGAAGCTCGAGACGCGTGAGACGTTCGAGCAGACCCTGCAGGCGACCCACGACATCGGGACAGACGAGCCTGGCCGGCTCTTCAGCTCCGCCGACGGCCGGCGCTCCGCCGTCGAACCCACCGATTTCCATCGTCAGGAGGAAGACCGCTTCCTGACAATGCTCGCCAAGGATCTCGACCGATTCGTCACGCAGCACGGCATCAAGGACCTTGTGGTCGCCGCGCCGCCGCGTGCGCTGGGAGTCCTGCGCGAGGCTTTGCCGCAGCATGTGCGCGCCGTGGTCAAGGCCGAGCTCGACAAGGATTATGTGGCGCTGCCCGCCTACGAAATCGAAAAACATCTGGCCAAAGCGCTGGCCCCCTAGGACTTAATCGTCGGCGTCCCGACCATAGGTCAGCGCCACGACGAGGAGGAACAGCGCCAGCCACGGCAGCTCGAAGGCCCATACCGGCGTTTTCGGCAGCAACGGGTGAAGCCATCGCGCAAGGACGACACCGCCGCCCGCAAAGACGAGCGTCGCGAGCCAGCCTTCCCAGCTGCGCGGGCCAATCCCAACTCCGATGATCTTCGGCCCGAACCAGCGCCGCATCGTCCGCCCCTTGCCGGAACTGGCGCACAGGTAATCCCGACAATATGATCAAAGCATGACGACAACATCCGGTCGCCGATTCGCGCTCGGCCTTCTTATTCCCGCTGCATTGCTGCTCGGAGCAAATGCGCAGGCGCAATCCTGTCCGCTTTCCGGACAGACATCGATGCTGGTCGTGCAGATGTTCTTCGGCCAGAACGACGGCAAGCGGGTCATCGCGCCGGCGGCGTGGCAGTCCTTTCTGCGCGACGACATCACCGCGCGCTTTCCGGATGGCCTGACCGTGTTCGACGCCTATGGCCAATGGCGCGATCCGAAGACGTCGCGCCTCGCGCGTGAGCGCTCGAAAGTCGTCGAGATCGCAACGTCCGACACGCCGGACGTGCACAGCAAAATCGAAGACATTGCAGCGCACTACCGCGTGCGCTTTCACCAGCAATCGGTAGGCGTCGTGACGATGCCGGGATGCGCTCGATTTTGAGCGAGCACGATTTCAGCATTTGGGTCGTCACCGATGGCGGCGCCGGGTTTGAAGTGCAGGCGCTCGGCATTGCCGAAGCCCTGGGCGTCACACCTGAGATCAAGCGCGTGAAACAGGGCGCCCCGTGGCGATGGCTCGCGCCGTGGGGACCGGCGATGGAATTGGGCGACATCCGTCCGCCCTGGCCCGATCTCGTGCTCGCCGCCGGGCGGCAGTCCATTCCTTATGCGCGCTATATTCGTCGCGCGTCGCAAGGCAAGACCTTTGTTGCGGTGCTGCAGGATCCGCGCGTGCCGCCGCACTGGTTTGATTTCGTGTGGGTGCCGGCGCACGACAAATTGCGCGGCTCCAACGTTTTCTCGACCATCGTCTCGCCGCACCGCCTGACCCCGGAACGATTGCTCCTGGAGGCCCATCGTATCGAACCGTCCATCGATCATCTGCCGCGGCCGCGCATCGCCGTGCTGCTGGGCGGCGCCAACGGCGTGTTCCAGTTCGACGAGAAAGCCGCTGCGCGTATCGGCCACGACCTTGCCGAAGTCGCAAAGCGTTACGGCGCCGGCCTGATGGTAACGCCGTCACGGCGCACCGGCGACCGGCAGGCGCAAATCATCCGTGAGCGGATCAATAACGCTCCCGCCGTGATGTGGAGCGGGGAGGGCGAGAATCCCTATTTCGGCTATCTGGGCGCGGCCGACGTGATCCTCGTTACCTGCGATTCCGTGAACATGGTGGGCGAGGCGGCCGGCACTGGAAAGCCGGTCTATGTCATAGGCCTCGAAGGCGGCTCGGCGAAATGGGATCGCTTCCTGGGCGCGATCTACGCGCACGGCGCGGCGAGGCCGTTCAAAGGCGAGATCGACAGCTGGACCTATGTACCGCTCAACGCCACCGAGGAGATCGCCGCCGCCATCGTCGACGCCCTCGGCGCGCGCTGGAATCTCTCCTGAGGCTGTCTTGTCTCGTCGGGCGCGGCTGCCCATCTTGGTCCCGTCGGCAAAGGGTGAAGGCCATGAAGATCGGCGAGCTGGCGCAGCGGGCAGGCGTCAACGTCCAGACCATCCGGTTCTATGAGCGCGAAAAGCTCCTGCCGCCCCCGCCACGGACTCGCTCGGGCTATCGCGATTACAGCGCGCGCGACCTCGACAGGCTGGTCTTCATCCAGGATTGCCAGCGCCTGGGTTTCACGCTCGCGGACACCTATGAAGTGCTCGAATTCCATCGCTTGTGGTCGTCGCCGGACAATGCGGAGAAGCTGAAGCCCGCCGCGCAACGCAGGCTCCTGGCGACGGCATCGAAACGGCTCGCGGCCATCGACGAGAAGATGGCGATCCTCTCACGGCTGCGGCGCGGCATGTCGGCGGTCGTCGATGTTCTCGAGGGCCGCGCGGCGCCCGTATGCCCCGCCCGCGAGGGTCGACGGCCTGCCTGATCGGGCGCCGACCGCTTGACCCTGTACCCGGGTACAGGGTGCAGCCTCACGGAAGTGTTCTCGCGAGGCTCTCATGTCCAAAGTCGGAAAGGTATTCGCAGTCGCTGTCGTGACGGCCGCCTGCGTCGTGGCCGTTGCCTATGTCGGCTACGACGTGATGGTGCGCGCCATGAAGATGGCGCCGGCCCAGACGACCGCCTCGCAATATGCGGCCGCTGCTGCGGGCACGCCGCTCAAGGTCGTCGTGCGCATCGACAAGAAGGATGGTCCCGATCTCGTAGCCGGCCATCTCATGACTTCAATCTCGGAGACCGAGTATCGCGCCACGCCGCAGACCGTCCGCGCGCGGATCGAGCCGGCCGTGCGCTTCATCATGGGCAGCATGAGCGATCTGAAGCGCGGCGAGATCGCGCAGTTCGACGGCACCCGCGACAGCGAAGGCGTGCTCCATGTCCGCCGTATCGTGGTGCTCTCGTCCTATGTCCACGAAGTCGCGTCCTGATGCTGGCGTTCCTGTGGATCGCGGGGACGGGGTGGATCGCGATCTTCTTTCTCGCCTGTGCCTCGATGCTTCCTTTCGCCCTGCGCTGGATCCGGCCCGGAAACGCTGCGCAGATCGGCGGCATGCGCGTCCATTACGTCCTGGGCTTCGCCATTCCGGCCTTCGCCATGCTCCATTCGCTTTCGACGATGAGCCGGTTGCAGAACATCAGCGCGACCGGGATATGGCTTGCCACGTTCGCCCTCGTGGCGCTGGTTGCGCAAGTCATGCTGGGAACGGAGCTGCGTGCGCCGCCCTGGGGACAACCGCGAGCGTTACGCCGCTGGCATCTTCTGATCATGATCGCGGCGACGGGGTTGATCGCAGGGCACGTCGTGCTCGACCACGTCTAAGCGTGCGGCTCGCGATACATCCAGGGAAACATCAAGCCGATGGGAATGATCCAGAGCGTTCCGGCAAGTGCGTAGTAGAGGAAGAGAACCAATCCATTGGCATGCGGCAGCACGCGCACGGCAACGCCCATGGCGACCAGCGAATAGACCGGCAGCCAGATGAGGATGAGGATCGCGCCGATCAGTTTCTTGATGCGTGGAGTCATGAACGCTTCTCTGGCGAATGTGTCAGCAACAAGGCACCGAACGACCACAATAGAGCCCGAATTCGGGCACAGCCTTTTCCGACAGAAACCGCAGCCGGCCCGGATTTGGGACGCGTGTGTGTTGGTGTCCTTCCTCCGAGCCTCAATGCGGTATCGCATTTAGGGGAGGAAATCCATGTTGCTTGCTCAAGACATTCGGCCGCTGCCGCGCGAGCCGCAACAAAGGCTCGTGTCCATCGCCATTGTGGCCAGCATCCACGTCGTCGTGATTGCGGGGATCCTGATCAGTCTCAACAAAAGCTTCGCGCCGCCGGTGAAAGATATCATTATCACTGAGATAACGCCGCCGAAGTCGACGGAGACGCCGCCTCCGCCCCCAAAGCCCGTTTTGGTGGACCCGAAGGTCGTCGACGTGCCGCCGCCGGACGTGAACATAGCGCCCGATACCGACGCGCATCCGATCAGGAATGTCGATCCCGTGCAGCCGCGGCCGCCGGCCGATCCGGTGGTCCGCACATTCCCGGCGCAGGCCATCGTGGGCTCGCACACGACGCCCGACTATCCGCCGCTCGACCGGCGGCTCGGCCACGAAGGCAACGTGCTCCTCAAGCTCACCATCGACGAATGGGGCGCGGTCACGAGCGCGCAGGTTGAACGCTCGAGCGGCTATGAGACTTTGGATCGTGCGGCCGCGGAATGGGTGAAAACGCATTGGCTTTACCATCCGGCGACGCGTGCGGGCGATCCCATTCCGTCGACGACGGAAGCCCTCGTCACGTTCCGGTTGACGGACCGCTAGCCGTTAACAGGTCGCGTGGACGCGGAAGCGGGGAGCCGCTATGGAATCGAACCATGGTGGCTCTCCCGACTTCACCCGCGCGGGTTTTCCCGCAGCACCGCGCCGTTGCGATCTGGCTGTTCGTCGTTGCAGCTCTCATCGCGGGGATGGTGGTTGTCGGTGGACTCACCCGCCTCACGGGCTCAGGCCTTTCGATCACGGAGTGGAAGCCGGTCACCGGCGTCATACCGCCCTTGAGCGACACCGCGTGGCAGGCCGAGTTCGCGAAGTATCAGCGCATCCCGCAGTTCCGACTCGAAAACCCGACCATGGACGTGACGGCGTTCAAGGCGATCTATTGGTGGGAATGGTCGCATCGTCTGCTGGGTCGTCTGCTGGGTTTCGTTTTTCTGTTGCCGTTTCTTTATTTCGCGGCGACCGGCGCCATCGCGCGCGAGGGTTATCCGCGCATGATCGCGCTCTTCGCGCTGGGCGGGCTGCAGGGCTTCGTCGGCTGGTGGATGGTTGAGAGCGGGCTAGAGACGCGTGTCTCCGTCAGCCAATACCGGCTTGCCATACATCTCGGCGTGGCGCTGATCCTGTTCGGTGCGATGGTCTGGACGGCACTCGACTATTGGCGCGCGCCCCCGTCGACGAGCGCCGCCGGAGAGAGAAAGTTGTCGAGCTGGTCGCGTGGCTTCGCGGTGCTCGTCTACCTGCAAATGCTGCTCGGCGCACTGGTCGCGGGACTTCACGCGGGGCTCATCTACAACACCTGGCCATCGATGGACGGTCGCATCTTTCCCGAGCATCCTTTTTTCCATCGGCCGTGGTGGGTGAATTTCGGGGACAGCCCAGGCCTTGCGCAATTCGACCATCGCATGGGTGCCTACATCATCGCGATCTCGGCTCTCGCGCTGTGGATGGCGGGCAGGAGTCTGAAGCTGTCCGGCGCCGCGCGCGCGAGCAGCAACGCCGTGCTCGCCGTCACCGCGTTTCAAATCGTGCTCGGAATTCTGACGCTGCTGAACCAGGCGCCCGTCGCGCTGGCCGCGCTGCACCAGGCAACCGCGGTGGCGCTGTTCGCCTCCGCCATCTGGCATGCCCAATCCTTAAGCGCCTATTCCCTGAAAATCAGGCCTTTGCCAGCGCCTGTTCCAAATCCGCGATAATATCCTCGACGTCTTCGATGCCGACCGACAGGCGGATGACGTCGTCGCCGGCGCCGGCGATCTTGCGCTGTTCCGGCTCGAGCTGGCGATGGGTCGTCGAAGCTGGATGGATGATGAGGCTCCTGACGTCGCCGACATTGGCAAGATGGCTGAAGAGCTGCACGCCGTTGACGAGCGCGACGCCCGCTTCGAAGCCGCCTTTGACACCGAAGGTGAAGACCGCGCCGGCGCCTTTCGGAGAATAGGTGCGGCACAGATTGTGGCTCGGATCGTCTTCGAGGCCCGCATAGCTGACCCATGCGACTTTTTCGTGATTCTTGAGCCAGCGCGCGACGGCGAGCGCATTGTCGCAATGACGCTGCATGCGCAACGGCAGGGTCTCGATGCCCTGGAGAATCAGGAACGCATTCATCGGCGCCAGCGCGGGACCCAGGTCGCGAAGGCCCAATACGCGACAGGTGATGGCGAACGCCATGTCGCCGAACGTCTCCCACATCCGCATGCCGTGATAGGACGGGCAGGGCTCCGACAGTGTCGGATATTTGCCGCCCTTGCCCCAGTCGAACTTGCCTCCGTCGACGATGAGGCCGCCGATGGAGTTGCCATGGCCGCCGAGAAATTTCGTCGCCGAGTGAACGACGATGTCCGCGCCCCATTCGATCGGACGAATGAGATAGGGCGAGGCAAACGTGTTGTCGACGACGAGCGGTACGCCGGCTTCCTTCGCCACGCCGGCGATCGCTTCGATATCCGTGACGATGCCACCCGGGTTGGCGATGCTTTCGATAAAGATCGCCTTGGTTTTCGGCGTCAAAACCTTGCGGAACGATTCCGGTTCACGCGTATCGGCCCATTTCACATGCCAGTCGAATTTCGCAAAGCCCTGGCTCAGCTGATTGATCGAACCGCCGTAAAGCTGGCGCGCGGCGACGATCTCGTCTCCCGGTCCCATCAGGGTGTGGAACACGATGAACTGCGCGGCATGTCCGGAGGCGACGGCGAGGCCGGCGCGGCCGTTCTCGAGCGCAGCGATGCGCTCCTCGAGCACCGCGTTCGTCGGATTCATGATGCGGGAATAGATGTTGCCGAAGACCTGCAGATTGAACAGCGCCGCCGCATGATCCGCATTTTCGAAAACGTATGATGTCGTCTGGTAGATCGGCGTCGCGCGCGCGCCCGTAGCGGGATCAGGCTGTGCGCCCGCGTGAATGCTCAGCGTGTTGAAACCGTAGTCGCTCATGAGGGTCTCCGGAGTTCGCGCCTTGAAACTCGACGAAGCTTGTAGGGAATGCCGGGCGGCGACTCAAGCGGCACTAGAAAGCGAGACGCCCGAAAAGCTCATCGAACGGCACCATGACATGGGTGCGATAGGCCTCGCGCTCCTGGAGCCGCGCATACCAGGCCTCGACATTGGGAAGCTCCGGCCGGTCGATGTCGAGACTGTAATAGCGGTAAAGCTGCGCGCCGGCGGGAATGTCGCCGAAAGTCAGCGTACTTCCCGCGATGAAATCGCGTCCCGCCAGATGGCGGTCGAGCATCCGCAAAAGGATTGCCGTGCGCGCGATGCCCTGGCGTATCTGCTGCCAGTTCCGCTGTTCTTCGGGGGTGCGGTAGAAGCCCCAGAATACGCCGCCGTGGAAGACCGGCTGAAGATCGGCAAGCACCCAGTCGGTCCACATATCGCTGCGCGCGCGCGCACCGGGATCTTCCGGCGCAAGCGAGCCGGCGCCGTATTTCGTGGCGAGATAGCGCAGGATCGCATGGCTTTCCCATACGACGGTCCCGTTATCGTCGATCACCGGCACGCGGCGGTTGGGATTGAGATCGCCGAATTCTTCCGTATCGAGGCCGCCGAAGGAGCCGCCGGCATCGATGCGCTCATGGGCCAGGCCCAGCTCGGCCACCGCCCACATCACTTTTTGCACGTTGACGGAATTCGCCCGGCCCCAGATGCGCAACATGTCAGGTCCGCTTCAGCGAGCCGCCCTTGCCGAAGAGGAGCGGCTTGCGGTTGTCGATCACGCGACGATTGACGCCCATCCAGCCGATTTCGCCGGACAGCCGTCCGTATTCGATCTTGGGACACCGATCCATGACGACGGTAAGGCCCGCGTCGCGCGCCTTTTGCGCGGCAGCTTCGTTGATGACGCCGAGCTGCATCCAGACGACCTTGAGTTCCAGTCGATCCTTTTCGCGCAAGGCTTCGTCGACAATGGCGGGTGCAGCGTCGGAATTCCGGAAGATGTCGACCATGTCGACCGGCCCCGGTACCTCCTTCAACGACGCATAGACCTTCTGTCCCAGGATCTCCTTGCCTGCGAGGCCGGGGTTAACGGGATGCACGATGAATCCTTTATCGAGCAGATACTTCATTGCGAAATAGGACGGCCGCATCGCGTTGCCGCTGGCGCCGACCATCGCGATGGTTTTCACCGAGCGCAGGATGGATTTGATCAATTCGTCGGAATAGTGGGGCATGGGCAGCTTTTATCAGAACGGGGCGGCGGGGCAATCGCTTCAATGGGCGTGAAGACATAAATCCGAAAACGCCTTGGCAAAGTGGTTGACGGCGTTCCGGTCGAGCTCGGTCTCGTGGCGCGCAACGAAGGTGCGATAGAGGCCGTTGAAACACGCTTGATGGCTGAACCTGTCCGTCCATCCCGCCTGATCCTTGCGCTCCGGATCGGATAGGGAGACGGATGTCCACTGCGCGTCTTGGTAATTGATATTGGCGATGCAGCTTGACGCCGAGTCTTCGAGATCGCTGTAAGGTTTCGGCGAATCTTTGGCCTTTGGCGCTTTGTCGGCCAGCGCGATCACGTCGTAGGGCGTTGCATGCTGCCGGTAGGTAAGGCTGTCGCCGGCGAGCACGACGTGCCAAACGCCGCCGTTGCATCTGTCGCCGCCGGCCAGCACATCCACGGGAGTCAGAATGTGGTCGCGAATGTCGACGCTTTCGATCTGCGTGAATTCGCCTGTTCCGCCGCCGCCATGTTCGATGAACAGCAGCGAATGGCCGCGATAAGAACCCAGGAACCGATAAAGGAAGTAGGGTTGCCGCATTTCGCCGGGCGAGCCGCGATAGTCGTATGTAAAGCCGGTCATTCTCGGATCGGCCGATTGGGACTTGATGACAATATCATCGTGAGCGCAATGGCTGAGATCGATCGGATCGCGCCAGGAGCCGCCTTCATTGGACAAGTGCGTCAGGCAGACCGTATCGACCGGCTTTCCGTCGATGATAAGAGGCGAGGGGCGTTGATCAGTGAATCGGACGTCTTCCGCGAACGCTGGCGCCAATGCCGTTATCCAAACACACGACGCGATGCTCAGGCGCGAAACTAACCCGCGGGCCATTTCGGCTCGCGCTTTTCGATGAAGGCTGAAATCCCCTCTTCGGCTTCCGCCGCCAGCATGTTCTCCGTCATCACGCGCGAGGCGTAGTCGTAGGCGTCGGCCAGCCCCATTTCGATCTGGCGATAGAAGGCTTCCTTGCCGGTCTTGACGGTCGCGGCCGGCTTGGACGCGATCAGCCGCGCCAGCTTCATCGATTCAATTTCAAGAAAGCCCAGATCGACGACGCGGTTGACGAGACCGATCCGCTTCGCCTCGTCGGCTGAAATCATATCGCCCGTCAGAAGCATCTCCATCGCGTGCTTGCGCGACACGTTGCGCGACAGCGCCACCATGGGCGTCGAGCAAAAAAGTCCGATGTTCACGCCCGGCGTGGCGAAATGCGCATTCTCGGACGCAACCGCGAGATCGCAGCTTGCGACCAGCTGGCAACCGGCCGCCGTCGCCGTGCCTTGCACCTCGGCGATAACGGGCTTCGGATGCCGCACGATGGTCTGCATCAGCCTCGAGCATTGCGCGAAGAGCGCCGCGAAGGCCGCTTTGCCCCTGTCGGCGTTCTGCCGGTGCGCCGTCATCTCCTTGAGGTCGTGGCCTGAAGAAAACGCCGGTCCGTTCGCGGCGATGATGACGACGCGTGCCCCTTTATCGTTTGCTGCCTGGTCGAGAGCGTCCTGGAGCGCTGCCATCAGCGCTTCGCTGAGCGCATTTCGGGCCTGGGGGCGGTTGAGGACCAGGCGGAGGGCCGTCTCGCGGCGGAGCACCTGGACTAGCGGTTCGGTGTGAGGAGCGTTCATGGGCGCGAATGTAGGAGGTTCACGGCCTTTTACCAGCCGCGTTCAGCTCGGCCGGAGGCTTGACTTCATTTAGTCGTTTAGCTAAACGTCAAAGCATGAATGCCGTCTTCAAAGCCCTAGCCGACCCGACGCGCCGCCGCGTCCTCGAGCTCCTCAAGACAAAGCCGATGACGGCTGGCGAGCTCGCCGAGCATTTCCCGTTTTCCAAGCCGACCATGTCCGCGCATTTCGCCGTGCTGCGCGAGGCCGATCTCGTCGACGTGCAGAAAAGCGGCAAGACGGTTGTCTATCGGCTCAAGCTTTCGGTGCTGGAAGACGCGCTGCTGGGTTTCGCCGGCGCCGTAGGCGTCATTTCACGCGCTGCGACGCCCCACAAATCGCGTGTGCTCAAGAAAGGAACGACGTGATGTCCAGGAAACCTATAATATCGAGCCTTATCTTCGCCGTCCTGATGGTGATTGCATCGTTCGCCCTGAAACGCGCGGCTGCGCACCATCTCGTATCGGGTGACGTGCCCACACGCGGGTTCCAGATGCTGATGGGCCTGATGATCGCGTTCTACGGCAACGTGATCCCCAAGAACCTGCCGCGCTTTCGGGAAGGCGAGAGCGGCCGCGTACAGTCGCTTCGCAGGACCAGTGGCTGGCTCCTCACCTTTGCAGGACTTGCCTATGCGGCGATCTGGGCCTGTGCGCCGCTCGGCGCGGCGTCCGACTGGAGCGTGGGTGTCGTGGGGGCCGCGTCCCTGACCGTGTTCGGCTACGCGCTCCGGGTCCATCTCACCTGCCGCCGGGCCGGCACCAAGGCAGCCTCCTAATACGGTATTATAATACCACGTCCAAATAATGCCGGATTCTCTAGCTTTTCCTTGACGCCGGCCATCCGCCCCCTTATATGCCCGCGCCTGACCGTTCCTCTTCCTGGAGCTGATTATGAAAACCTACTCGGCGAAGGCGTCCGAGATCGAGAAGAAATGGGTCGTCATCGACGCCGAAGGGCTCGTCGTCGGCCGTCTCGCCTCGCTCATCGCGCTGCGCCTGCGCGGCAAACACAAGCCGACCTTCACGCCTCACATGGATTGCGGCGACAATGTCATCGTCATCAATGCGGCGAAGGTGCTGCTGACCGGCGACAAGCTGAAGAAGAAGATCTACTACCACCACACCAATCACATCGGCGGCATCAAGGAACGCACGGCAGGCGCCATCATGGCCGGTCGTTTCCCCGAGCGCATCGTCGAGAAGGCGGTTGAGCGCATGCTCCCGCGCGGACCTCTCGGCCGCCGTCAGCTGTCGAACCTGCGTGTCTATCCGGGCGCGGAGCATCCCCATGAGGCGCAGCAGCCCGAGAAAGTCGACATCGGCGCGATGAATCCCAAGAACACCAACTACCGCAAAATGAAGGCCGCCTGAACATGGCAGAAGACGTCAAAAGCTTCGGCGATCTAAAATCGACGCTGATCAAGGCGAAGTCGGCTGACAAGCCGGAGGCCGGCGAACAGCCGCGCGCCAATCGCGACGCCAAGGGCCGTGCCTATGCGACCGGCAAGCGCAAAAACGCCGTGGCGCGCGTCTGGATCAAACCCGGCCGTGGCCAGATCACCATCAACGGCAAGGAAGAGAAGATCTATTTCGCGCGCCCCGTGCTGCGCATGATCCTGCGTCAGCCGCTGATCGCGGCCAACCGGGACGGCCAGTTCGATGTCGTCGTCACGGTTGCGGGTGGCGGACTTTCTGGACAAGCCGGCGCGGTGCGTCACGGCATCTCGAAGGCGCTCATCTCTTACGAGCCGAGCCTTCGTCCCGTGCTGAAGGCCGGCGGCTTTCTTACGCGCGATCCCCGCGCTGTCGAGCGCAAGAAGTACGGTCGTCCCAAGGCGCGCCGCAGCTTCCAGTTCTCGAAGCGCTAAGACGAGCGAATGTCGCGGATGCAGACGGCCCGGAGAAATCCGGGCCGTTTTTGTTTTGGTGCGCCCGCGCCACCTCGCGATCGGGGACGATAAGTATCGGAACTTGCGTCGGATGATCTTAGATCAAGGAGCGCGATCAACCCGGCGGAACAGTGCAAGAGGGATCCTCTGGCGCATTCGGAGCGGTGGTGTCTGTCGGCCCTTCGCCTCCGTAAAGCGCAATGCCGTCGGGCGTTTGCTCCGCGCGCGTCGCCGGCGTGACGTCGCCCAGGGGGATTGTCGTCTGGGAAAATCCGCACAGCGGGAGCGGTTGCTGCTCGGGTTCGGGCACGGGAGGAAGGCGCGGCATGATCTCATTCAGTGGTATTGTCGGCGTGAGCATGCGCTGGCCGCTCGCGCCGCCGTGGACCGCAACTGCCGCCATTGTGATGCCTGCGATGCTCCAGCGCTTCATGGAAGCGCTCCATTGTTGGACGGACGCGAAGACGCCTGCGTCGCTCCCTCTAAACGCGTGGGGGTCGATCAAGTGACGCCCAGATTGTGCGGCAATTCCGCTCTCAGACTACGGACGTTCGTCATGCTTTGCGCCGTTTACTTCGATATGCTGCGAGCCGGTCGAGGCCGTCGCGCCTGCAGCAGCGGCTCAGCATCGTCGACCGCGTGTCGCTCAAGGAAGGCCGCCAGGTCCAGACGACCAGACCTGCTGCGGGTTTTACAAAAAAAGACGGCCCGGAGCGATCCGGGCCGTTGGGGCTTTGGGCGACGTGGAGGAGGAGTGCGTCTATTCCCGTGGCTTCAAGTAAAGGCACGACATGAGGATGTTGGCTTCGCGCGCTTCGCTGGAAAGCGGCGCAAGAAAGGCTTCGCCGCTCGCATAGTCGAGCTGCTCGATTTCGAAGCGGGTGCGAAGCGGTGTTCGGGTTTCAACGATGGTATCGAAGAGAGCGGTCCAGCGGGGCAGGAGCTCAGCTGGGACACTTTCATCGATGAAGCTGCCGGTCTTCTCACCCATGACTGCGGCGATGGAGGAGCCCACATGCAGCACGCGGTAGCGCGTACCTTTTTTCGGGTCCCGCACCTGATCGAGGATTGAAAGATGCCGCAAAACGCTCTTGAGCGCGTGGGCGGCCAGATCATTGCGGCTCGGAAGTCCCACCTTCGCGGCCTGGCTGCGCCAGACATCGCGCAGCAAGGTCAGTTCGCGGCGGTCGAAATTGAGCTTGGAATCGCACTCAAACGGCCAGCCCTCCGCCCGCGCCCGGGCGTTCAGCATCTCGGCAGCATCGGTGAGAGTGACGATACCCATGCGTCTTAGGCTAGGCCCCTCTCTTCAATACTCCGTTAAAAAGTACAAATAGAGAAGCTGATTGTCCTAAAAAGCCGCCAAGTAATCAATAATATTCAGGCAGCGGCTGGTCTTGCGGCCCGCCCACGGCGTCTCAGGACCTCGGCCTCGGCATCGCCACAAAGAATGGAGGTGAGCTCCGTGGCCAGCGCAAACTGGTCCTGGACGATCTGACGGCGTGCCTCTTCGACGGCGCGCAGCTGCCAGAGAAGGTCATCATTGATGTTGCGCAGTCCACCCACGATCTCGTCCTGCGCATCCTTGAGCGATGCGGCAAAAGACGCGGCCGCGGCAAAGGGACGGCAGCCCGCAATCAAGGTTGCGTAGCGCAGCGCGCGTTCGACCTTTTCCGAATCCATGGTCTTGACATGCTTCTTTGTCGGAAACGCGTTCGCGATCTCCTTCGGTGCGCGGCGCATGAAGCCGTTCATGACTTCGCCGATCTCGGCGCGGTCTTTCAGAAGACTCTGCCCCCAACGCCCGTCGCGCCGGAGTTCGAGCTCTTTGACGATCCCGCTCGAAAGCTCTGCAAAACTCGCCACGTCTTCGACCAGCGCTTCCGCATCGAAGCGGGGGTGGCGCGCGCTTCGGATCGCGTGGGACAGCGCCTCGAGGTCGGCAAATAGAAGGTCGCCGGCCATCCCCATGTCGGTCGACGCAATGAGTGTGTCACCGGACTTGCGCGAGATGAGCACGGCAAGGCGCAACGCTTCCCAGGGCCGCGCCAGGCGGTTCATCGTGACCACCACGACATAGGGCGCGGCATCCGGCACGGTTGCAACGAGTCGATCGTAAATGGCGCGAGCCGCGGCGATGAGCTCGGGAGTAAAGGCCTGGACAGGGCTGGGCAGCGTCTCCTGCAGCCTCAGGATCTCCGCGCCGCCGGCGAGCAGAAGCGCCATTTCATAGGCGTCCGCCGCAATGAACTCATCCTTGAACATCCGTTCGACTTTTTTGCGGCCGCCCTCGATCTCGAAGGCCTCGCGCATTGCAGCGGCGGCATCGGTCCAGAAGGCGGCGGCGCGCGCCCTGGCTTCGTCGGCCCGGAAAGACACGAGGAGGCTCTTCAATTCGCTGATGTAGGCGTCAGAGGCTTTCGGGATCAACTCCTCCGTCACCCAATTCCACACAGGCATGATGCTCGAGCGGGCGATGCGGCCCTTCTGCTTCACGCCACGCGGCGCCGAGGTGAGCATATCCTCGAAGGGGCGACAGAAAAGGCGCAGCGGCGTCGGCGTACGGTCCCGTTGTCCGCGGCTCAGGATTGGCCTCAGGCCCTCGAGAATGAGCTCGTGGGGCAACAGGGCGCCGTCGGTCAGACGATCGACTTCTACCGCCTTGGCGAGGCGCACGGCGAGATTCGAGGGCAGGCTTCCAAGATATGCCTGCAGGAGTCCGGCTTTGTGTGGCGAAAGCATGCAAAGCCCCGCGGGACCAACCACGTCAACTGTCGCCAAGACTACAAAGATAGGCTTAAGGGGTCCTTGCGGAATACCACTGTTATTCAGACGAATTACAAAGATCGCTCAATAAAGTGAAAATTGGCTCAAGGCTCCACTCCGACCTTCACTGTGTCTGGAAGTCGATGGTGGAAAGCGCGGGCGGCGGCACATTTTGCCGCAGTTCTCACGCATTCGCGCGGTTGCGTTGGCCGGCTTTTTACCAAGCTCAAGATTTTCGGAGGTGCTCCGGCCAGC
>DATKON010000113.1:0-21565 GCA_035524575.1 Rhizomicrobium sp.
ATCGGACCCGGCGGCTATCAGCTCGGCCATTTCCCGCCCGGCTTCTCGGAATGGAACGACCGTTATCGCGATGGCCTGCGCAAATATTGGCGCGGCGACGGCGGCATGCGCCCGGAAGTGGCAGCCCGCCTGACCGGCTCCGGCGACATTTTCGATACGCGGAAACGCAAACCCTTCGCCTCCATAAATTACATGGCCTCCCATGACGGGTTCACGCTCGAGGACGTTGTTTCCTACGAGGCAAAGCACAACGAAGCCAATGGCGAGGACAACAGGGACGGTCAGCAGGACAACTACTCGGTCAACTACGGCGCCGAGGGACCGACCGACAATCCCGACATCGTGGCCTATCGCGAGCGCGTGAAGCGTTCGATGCTGACCGGACTATTCGGTTCGCTCGGAACGCCCATGCTCCTGATGGGCGACGAATGCGGGCGCACGCAGAAGGGCAACAACAATGCGTATTGCCAGGACAACGAGGTGTCCTGGTTCGACTGGAAATTGCTGGAGACGGAAAACGGCAGGGGCCTCGCCGACTTCGTGGCACGGCTGTTGGCGCTCCGCCGGCGCTTTCCGACACTGCGCTGCGGCAAATTCCTCTCCGACTCCTCCGATATCACCGAAGGGCTGCGCGAGCTCAGCTGGTACGACGAGCGCGGCGTCCAGCTGTCGAAGGAGGATTGGGACAACACGCAGGGACGCGTGCTGATCCTTCGCCGCGCGGAAAAGCTTGCATCCGGCGCCGTCGAGATCACCGCGCTGATGCTCAACGCCGACAGCAACACGCTGCAGTTCAAGTTGCCGGGACCCTATTCCTGGCGTGTCCTGATCGACAGCGGCAATCCCTCCGCGGCCGAGCGCGTCGTCGAGGGCGAGACGCTGGAAGTCGTCGGCCGCGGCGCGGTGGTGCTGGCAGCGGAGATTCCTCCGTGACGCAGGACAGGCGCTTTGGCCCGAGCATCGAAGGCGATCGCGTGCGCTTTCGCCTTTGGGCGCCCACTTGCGACGACATCAGCATCGAGCTGGAGTCGGGCGAAACCGAGCGCCTCGAAGCGGAGGCGGACGGATGGAAACAGGCGCTGCTCAGGGCCGGTCCCGGCACGCGCTATCGATATCGCACCGGGAACACGGCATTTCCTGACCCTGCCTCGCGGCTGCAGCGGGGCGGCGTGCACGGGTGGAGCGTCGTGTGCGCGCCGAGCGAGCCCATCCGGCAATGGTCGGGCCGGCCATGGCACGAAGCTGTCCTGTACGAACTGCATGCGGGGCTGTGCGGAGGGTTCGACGGCGTTGCGAAACTGCTGCCGAAGCTCGCCGAGACCGGCATCACGGCAGTGGAGCTGATGCCCATCGCGGCGTTCCCCGGCGCGCGCAACTGGGGCTATGACGGCGTCCTTCCATTCGCCCCGGTCGAATCCTACGGCTCGCCCCAGTCGTTGCGGGCGCTGATCGCGCGCGCGCACGCGCTCGGAATCATGATGTTTCTCGACGTCGTCTACAATCATTTCGGTCCTGACGGGAATTATCTCGCTCTCTGCGCCAAAGACTTCTTCCGCGACGACAAAAGGACGCCCTGGGGCGCGGCCATCGATTTCCGCAACCCGACCGTGCAACAATTCTTTTCCGAGAACGCGCAGTACTGGATCCACGAATTCGGCTTCGACGGGCTGCGCTTCGATGCCGTGCATGCCATCGCCGACAACAGCTGGCTGGCCGATCTGGCCGCAGAGCTGCGCCGCGATGCCGGCGGCCGTCATATCCATCTCGTTCTCGAAAACGACGACAACGACGTTTCCTTCCTGGACGACGGCTTCGACGCGCAGTGGAACGACGACATCCATCATGTCCTGCACGTCCTGCTGACCGGCGAACATGCCGGCTACTACGCCGATTTCGCGCAGTCTTCCGCATCGAAGCTCGCGCGCGCGCTGAAGGAAGGTTTCGTGTTCCAGGGCGAGCCGTCAGGAAGTCATCATGGACAGCCCCGCGGAACGGCGAGCGGGCATCTTGCGCCGACCTCCTTCGTGGCCTTCCTGCAGAATCACGATCAGATCGGCAATCGCGCCTTCGGCGAGCGGCTCACGGTGCTTGCCGACCCGAAAGCCTTGAAAGCCGCGATCGCACTGCTGCTGCTGTCGCCGCAGATCCCTCTGATCTTCATGGGCGAGGAGATCGGCAGTCGCGCGCCGTTTCTCTATTTCACCGATCACGACGAAAAGCTCGCCCGCATCGTTCGCGAAGGGCGGCGGCGGGAATTCGGCAAGCTCGTCGACGTGGAGGGCGACCTGCCGGATCCCAACGCGGTCTCGTCGTTCGAGGCGAGCAATCCGTTCATCGATGCGCCGGATCGGTCCGCCTGGTCGAGCTATTATCGCCAGCTTCTCGCGCTCCGGCACGAGCGGCTGATCCCGCATCTCGCCGGGGCCAAGGCCATCGATGCGAAAGCGGTCGGGGAGAAGGCGGTAGTGGCGCGCTGGCGCCTGGGATCGGAGAAGACTCTCGTTCTCGCCTGCAATCTCGGCAACCAAGCTGTCCTGGCGACTTTCCCGGGCGCCGCGCCCTGCTGGGGCGCCATTCCCGACCATACGCTGCCGCCTTACACCACGGTCGCCTGGATTCTCGACACGTGAGCGATCGCGCACTTACGACGCTGGCCCGCAAGGCGGGACTTTCGCCGATCTGGACCGATGCGCATGGACAACGCCGCGTCGTTGCGCCGGATACGCTGAAGTCCGTGCTTCGGGCTCTTGGCTATGTGACGGACTCCAACACCCAGGTCGCCGAAAGCCTGCGCGAAGCCGGTAACGCCTTGCCTGCGGAACGGACGGCCGATGCGCCGCGTCGGGCACACGCAATGCCGAAACACGCGAAGTTTTGGGCGCTCGCGGTCCAGATCTACGCGCTGGCGAGCGAGAGCGGCATTGGCGACTTCGGCACCCTGGCGGACTTCGCCGCCGATGCCGCGAAATATGGCGCCGATGCCCTCGCAATCAGTCCGGTCCACGCGCTCTTTGGCGCACGGCCATCGCATATCAGCCCCTACTCGCCCTCGACGCGGCTGTTTCTCAATCCGCTTTACATCCCAGTGGCGTCTCGTGATCGCGCGGCGAAAGAGGGACCTCTCATCGACTGGCCGCGCGTGCATGCGGAGCGGATGCGGAGCCTTCGCAGCGCGTTCGACGCGTTTCGGGGCGACGACGACTTCGATCGCTTCGTGCGCGAAGGCGGCGATCATCTCCTCGGCCATGCCCGGTTCGAGGTTCTCGATCGGCGCTTCGTGGCCCAGTACATCTATGACTGGCGCAACTGGCCGGCGCAGTGGCGCGACGCGGACAGTAGGAGCGTGCAGGCGCTGGATGCCGGCGATCCGGAAATCCGGTTTCAGCTCTATCTGCAATGGCGGGCGGATACGGCGCTCGGCGCGGCGCAGAAGCGCGCGCGCGACGCCGGCATGGCGATCGGGCTGATCGCCGATATGGCGGTCGGCGTTGCACCGAACGGCAGCCTCGCATGGTCTGCGCGCGACGAGATCCTGGACGGGCTCAGCATCGGCGCGCCACCGGACATCTTCAATCCCGCCGGACAGGACTGGGGACTGACGACATTTTCCCCAACCGGACTTCGCGCCAGCGGCTTTGCGGGCTTCATCGCGACGCTGAAAGCGGCGATGCGCAATGCCGGCGGCATGCGGCTCGATCATGCGATGGGCCTTCGCCGCTTGTGGGTGATCCCGCGCGGCGCGTCGGCCGCCGACGGCGTTTATCTCGAATACCCGCTGGAAAATATGCTGAACCTGATCGCGCGCGAGAGCCTGGCGCACAATTGCGTGGTCATCGCGGAAGATCTTGGCACGGTCCCAACGGGCTTTCGCGGCACCATCGCCCGCCATGCCCTCTACGGCATGCGCGTCCTGTGGTTCGAGCGCGACGGCAAAGGCAATTTCATTCTGCCCGATGCGTGGGAGCGGACGGCGGCCGCGCTTTCGACGACGCACGATCTTCCGACGATCGCCGGCTGGTGGACGGATCGCGACATCTACTGGCGTCGCAAGACCGGTGCGACGGCCGACGCCACACGGAAGGCAAAGGCGATGCGCGCCTCGGACCGAAAAAAACTCTGGCGCGCATTGAAACAGGCAGGCTGCGCCAAGGGCGCGGTCCCCGAGAGCGCCGGACCGGTGATTGATGCAAGCATCGAATTTCTCGCAAAGACCCCGTGCCCGCTGGCGATCGTTCCCGCCGAAGACCTTCTGGGGTTGCGTGAGCAGCCCAATCTGCCGGGCACGATCGACGAGCACCCGAACTGGCGCAGGCGCCTGCCCGATGTTTTCGCGAGCCGGGCGTCCCGCCGTCGCGCCACACTCCTCACCGGAAAGCGCGAGCCATGATCCCGCGCGCCACCTATCGCCTGCAATTCCACAAGGACTTTCCCTTCGCGAGGGCGGCCGACCTCGCGGAGTATTTTCAATCCCTGGGCATCAGCCATGTCTACGCCTCTCCGATTCTCACGGCCCGCGCCGGCTCGACACACGGCTACAACGTCATCGACTTCGGGCGCATCAATCCCGAGCTCGGCGGCGAAGAGCAATTCCGCCATATGGCGGCGGCGCTGCGCGCCCATGACATCGGCATCATTTTGGATACGGTCCCCAACCACATGGCGGTCGGGAAAGCCGACAATCCATGGTGGCTCGACGTCCTGAAGAATGGCCGCACAAGCCGGTACAGCGCCTTCTTCGATATCGACTGGGACGCGCTGGACGGGAAAGTGCTGGCGCCGTTCCTGAACGGTGCGCCGGAAGCGCTTCTCGAGCACGGCGAACTCAAGCTGGTGCGCGATGCCGCCGGGACAGCCTTTGTCTATTACGACAATCGATTTCCCGTTCGCGATGACGACGCGGCGAAGCTGGACGATGTCAGCGCGCTTTCGTTGCACGACAAGAGGCTCCTTCTGCGCCGGCAGCACTACGCGCTCGCCGACTGGCACGAGGCCGATGCCCGCATAAACTGGCGGCGTTTTTTCAACATCACCGAGCTTGCAGCGCTGCGCATGGAGAACGACGACGCCTTTGACGCCGTGCATGCGAAGACGCTCGCACTCTACGAAGAAGGCCTTGTCGACGGCTTGAGGATCGATCATGTCGATGGCCTGTCCGATCCGCGCGCCTATTGCCGGAAACTCCGCGCCGCGCTCCAGGCACGCCAGAACAATCGGCCGCCGGAATTGCAGAGTGGCGAAGCCTATCTGATCGTCGAAAAGATTCTCGCCGACCACGAGGGCTTGCCCGACGACTGGCTGGTCGACGGCACGACCGGTTACGACTTCATGGAGGACGTTTCGGCCCTCATCCACGCGGACGACAGCGGCGCGCTTGCGCAAGCCTGGTCGGAAATCAGCGGCCGCAGCGCGGACTTCGAGACGGAGGAACTGCTGGCTCGTCCGCAGCTTCTCAATCGCGACTTTGAGAGTTTGCGCGACGCCGCGGTCCGCGCGCTGGCTCTCGCCGCGGATGCGCCGAAGGGGCCGGTGCGAGAAGGCTTTGCCGCGATCATCACGCATCTGCGCTGCTATCGCACCTATGCCACAGGCTGCGCCGACTCGCCGCCGCCCGGCGCTTGTTTCGAGGCGGCGGTCGCTGCCGCAAAATCGACGCCGGACGCCGCGGAAACTGTCGCGCGGATCCTGCGAAGCACAGACGGCCGGCGCGAGACCATCGATGCCGTGCGGCGGTTCAACCAACTCGCCGCGCCCGTCGCCGCCAAGGCGGTCGAAGACACGGCATTTTACCGTTACGGGCGGCTCATTTCGCGCAACGATGTCGGCTTCGATCCGCGCATCACCGGCATTTCGGCGGACGAGTTTCACAGACGCGTGGCCGCGCGCGCCGCACCGTTTCCGCATGCGATGCTGACGACCGCGACCCACGATCACAAACGCGGCGAGGATGCCCGGGCGCGGCTTGCAGTCCTGAGCGAGATCCCCGGCGAATGGAATATGGAAGCGGAACGTTGGCTCACCAGCGCGCCGCGCGCGCTCGACAGGGGCGATGTCTATCAACTGCTGCAGACCCTGGTCGGTGTCTGGCCGTGCGAGCCGTTCGACGACCCTGCCCCGCTCGCCCAGCGCGTCGAAACCGGATGCCGCAAATTCCTTCGCGAAGGAAAGCTCAGAAGTTCCTGGGCCGCCCCGGATGAGGCATATGAACGTGCTTTCATCGCCTTTGCGCGGGCGCTTCTGGACAACGCCGATTTCCGCGGCAGCATGGATCGCTTCATTGTACGTATCGCGCCGCAGGCGATTGCCAATTCACTGGCGCAGATCGTCTTGCGGATGACGGTGCCCGGCGTTCCGGATCTCTATCAGGGCCGCGAGCGCTGGGATTTCAGCCTGGTCGATCCCGACAATCGCTCCCCCGTCGACTATGCGACGCGCCGCGCGTCGCAGGGAGGTGTCCTTCCGCTGGGCGCCAATCCCGAAGGCTGGCGCGACGGCCGGCAAAAGCAGGCGCTGATATCGCGTCTGCTGCACGCCAGGCGCCTGTACCCCGACGTCTTCGCGAACGGCAGTTACGAACCGATCGAGATCACGGGATCGCGGACCGGATCGGCGATCGCCTTCCGGCGCCGCTCCGGCCCCCGCCATGCGATCATTGCCGCAGCGCTGCATTGCGCCGATGCGCTTGTCGGTCACGAGGAGATCGTTCCGCCGACCAATTGGTGGGGCGATAGCGGTTTCGCGGCCGATCTCGGCAATGCAACGGCCTTCCGCGAAATCCTGACCGACACGACCTTCGACACCGCACCGAAGCTCGTCGCCGACCTTTTCGGCGTCCTGCCGGTATCCGTGCTCGTGTCCGTCTAGGCAATCTCCGCGCGGCGCGCTGCACGCTGTCGTTGGCATGCACGATCTTGCACCCCGTGGTCATCCCTTCGCCGACCCGATCTCCGTTGTGCAAGGCGCCGGCGTTCGGTCTGCGGGCGAGCTTGCGTCGGATGCTCGCTCGGGACCTCGCGCCGGCTCCTGAGCTAACACGAGAGGAAGGACGAATTTCCCCGTGGCGGGAAAAAAGATTTCGATTTTCTTTTCGAACCGTAACGCCACGAGGTTCGCGCGAAGGCAGCCGCCGCCGCTGCTCGAAACCGGATTGCAGGACGCGATCACCTGCCCGTGGTGCTTGCGCCGATCTGTTCGACGCCGACTTTGCGCGGCAGCCCGCCCTGGCCGCGCATGATGTCGCGGATCAGCGCCGAGGGCCGCACTTCCGCGTGCAATTGCTCGAACGTGCATTGCCGCGGCGCCTTGTCGGGACGCCAGCGCAGAAACTTCGTGCCGTGACGGAAACGATTGTCGGTGACGTGATCATATTGGACCTCCGCCACCAGCTTCGTCTTCAACGGCTGCCATTCGCCCGAGCGCGCAGTAGACCAGCGGCTCGGCCCGCCCGGCGCATTGCCGGTGAACCCCGGCGCACCGCGCAGGGCTTCGAGCTTCCGCGTGAGGCGCTTGCGTTCGTCGAGCGACAGCGCCGATGTGAAGCCGACATGATCGAGCTTGCCGTCCGCATCGAACAATCCCAGCAGCAGCGAGCCGACGATGTCCGTGCCTTCCGCATAGCGGAAGCCGCCGACGACGCAGTCGGCGGTGCGCAGGCATTTGATCTTCAGCATGTCGCGTTCGCCGCAACGATAGGGCGCATCGAGCCGCTTCGCCACGACGCCGTCGAGCGAACCGCGGCCCGCGCGGCCGAGCCAGCGCGCGGCGATGTTTCTCTGCCGCGTGAACGGCGACAGCCGCAACGCTTCGCAGTCGTCGAGTCCTGCGAACAGGTCTTCGAGCAGCGCGCGGCGCTCCAGCAGCGGCTTCGCCGTCACGTCTTCCGCCGCGCCAAGGATATCGAAGAGGATGAGCTTGGCCGGCGATTCCGCCGCGAGCTTGCGGACGCGGCTGGCGGCGGGATGAAGGCGCAATTGCAGCGCTTCGAACGAAAGCTTTCCGCCGACGGGAATGACCAGCTCGCCATCGACGGCGAACGTCTTCGCCCTGGTCTTCTTGAGGCATTCGACGATATCGGGGAAATAGCGCCCCAGCGGCTTGCCCGATTTGGCGCGCAGATCGACCGCCTGGCCGTCGCGGAAGGCGAGACAGCGAAAGCCGTCCCATTTGGGCTCGAATTGCCAGCGGCCGTCCTTCGGAAGCGCGTCGACCTGGCGCGCCTCCATCGGCCGTGTTTGTTCTGGTGAAAGCGTCTCGCGCCTCGGGCTTACCGGGTGGGAACGAGTGCGCGCAGCCGGTCGCGGTCGAGCAGCTTCCAACGGTCGTACTCGGTCTTGATGAGTTTCATCTGCCGCAGATATTGCAGCGTCCGGTTCACATGCACGGCGCTGATGCCGAGGAGATTGCCGAGCTGCTCCTGCGACAGCGCCATCGGAAAGCAGTCGTCGATCGCGAGTGCTGCTGCGTCGAGCCTCTCGTAGAGATCGAGCGCAAGATCCGCCATCCGCTCGACCGCGCGCATCGCGCCGATCCTGACGACCTGTTCGACCAGCCGGCGCTCGACGTCGGCCGAGAAGGCGTGGAACGCCGCCGTGAGATCGGGGTGCAGCGAGGGATCGGCTTCGGCCTGCAGCAGCACTTCGGTGACGTCCACATACTGCACGTCGGTCAGGCAGACATAGGAGCGCTCATCTTGCGCGCTTTGGTTGAAGAACATCATCTCGCCCGGCAGGCAGAGGTCCACCAGCTGGCGATGTCCGCTCTTCAGGTCCTGGTTGCGCCCGAGCCAGCCGCCGATAACAAATGCTGAGCGGGAGTCGGGCTTGGCGACATCGGAGCCGGCGCGGGCATATTGCACGTGCCGCAGTTGACTCTCGATCAGCGCCGCACCGTCTGGAAGCAGACGGGCTTTCTTTTCGAACAGTTCGAGAAAGCCCCGCTCGGGCACGATCGCAGCGCGTCGCCTGGAACGCGACAGGGGAACTAGCAGCTCGGTCGACGTGTCACCCTCCGTCCCCAACATGATTTAGGTTGGTAACGCAGTTGACCAATACGAAGTTGCAAAACGACCCCGCCGAACCGCCGATTATGGACGGATTGAAATGTTTCGGGTGCGGAGCGGCAGTGCCCGGCGGTCCTATTTTGCCGGCGCGAAATGCAGGTCCTGATAGTCGAAGCTGAAGTCTGCCAAAGGCGAGATCGCCACCATGGTGACGCCCGCGATCTTCCCGCCCTTCAGCGCGAAATCCACATAGGCGTCTTCGATGCCCTTGTCGGTCCACACGGTGCGGAATTTGTCGCCGGAGACATGCTCCAGCGCGCCTTCCATGCCCGGCGTGCGGTCGAAGGTGATCCAGAGCCTGCCGTTGCCGCGATCGTGCACCGTCATGTCGCCGTACCACGGATCGGCATAGGTGCCGGCATAGGCGGCGAGCGGCAGCGTCGCCGGCGCGCCGCCGGCCATGTTCGGCTTCGGCAGCTTTTTCAGCGCCTCCACGGTCTCGGCGACCATGGTCTCGCGCGTCTTCTTCAGCACACCGATCCAGTCGGTCGGCGGCAGGCCGAGATAGGAGTCGAGGATGTGATAGGCGACGGCGCGGCGCGCCATCGAGTCTTCCGAATTGATCGTCACCGAGATGCCGACATTCTTCTCCGGAATCAGAAACTGCATCGCCAGCGCACCCAGCACCGCGCCCGAATGCTGCACGATCTTGTGGCCGCGATATTCCTCGACGAACCAGCCGAGCGCATAGGTCTGCAGATCGGGCTGCATCTTGCTCATGGACGCAGGCAGCTTGAATTCCGTCGGCGGCACGACGACGACGGGATTCCACATCTCGTCGGCCTGCTCTTGGCTGAAGACGCGGCCGCCGTTCGGCAACTTGCCGCGCGCCAGCTGGACGTTCATCCATTTCGCCATATCGACGGCGCTGGCATTGATCGCACCGGCCGGCGCGGAGACGTGCGGCTCGAGCCCCTTGGCGAGGATCGACTGATCGCCGGTGCCGCGGAACGGACCGTTGAGCCGCGCGTGCAGCCACACGGCATTCGGCGCCTTCACATCGTAGTTGGTGAGCGCGTCCGTCATGCCTGCCGGCTTGAAGATGTGCTCGCGGACGAAATCTTCCCAGGTCTGGCCCGAAACCGCCTGCACCAGCTGGCCGGCGACGATATAGAGGATGTTGTCGTAGGCGAATTTCTCGCGGAAACCGGTCGCGGGCTTGAGATATCTGAGCGCGTGCACGAAATCGGCCCGCGTTCTGTTCGTGTCCGGCACCATCAGAAGATCGCCTTCGCCGAGGCTGAGGCCGCTTCTGTGCGTCAGCAGATCCCTGATCGTCATGTGATCGGTGACATAGGGATCGTACATCTGAAAGCCGGGCAGTTTGTCTTTGACGAGATCGCTCCATTTGAGCTTCTTCTCGTCGACCAGGATGGCGAGCGCCGCGGAGGTGAAGGCTTTCGACTCCGAGCCGATCGGAAAGGCCGTGTGCTCGTCGACGGCAAGCTTCGTTCCCAGCCTGCGGACGCCATAGCCCTTGGCCTTGACGATCTTGCCGTCCTCGACGATCGCGAGCGACAACCCCGGGGGCCCGAAGGTCTGCATCGCCTCGGCGACATAGGCATCGGTATCCGGTGGCGGCGCCGCCGCAGCGCCCGCGGCCAGGCCGACGAGCACGGCGCAAGCGAGAAGCGCGGCCTTAATAGGTGAAGCTGAAATTCGCGAGTCCATAGTTGATGATCGCCCAGAGTGCATAGAGTGCGCTGATGCCCAGCACGAGTTCGCCGGCCCTGACGAGAAGTCCGCCCGGACCGCGCACGATGCGCAAGGCCGCTTCGACGACAACGGCGATGGCGCCGAGCGCTGCGAGAACGCCGATCACATACAGCGCCATCAGCATCGTGCCGATATTCTCGTTGCCGGTGGTCAGCTCGGAGAACAGCCCGACCCAGCCCGCGGCCAACACCAGAAGCATGACGACGCCGAGCCGTGACCACAGCCTGAGCCGCGCCGCTCCTTCCGGCATGTCGAGCGGGCGACCGAAGCGCCGTCGCACGATCCAGCCCCCGATCCAGATCACCAGCGTGAGCACCAGCGAGAGGCCAAGCACACCCATCATCACCTTCATGACGCTCAGCTGCTCGAGCCCGTTGATGCGCTGGAAGATCAGCACGGGCAGGAAATCGTCCGAGATCCAGTAGCTGACATGGCCGTCCGCGTCGGTGACGAATTTGGTGTGCGTCTGGCCGCCGACTTCGCGATAGGTCAAGGGACCGACTTCGCGCCAGACTTTCGGATTGCCGGCCTCGTCCTTGAGGACGTCGATCGTGATCGTGCCGTCGGGCTTGGCCGTCACTTCGGTCTGGCCGAGCGCCGACAGGAGCTCGAGCGCGCTGGTGATCTTGCGGCTCGAGCCGTACCAGCCGGCCACGCGGGCGGCGTCGGGCTTGGGATCGGCGACGGTCTTCTCGACCGGCGGCTTGTACGGGAAATAGCGGTCGAGAAAGGCGCGGAACAGCGTCGTGCGGAATTTGTCGGATTCGCCTTCCTTGCCCTGGCTGTTGAACGACATGAACACGCCGACATTCTTGTCGAGCAGCAGATGCAGATCGCTGTGGAACGGATCGGTGTCGCCCGCATGCCCGATGATGCGAAGGCCGTTGCGGTTCTCCTGGTAGAAGCCGAGATCGAAGCCGTTGAGGCCCGGCGCCATGTGGGACTGCGGCGTATGCATCTCTTCGACGGTCGCCGGCGACAGGATCGAGACGCCGTTGTAAGAGCCGCCGTTCAGATGGGCGATCATGAAATGCGCCATGTCGGTGCCGGTGGCGGACATCGCGCCGGCGGGCGCCGTTTCGATGTTCTCGAACGGAACCGGCTTTTCGTCCGACGCCTGCACATAGCCGTTCGACATGTAAGGTGCGAGCGCGGCCGGCAGCGGCTGCTGGAAGGTCGAATGCAGCATGCCGAGCGGCTTCAGGATGTGGTTGGCGATATAGTCGGCATAGAGCTCGCCGGACACGCGCTGGACGATGTAGCCCGCAAGCGAGGCGCCGTAATTCGAATAGGCGGTGACCTGGCCCGGCGGATAGATGCGCGCCGGCATGCGCTTCCTGAGATACTCGCCGAGCGGATAAAGCTCCGACGGCTTCTTGAGGAAGGCGTCGTGGATGCCCTCTTCAAAGCCCGGCGTGTGCGTCATCAGGTTGCGCAGCGTGATGGGCTTGCCGAATTTTTCGGGGATCTTGAAATCGAGATAGTTGTTGATGTCGCGGTCGAGATCGAGCTTGCCGGCCTGCACCTGCTGCATGACCGCGGTCCAGGTGAACAGCTTCGAGACGGAGCCCGGACGGAACAGCGTCTGGTCGGCGATCACCGGCTTCTTCTTCGCCACATTCGCGTAGCCGTAGCCTTTGGCGAACAGGATCCTGCCGTCCTTGACGATGACCAGCACGCCGCCCGCGATGTTTCCGCGTGCCAGCGCGTAAGGGATCATGCCGTCGAAGAAGACGTCCGCATCTTCGGCCGTCAGCGCGTGCGTCTCTTCGGGCTGCGCCGGCGGAGCCGCCTCCGCTCCCGATGGCGCGACAACCGGCGGCGTCGCAGGCCCCGTCACCACAGGAGCGGCCGAAGCCAGCCCGGCCGTCAACATTGCCACTGCCACCGTCGCTGCGGCCCACCGAGACATCATCGCTGCGTCCTCCAACCCGAAATTTGTATTTAAGCCGACCCGCCCCAAAGCTCCTCGGAGCAAAACAGTTCGCCATGCGCATAACGCGCAGCGTTGGCGCGATCGCGGGCGAGAAACACAGGCGCGTCCAGATCGACGAAGTCGCAGAGCTGGCCTAGCACAAAGGCCGGCGCCATGGCGAGCGAGGTCCCCGACATACAGCCCACCATGACCTTGAAGCCCAGCCTTCTCGCTTCATGCGCCATATGGAGGCCTTCCGTCAGGCCGCCGCATTTGTCGAGCTTGATGTTGATCGCATCGTAGCGGCCGACCAGCGCGGGAAAATCCGCGGCGCTCTGCACGCTCTCGTCGGCGGCGATCGGGATCTGATGCGCGAAGCCGTCGAGATCGCCGTCGTGACCGAGCGCGAAAGGCTGCTCGATGAGGCTGACGTCGCATTCCTTCAGCACCGGCATGAGCGTTTCGAGCGAGCTCCGCGTGAAGCCGCGATTGGCGTCGACCCCGAGCCAGACATCCGGTCGCGCCTCGCGCACGGCCTGGATGCAGTCGGCGGGATTGTCCGGCGTCAGCTTCACCTTGATGGCGCGCGCAGCCGTGAAGGATTTGGCGGACGCCGCCATTTCCTCCGGCGTGCCGGCGCTGACGGTGAAGGTCGTCAGAAGCGGCCGCGGCGGCGGAAGGCCCGCGAGCTGCCACACCGGCTTGCCGGCGCGCTTTGCTTCGAGATCCCACAGCGCACAGTCGAGCGCATTGCGCGCACCGCCCGGCGGCAACAGCGTCTGCAGGGTTTCGCGGTCAAGCCCGCCTTCGATCACATCGCGGACGGATTCGATGTCCTGCGCGACGCTCTCCGCGGTTTCGTCGTGATAATAGACCCCGTCGCCCTCGCCCCGTCCGGTGAGGCCGCCGTCGCCAAGCGTGACGACGACGACCTCAGCCCCCGTAAAGACGTAATCGGTTATGCGAAATGGCGCGACATAAGGCCATTTCTCGACACGGACGGTGAGCTCCATGGAGGATCACAGCTTCCCGCGAAGAACGATACCGATCAGCCTAGGCTGGATGAGCCCCACGGTTCCCGCACCACCGGAAGCAGCCGACGTGCCGTACGCCCCAAATGCGGTGACGCCTTTCGCGCTGTTGATATTCTTGCCGTAGATCTCAACCGACCATCTGTCGAAGGTCGCGCCGATCCGCGCGTCGAACGTGTTGTAGGACGGCATCGCGTAATAGTTTTGCGATAAACTATAAACCGCCTGGTACAGTTGACCGTAATAGTCGGAGTAACGCGTGCCGACATAGTGCCATGTCGCGCCGATATAGGGCGTCCAGTCTCCTATGGCTTCGAACGTGTAGTCACCGTTCAGAGTCGCGCTCCATTTGGGCGACCAGGGAAGAGCGTTGCCCGACAGGCCGCCGACAAAAAGCGGCTCGGTATTTTCGGTCAGATACGCGTCGGTGAAGGCGCCATTGAGGTTCAGCACAAGTCGATCGATCGGTGTCCACGTGACATTGGCTTCCGCCCCTTTGCTGGTAGCTGTTCCGCCGTTGCCGTTGACATTGAAACCGTTCACAAAGGTCAGAAGTTGAATGTCCTTCCAGTTGATCAGATAGACATCCGCATCGAACGAAAGATGCTCGTCCGGCAAATCGCCCTTTGCGCCGAGTTCGTATTCCGTGAGGGAATCAGGACCGTAGTGCACCGGAACCGACGGTGGCGCGGCTGGCGGCACGTCGTTCGGACCGCCCGGCCGGAAGCCGGTCGCCACGCGCCCGTAAAGCGTGGTTTGAGCATCGAAGTGGTAATCGAGCGACACCGACCAGGTGAACCGGTCGTCGGACGTTAGATGCGGCGTTGCCGTGGCGAGTCCGAATTCATTCGCGATTTGGTCGTTCGTCGAGTAGCGACCACCAACGCCCAGATCGAGGGTCTGCAGAATGTGGTAAGTGGCGTTCACGAAACCGGCAATTTCGTTGTATTCGGAGTCTCCCTGCACGAAGGTGCCGGGAGCGAGAAGCGGCCCGTGGAAGGAAGTCACGATGTCCTGATGCAGGTAGGACGTTTCATTCGTGTAGTAGGCCCCGACCAGCCAGTCGATTGGAAGCGAGCTCCAACCGGGATCGGAAGCGAGCCGGACTTCCTGCGTGAATTTCTCCTGATGGAGAAAGCCCTGGACGTCCGCGCCATAAACGCCGGTGGCATCAGTTAGGGCGTAATCGTGCAGCGCGCCGAAGCTCGATGATGAGGTGATCGTCGCGAAGTTAAGATCCCAATTGACAGTTGCGTTGTAGAGGAAATAGCGCACACCGTCCGGTTCGTTGGTCGTCCGCTGCTGCTTGTAGCTGCCGTAAAGCGGGTGGAACGTACCGCCGACAAGCGCAATGTCTTCCGCATTCACGTTGCCGGAGTCGACTTGCTGTGCGTTGGCAGAGAGGCGAATCGTGAGTTTGTCGGTGGGCTGGTAAAGCACCGAGACGCGTCCGCCAAAGCTGCGCAGGTCGTTGATGTTGCTGATGTTGCGGCCCGGATCGCTGATGAACCCCGGCGTGAATGAGTCGAATCCGACGATGCGCACCGCGAGATTATTCGTCAGAGGTACGTTGACCATCCCGCGACCTTCAAGGCCCGAACTGCTGTGGTCGAGCTGCGTTCCGCCGATCTCGAAGGAATCATCGAAGCCGCTCGGGTCGGGTGCATTGGTCACGAATTTTATGAGGCCACCCTCCGCGCTCGCGCCGTAGAGCGTGCCCTGCGGCCCGCGCAGCACTTCGACGTGTTTCATATCGTAGGTGTCGAGGTTGGGGGCTGTGTCGACGCCGTTAGCTAGCGCATTGCTCGAACCATAGGGCATCTCATCCAGATAGGTCGCCACGGTCGAGCCGTCACCGCCGGCATTGATGCCGCGCAGGATCAGCACCGGATGCGTTGGATCGGCTTCGGTAATACTCAGCCCAGGAACCTGACTCAGGATGTCTTCGAAGCTTCGGATGTTGAGCTTGTTGAGCTCATCCGCGCCGATCACGCTGATCGACATCGGGACGTTCTTGGCTTCTTCGGATCGCTTTTCCGCCGTGACGAGCACCGTCTCCGTCGTGTCCGACTGCGCCAGTGCGCTTAATGGCAAAAACGATGCACCGGCGAGCAAAGCCGAGCCCAAAAGCGTGAGCCGCGATGACGTGCGCATGAGAACCCCCTCGACACCGGCTCCCCCGAGCCAACATGCAATTGATACATATATTTCTTGATAGCGACAAGATGTTATTTTGCTAACATCAAGCGGATAAGGCTGCGAACGTTGCATCAAAGACGCAAGCTGCATCGCGAAATGCCGGTGATTCTCGTCCGCCGAGGGGGCCCATGCTGAATATCGAGAAGACGATCAAAAAGGACTGGAAGAGCTACACGCCGTCCGAGCAGAAGCTTGCCACCTTTTTCCTCAATCACCTGCACGAATTGCCTTTCGAAACGGCAGCGTCCATCGGCAAGCGCGTGACCGTCAGTCCGATGACGGTCGGCCGCTACATCAAGAAGCTCGGCTACGCCGATCTTCGCGAAATCAAGGACGAGCTGCGCGCCGACACCAACGGACGGAGCTGGAATCCCGGCGAAGCGTCGCGAACCGTCTACGCACCATCATCGTTAAAATCGAAGATCCAGGGGCTCGCCGACGTCTACAAGCTGCAGCGCTCGGCGGACTGGAACCGGATCACCGCGATGCTGACGTCCGCGCCGGAAGTCTATGTCGCAAGCTTCCAGTTCGGACGCTTTCTCGGCCTGGGCTTTTCGATGGCGCTCCACCAGCTGAGGCCGCGCGTTTTCAATTGCGACGGGGCCGACGGCTCCTATGCCGACGTGCTGCTCGATGCGGCGCCGGGCGCCTGCCTCGTGCTGATCGACTTCCGCCGCTACTCGCGGCATTTCCGGCTGCTGGCCGAAGAAGCTGCCGCACGCAAGATCCGCACAATCATCCTGACGGACGTCTATTGTCACTGGGCCCGCGCGCTGACCGAGAACGTCTTGATGTTCGAGACCGAGTTCGGCATGCGCAGCGTCAGCATGGCGCAGGTGTTGTGCGAGCTGCTGCTCGCCGATATCGCGACGCGGCTCGAAGACTCGCAGGACCGTCTCGAGGCCGTCCACCGCCTGCGCGAAAAATTCATCGGCTTTGCCGGCGGCGAGCATCGCCGGAAGAAAAACGGCGCATGACCGTGTCGGCTTCGAAGGGCGCGGCGCCTGCCGGCGAGTGGTTCGGCCATCCCGCCGGACTGACGATCCTGTTCCTCACCGAAACCTGGACGCAGTTCTCCTATTTCGGCATGCGGGCGATCCTCATCTACTACATGACGAAGGAGCTTCTGATCGGGCAACAGCACGCCTCGCTCATCTACGGCTACTACGCGGCCGCCTTCTATTTCACGCCCATCGTCGGCGGCGTGATTGCGGACAGGGTGCTCGGCAAATATCGCGCGGTCGTGCTCGGCGCCGTGCTGATGGCGCTCGGCCATTTCATGATGACGTTCGAGAGCCTGTTCTATCCGGCGATGGCCGCCGTGGCGCTGGGCAACGGCTTCTTCCTGCCGAGCCTCTCGAGCCAGATCAACTCGCTCTATGCGAGCGACGATCCGCGCCTCGCCTCCGCCTACAACATCTACTATGTCGGCATAAATCTCGGTGCCTTCGTGGCGCCCCTTCTCTGCGGGTGGTTGGGCGAAGAATATGGCTGGCATTGGGGCTTCGGCGCCGCCGGCATCGGCATGCTGATCGCGCTCGTCACCTATGTCTTCGGCCGCAGACATCTTCCGGCGGACCAGATTGCGCGCAAGGCTGTCGGGAGCACACGATCCGGCCAAATGAATGTCGCGTTTCTCGGGCGTTTTGCGCTTCTGATCGGCGTGATGCTCGCCGTCGTGGTTTTCCGCGGCGCCTATGAACAGAACGGCAATTCCATCTCGACATGGACGGATGCGGGCGTCGATCGCGAGGCCGGGCCGTTCCTGATCCCCCTGGCATGGTTCCAGTCGATCAATCCGCTTCTGATCATCCTTTTGACGCCTTTCTACGTCGCCGTATGGACGCGGCTGGCGCGCCGCGGCCGGGAGCCTTCGTCGATCCAGAAGATGGTGGTCGGCGCGATCATCGTCGGACTGTCCTATGTGCTGTGCGGGCTCGCGGCCCATTTCAGCGGGCTCGAACACGCGCGCACCAGCGGGATCTGGCTCTCGCTCTATTGGGTCGTGCTGACGATCGGCGAGCTGTTCATCCTGCCGGTAGGCCTCGGCCTCTTCGGGCGTCTTGCGCCCAAAGGTTTCGATGCGACCGCGATCGCGACCTGGTTCTTCGCCGGCTTCGCGGGCAACCTGCTGGCGGGCTATATCGGCACGCTGTGGTCCGACCTCCCGACGCCGATGTTCTTCGCCGTCGTCGCCGGCGTCGGATTCGTGTCGGCCGTGCTCCTCGCCTTCTTCATCCCCGCCGCCTCCCGCGCCGAACAAACGCTCGAGGCGGCGCATATCGCGCCCGCGCCGCTGCCTGTGGCGGAGCAGAGCGCGGGCGCCGCGCCCGCCCTTCCTCGCACCATCGAAAATCCCGCCGGTGGAGAGATACCCCTCACCCGCACCCGAGCAGACGTCCGGTTCCGAGCCCTGCATCCCTCTCCCTCAAGGGGAGAGGGGAAGACCTGAGCCTCGCTCGAACGATTTGTCGATGCAGAGCACTGCATTTCCCCTCTCCCCTTGAGGGAGAGGGGTGCAGAGCGCTGAACGTCACGTCTGCTCCGCTGCGGGTGAGGGGCGTTCGTGCAAGGTACAGAATTTCCCCTCTCCCCTCCTCCTACGCTGCTACGCAGCTTCGGAGGACTCGAGACGCGCTCGCCCGCCGAAGCCTTGGCGAAGGCGGGTTGAGGGAGAGGGAGAGGGATGCAGAGCGCCGAACCTCACGTCTGCTCGGCTGCGGGTGAGGGGTCGCTCTCCACGCGGGACGTGTTCGACAGCGCGGCACCGTGCGGGCGGGGCGGCCGCGGTCCCGGCAGCCAAGTCCTTGAGAACAAAAGAAGAACTCACATTTGACAAACGAGCCGTTTCGGTATATAGTACCAGATTGGTTTTGAAAGGCCCCCGTCCTTGGCGCTCCTCGTCGCCCTCCTCCGCCGCTTCGCGGATTTCATCCGTACAAGGATGAATTTGCCCCTGCGCGGCCCTGCTTTTCGTCTTGCGCTCCCGCATCGTCGTGCAGGAAACCCGCGCCGCAGCGCGCCCGGACGCAAAATCCGCGCGGCCGGGAAAAAAATCGCCCCTGATTTTTCCCCTGATAGCAGGGGAGAAGCGCGGGCCGACTTAGCGGCTCCACGTCCAGTCGGCGGCGGACGCGCGGCAGCCGCCGCCCGGTGCGCCCGTCCACGCGCGGCCATGCACGAACCGTCCCGTATGCGCGCCGGTCGCCTTGCCGTCCTTGAACGCGAAGCCGCCGTTCACCAGCACGTCGTCGACGCCGACCGCCAGCTGCGCCGGCTTCGCATAGGTCGCCTTGTCGGCGATCGTGTTCGGATCGAACACGACGACGTCGGCGTAGTAGCCGACCTTCAGCAGCCCGCGATCCTTCAGCGACAGGTTCTGCGCCGGATAGCCCGACAGCCTGCGGATCGCATCGGGCAGCGTCACGTCGTGGTTCTCGCGCACATATTTGCCGAGCAGCCGCGCGAAATTGCCGTAGGCGCGCGGATGGCTGTTCGACAGAAGGAACACGCCTTCCGGCGCGGGCGCGGCTTCGTCCGAGCCGAAGCTCATCCAGGGCAGCGCCACTTCCTTGCGGACATTGTCCTCGCTCATCAGGAAATAGGCGACGCCGACGCGGCTGCCGTCCTCGATGACGAGATCGATCGCGGTGTCTTCCGGACTTTCGTGTCGTTCCTTCGCCACTTCGGCGAGCGTCTTGCCGGTCAGCGGCTTCAGCTTCGGATTCTTGAAGGCGAGCAGCAGCGTGCCTTCGGGGCCTGCGCCGGCATAGAGATTCTCCCAGGTCTTGGGATGCGGATTGAGCATCTCCGCTTTCACCCTGGCGCGGATGGCCGGATCCTTGAGCCGCGCGATCCATTTCTCCAGCCCGCCATCCTGCACCCAGGACGGCATCGCGGCGTCGAGACCCGTGGCGCCGGCCGTGTAGTTGTACATGTCGGCCGTGATGCGCACGCCTTTTGCGCGGGCGGCGTTGATCATCGCGACGACCTTGCCGAGCTTGTTCCAATTGTCGCGGCCCGCCTGCTTGAAATGATAGATCTCGGCCGGCGCGCCGGAGGCCTCGGCGATGTCGATCGATTCCTGCACCGCCTGTTCCAGCCGGTCGCCTTCGCTGCGGATATGGGCGATATACATGCCGCCGCAGCGCGCCGAGACTTTCGCCAGCGCGATCAGCTCCGGAGTCTTGGCGTAGGTGTTCGGCGAATAGATGAGCGCGTCGGTCAGGCCGAGCGCGCCCTCTTCCATCGCCTGCTTGACGAGGCCCTGCATCGCCGCAAGCTGCGCCGGCGTCGGCTGCACGTCGGCTTCGCCCAGAAGATTGGTCCTCACTGTGCCGGCGCCCACGAAGGACGCGACATTGGGCGAGATGCCTTTCTTCTGCAGCATGTCGAGATAGCCGCCGAGCGTCGTCCAGGTGATGGGATATCTGATGTCGCTCTGGCGCTGCTCGCCGAGCTTCTTCATCTCCGGCGTGAGCGGACCCATGGAATCCTCGCCCATCACTTCCAGCGTCACGCCCTGGGCCAGATCGGAAAGGCCGCGGCCGTCGGCGATCAGGCTCTCTTCCGGATGCGCCAGCATGTTGATGAAGCCGGGCGACACCGCCTTGCCGCGGGCGTCGATTTCCGTCGCGGCGTGGCCGTCGATATGCGGCGCAATGGCTGCGATGCGGTCCGCCTTGACGGCGACATCGGCCTGATACGGCGCGCCGCCGGAGCCGTCATAGATCGTGCCGTTACGGATGATCACATCATATTGCGGCGCGGCGACGCCGACGGACGGCACAGCCAGCATTCCCATCACAAGCGGCAACGCAAAACGGCGCATGAACTCCCCCTCGACACCAAGTCGGCGGCGACGCTACCACGCTCATGCAGATCGCTGAAGCGTTCAGCGCGCGCCTTGCGCGGGCGAACATTTGTCCGACAGCGAGGCGAGCGTTGCCTTGTCGATGCCGAGGATCGGATAGCGCCCGACGTCCTGCACTTTGTACCAGGGCGAACGTTCGAAGAAGAACTGCAGCCGCTTCTGCGGGCTGGCGGCGAAGGCCGGATCGTTCTTCAGCCTCTTGTCGAACTCCGCCTTCAGCTCCGGATGCTCTTGCAGCATGTCGCGCGCCAGCTTTTCGACCACGCGCGGCTCGCCATATTCCTTGGGCTCGAAGGTCGCATCGAGAAAGCCCCAGCGCAGCAGCGAGTCCGGCGCCTCAGGTTCCAGCAATTCGATCGCGACATTGGCGGCGGGCTGATCCAGCGGCACGATCACCGAGCCGGCCGGCAATTGGTCTTCCCGCACGACGCGCGTCGCCTTGAAACTCTCCAGCATATGGTGGCCCTCGAACGGCTTCTGACCCCATACCGGATCGTCGATCTGATAGCTCGCGCCGCTGAGCTTCATCGCACAGGCGAGACGGTGAAAATTGAGGCCGTGCGCCTCGATCCGCGCGATCACATCTTTCCACTGCGCCGGCACGACATAGGCCGCCGGCGGCGACACGGAAATGTCCGGCAAGAGGCCGTTCCAGTTGGGGATCGTGTAGGTCTTGGGCTTGGCCGGGTCGTATTGAATCCAGTCGCTGCTGGAAATGTCGCTGTGCGTCAGCGAGTAGGCATAGCCTTTGAGCGTGTAATCCGTCGATTGCGGAT
>DATKON010000114.1:0-2199 GCA_035524575.1 Rhizomicrobium sp.
GTAGTCGAATTTATAGACTGCAGTCATGTCCGCGACGTAGAGCGCGCCGTCGTGAAAGGCGATGCCGTGCGGCTTGTTCATGCCGGACACAAAGGTCGTGCGGCGTTTGCCGTTTGGCGAAAGCACGGTGATCTTTCCCGCATCGGGCTCCGTCACGAACACGTCGCCGTTGGGCGCCACAGCGAGAAAACGCGGATGCGTGAGACCGCCGGCGAACAGCGTGACGGTGAAGCCTTGCGGTGCTTCGGGCATCGCATTGGCCGGGCGCGGCACGACCGCCGAGCTGTTGTCGACGGCGGGCGAAGCATAAGGCGCGGGCAGGCCCTTCGGCGTGACCTCGAAATGCTGGCCGGGACGGTCGGCGGCATTGGCCGCGCCCAGCATCAGGAAAATTGCCAAAAACGGCGCGGAACGGCGGGCCATGGGGGTCATGAAATCCTCGTCAAGGCGTCTTGGGGCAGGCGTGAACGCCGGATTTACCAAAGGGGCGGTATTCAAAGCAGGAACGCGCGGAAAAGCCCATGCGATCCTCGGTCCTCGTCCTGTCACTGCTGCTCGGCTTTTGTGTCGGCGCGCGCGCGGCTGAGGACGCGCCCGCGGCCCAGCCCGAGCACAAGGTCACGCAGTCCGAGAGCTACATCATGATCGAGCCGATCTACGCGACGATCATGGACGGCGAACGGCCGGGCGGCATGCTGCTGGTCGCGATCGGCCTCGACATTCCCGACGCGCAATTGAGGGCCGAAGCGATGCGCGCAATGCCGGTCCTGCGCGATGCGTTCGTCCGCAGCATGATGGGCTTTGCCTGGACGCATGTGCGTCTGGCGCGGCAGCCCGATGTCGGCGCCATCGCCGATCGTCTGCAGCGTGTCGCCGACAAAACTCTGAAGCGCAGAGGCGCGCGCGTGCTTCTGGCGCAGGTCGCCTGCCGCGTCACGAACTGAGCGCGTGGGCGATTGCGGCCAGCGCCGACGGACTGGACCCGATCGTGGCATGCGCTCCGGAAACACGCACATTGCGGCAGTCCGGCCAATCGCCCTGCAGGCATTCCCGCCAATCGACGACGCCGTCGTCCTCGCTGTAGAGCGCCGTCACCGGCACACCGATAGGACCTGCGATTGCGTGGCGCCGGGCAAGCCAATCAGGATCGTAGAATGCGCTCAGCATTTGCGCGGCGGGTGCCAGAGGCGTCGTGATCGGCACACGGATGGGACTGCACAAGGTGATGACGCGGCGCACGCGATCGGGATGACGGCGCGCCAGATCCCGTGCCAGAACGCCGCCCAGGCTTTGCCCGATGATGTCGATGGGCGCCTCGTGCGCGGCGCGCAGCAAGGCTCCGTCCAGTCTTTCGATCAGGCGGTTCGTGGGACCGAAATTGAGGGTCACCTTCGCAGTTTCGATGCGATAGCCGAGCTGCGAAAGAAATCTCCGCAGGGCCAGGGTTGCCCAATCGCCCGCGAGAAAAGCAGGAACGACCAGCACCGGTCGGCCGTCGCCGCGCGGCAGGTCTTCCACAAGCGGCGCCGGCGGCTGCGCGAATGTCCTGGCGAGTGACAATCCGTTCCTGAACAAGCTCATCAGGCCGAGCGCGCTGTCGCGTCCGGGATAGACCGCGAGAATGTCGTTCGCCATAAGCGTCACATCGCCGAAATGCCGCCGTCGACTTTCAGCTCCGCCCCGGTGACGAATTTCGACTCGTCCGACGCGAGATAGAGCACGGCATAGGCGATATCGTTGGGCTCACCGATATGGCCGAGCGGAACCTGCCGGCCGAGCTTGGCGTAGGCCTCTTCTTTTCCGAAGCGCTGCACGAGGCCGTCCAGAATGGGCGTCGCAATGAACACCGGATGCACCGAATTGGAGCGGATGCCGTAGCCCTTGCGCGCGCAATAGAGCGCGACGGATTTCGACAGATGCCGCACGGCGGCTTTGGCGGAATTGTAGGCGGCCATGTTGTGGCCGGCGATGATGCCGGAGATCGACGAGATGTTGACGATCGAGCCGCCGAGCCCCGTCGCCTTCACGGTCTTCGCCATCAATGGCAGCGCGAGCTTGCAGCCCAGGAACACGCCGTCGAGATCGATCGCATGCACGCGGCGCCATTCGTCGAGCGTGACCGCTTCCAGATCTTTCGTGAGTCCGATGCCGGCGTTGTTGACAAGCACATGCAGGCCGCCGAACGTCCGTTCTGTTTCT
>DATKON010000115.1:0-65937 GCA_035524575.1 Rhizomicrobium sp.
GTTTCAAGCACCCAGCCCACGACATCGGCAAGCAGGGCGGAGACGGCCTGGTCGAAGGCGGCGACAGCGGCGGGAATGCTGTTCGCCGCAGCCGGCTGCTCCTCGTGGAATTCGCGGGAGGCGACGATCCCGGAGCTGCGCGCGGCCACCAGCCTGACGGCGACGTCGACGACGACGGTCGGCGCCGCATCGGCCTGCGCGTAGCGGGCCTCGAATGCACGGACCTCGCTCTGGACGGTGTAGTCGGCACGAATGCCGGCCACATCGCTCGCGGCCGCCGCGCCGTTCTTCTCCAGCGCCTCGACAAACAGCGTCTGCAGCAGCTGCGGCACGCCGTCGGTCCATTGCGCGTCGGCATAGTAGTCGAATTCTTCCTGGCGCCGGATCGCGATGCGGCTGGTGGCGAAGCTCGCCGAGGCTTCGGGCGTCGCGACTGCGATCTGCGAGGCGGAATGCGGAAGTCCGGCGATCTGCGGCAGGTTCGGCACAAGGACGTAGATCTTGCCCGGCGCGTTGCTCGGCTCGAGCAGATGCAGGCTTCCGCAGGCCGCGAGCGTCACGGTCGGAACCGCAAGAAGGACAAGGCGGCGCGAGAGTTGAGAGGCGTCGGTCATGGCGGCGTATATCCTTTGCGGCGATCGCCAAAGAGAAGGCGCGAGGGCTCCTGGTCGAGCTTGTTCGACAGCGCCGTCAGGCTCTGCACCAGCGCGCGCGACTGCGTCATGAATTGCGCGATCTGCGCGCCGGCGATCTGGGTATCGAGATCGGTGGCGACATGGTCGATCTTCACGACGGCCTGATCGGCATGGCCCAGCACCTGATGCAGGTCTCCGAGGTCCCCGTTCAGCGAGTCCGAAGCGAGCGAGATGTTGTGGATGGCGCGGTCCATGTCCGGCCCGCGCTTGTCGAGCGTCGCCGTCAGGCTGTTGAGATGGGCGAGCGTCTCGGCGAAGGATTTGCGGTTGGTGTCGCTCAGGACGTCGTTCAGCCGGTCGGCGGCATGGTTGAGCTTGACCATCAGCTGCGGCGCGCCCTGCTCGATCTCCTGCAGCGTGGAAGGCTTGGAGCGAATCACCGGTGTTTCGCCTTCCGGACCCGGCGCCAGCACAGGCGCATTCTTGGAGCCGCCGTCGATTTCGACATAGGAGCCGCCGGTCAGGCCTTCGCTGGCGATCGAGGCGAACGAGTCGTCGTGGATCGGCAGCGACGGGGACAGCTGCATCGTCACGATGACGCGCTTGGGATCTTCGGGATCGAAATCGAGCTTGCTGACGCGGCCGACTTCGATGCCGTTGTAGCGCACCGTCGTTCCCTTCCCCAATCCGGTCACCGGGCCCGTGAAATAGGTGCGGTAATAGGCGTATTCCTCCCGGTATTGCGCGCCAGCGAGCCAGAGGAGCGCGATGACGAGACCGAGCATGCCGACCAGCACGAAGGCGCCCACCGCGACGTAATTGGCCTTTGTTTCCATCTCTCACTCCCTCGGCATCAGGCGTTCAAGGCCGCACGGCCGCGCGCGCCCGAGAAATACTGCTGGATCCACGGATCGGGATCGCGAACCAGCTCCGCGATGGTACCCGTTTTGACCTTGCCGTTCAGCAGCACGGCGATGCGATCGGCCGTGTCGCGCAACGAATCGAGATCGTGCGTGACCATGAAGACCGTGAGCCCGAGGCTCTTCTTCAGGTCGTTGAGGAGCTGGTCGAACAGCGAGGCGGCGATCGGATCGAGTCCCGATGTCGGCTCGTCGAGAAAAAGGATCTCGGGATCGAGCGCCAGGGCGCGCGCAAGCCCTGCCCGCTTGCGCATGCCGCCCGAAAGTTCCGCCGGCATCAGCGCACCCGCTTCGCGGGGAAGTCCCACCAGCGAAAGCTTCACGGCCGCGATCTCGTCCATCAGCTTCGGCGACATGTTGGTCCAACGCCGCAGCGGCACCTGGATGTTTTCCGTGACGGTCTGCGAGCTGAAGAGCGCGCCGTCCTGGAACAGAACGCCCCAGCGCAATTGCAGGCCGCGCATGTCTTCCGCATCGATGTTCGCGGTCTCCTGGCCGAAGACCTTGATGCTGCCCGCGCGGGGATGATTGAGGCCGACGATCGAGCGCAGCAGCACCGATTTGCCGGTGCCGGAACCGCCAACAACCGCCAGCACTTCGCCACGCCGGACGTCGAGATCGATGTGGTCGTGGATGATGCGATCGCCGAAGGCGTTGACGAGTCCGCGGATGCGGATCGCGATCGGGTCCTTTCTGTCGTTGCCGGGTGCCGCCATCGTCAGATCCCGAGCTTCGAGAAAAGAATTGAGAATCCCGCGTCGAACACGATGACGAGAAAGATGGCTTCCACGACGGCCCGCGTCGTCAGGAGGCCCACGCTCGCGGCATTGCGTTCGACGCGCAGGCCCTCGAAACAGCCGACAATGCCGATGATGAAGGCGAAGACGGGCGCCTTGATCATGCCTACGAGAAACGTATTCAGCGTGACCGCGTCCTTGAACTCCCGAATGAAGACGGGAATGGTGATGCCGAGATCGAGATCGCACATCAGCATGCCGCCGACGACGCCGACGATGTCGGCGAAGAGTGTGAGGAAGGGCAGCGCAATGACCAGGCCGAGGACGCGCGTCACGACGAGCAATTCCGTCGTGTTGAGTCCCAGAGTCTGCATGGCGTCGATCTCTTCGTTGACGCGCATGGTGCCGATCTGGGCCGTGAAAGCGGAGCCCGAACGGCCCGCGACGATGATGGCGGTAATGAGGACGCCCAGCTCGCGCAGGATGCTGACTCCCAGAAGATTGATCGTGTAGATTTCCGCGCCCGCCGCGATCTTCTTCAATTGGTCCGCGCCCTGATAGGCGATCACGACGCCGATCAGGAAGGCGAGAAGGCCGACGATGGGAAGCGCCGTCAGGCCCGTCTCCTCGATCTGATGGACGAGCGCGGGAAACGGCAATTCCCGGCGCGGTTCGAGAATGGCTTCTGTCGTCTCGACGGTGACGCGCCCCAAAAATCCCACCATGTCGTAGCCCTGGCGGAGCGCGTGCATCGTGCCTTTGCCGATGCGTTCGAGAAAATGCTGGAGGCTTTGGGGCGGCCGTTTGCGCACCAGCGGCTCGATGCGGCCTTCGCGCTCGACAGCGGAAAGCAGCGGCGCAAAGCGCTCCGGCAGCGCGAAGCGCGGGACCCTCACGCGATTCGACTCGAGCGCATATTTCATCCTCAGCAACAGCCACATCCCGGCGCTGTCCAGCGATGTGATTGCCGACCCGTCGATCTCCGCCTCGCCGGCGCCGCTGGTGGCTATGTTCTGCGTTTCGTGGTCGAGCCGCGCCGTCTCCGACGTCACCCAATCGCCGCCCGCGATGATGCGCACGACATTGCCGCGCCGCTCGGTACGCAACGTCGCCGGCACTTCGGCGCTGAGGGGAGGCGCAATATTTCTCATCGATGCGGGACGTCCGACGCGGCTGACCGTGGCTATCCGAGGATACGCTTCATAACGCGCAAGTAGTGCTCCTGGATAACCTCGCGGTCACGGTGGCGGCCGGATGCGACCACCTTGTGTCCACGCCGCCACACGCAATCGACTGATCCGCCAGCGAAAACCCAGCTATCGAGCAAAGCGTTCCCCGCCCGGCCTGCAAACACAGAATCGGCGGCGTTAAGGCTGATAATGTCGGCGCTCGCGCCCTTTCTGAGCCCGCTCCCGGCGATTCCCAGGGCTTTGGCGCCGCCGGCCAGCGCAGCGTCGAACAGAGTCCGTGCCGTCGAATGCCCCTGTTCGCTTGCCAGAACATTGCGGGCCCGATGCTGAAGGCGTTGTGCATATTCGAGCGCGCGCAACTCGCCGGCCGCATCGATCAGCACATTGGAGTCGGTGCCGAGGCCGAAGGCGCCCCCGGCGCCAAGATAGTCCGTAGCCGGAAAGATGCCGTCGCCGAGATTGGCTTCCGTGATGGGACAGAGGCCGGCCACCGCGCTGCTCGCGGCGAGCTCGCGCGTTTCCTCTGCCGTCATGTGGGTCGAGTGTACGAGGCACCAGCGGCCATCGATCTTCGCGCGATCGAGCAGCCATTCGACCGGCCGCATGCCGGTTGCGGCGAGGGAATCCTCGACTTCCTTGGTCTGCTCGGCGGCATGGATGTGGATGGGACCCTTTCCCGCGAGCACAACGATGTGCCCCAGTTCTTCCGGTGTCACCGCGCGCAGGCTGTGCGGCGCCACGCCGATATTTGCGTCCTCGAGATTGGCAATGGCGCGCTTCGATGCGTCGAACAGTTTCGCGAAGCCATCAACATCGTTCAGAAAGCGACGCTGGCCCGGCGCCGGCGGCGCGCCGCCGAAATTGCCGTGCGCATAGAAGACGGGAAGCAGCGTCAACCCAATGCCGGTGTGCGAGGCGGCGGCCGCGATACGCTCGGCCAGTTCCGCGACATTCGCGTAAGGCTTTCCCGCCGGATCGTGATGCAGGTAATGAAATTCGCCGACGCGCGTGAACCCGCGTTCCAGCATCTCGATATAGGCGAGCCTGGCGATCGCTTCGACGTCCTCCGGCGTCAGCCGGTCGAGGAAGCGGTACATCACTTCACGCCACGTCCAGAAATTGTCACCTTCCGGACCGCGCGTTTCGGCGAGGCCTGCCATGCCGCGCTGGAACGCATGACTGTGGACGTTGCAAAGGCCGGGTATTGCGACCGCGTGCCGCTCGTCGCCGGGCTGAGCCGGAACGCCTGTGGCGATGTCGGCGATCAAGCCGTCCTTGACCACGATTCGCGCATCGCTCCGCCAACCTTCCGGCGTCAATACCGCTTGAAACCACAACATTGTCATGGGTCCCGATTGCAAGCCTATCCGCCCGGCCATAAGAGACATTATCTTAAGGCACGCCAAGCCGGAGCCTGGATGCAGGTCGATTGTATTTGGGATAACGCCCGCCTTGCGACATTTGCGGGCGGCATGGGCCTCGTCGAAGACGGCGTGGTCGCGGCCAGAGGCGGCCGCATCGCCTATGCCGGGCCGAAGGCCGAAGCCCCGTCATTCGACGCTGCCGAACGAGTCGCCTGCGAAGGCCGCTGGATCACACCGGGGCTGATCGATTGCCATACCCATCTTGTTTATGGGGGCAACCGCGCACGCGAGTTCGAACTGAGACTCGCGGGTGCGACCTATGAGGAGATCGCGAGGGCCGGCGGCGGCATCGCATCGACCGTCGAAGCGACTCGCGCGGCGAGCGAAGAGAAACTCGTCGCTGAGGCCCTGCCACGCCTCGATGCGCTGATTGCCGAAGGTGCGACCACGGTCGAGATCAAATCGGGCTACGGCTTGTCGCTTGCCGAAGAACAGAAACAGCTACGCGCGGCGCGTGCTCTGGGCGAACAGCGCAAAGTCGACATTGTGACGACCTTTCTGGGCGCGCATGCGCTGCCGCCGGAAGCGAAAGGCGACAAAGATGCCTACATCGCACGCGTATGCGACGAGATGATCCCGAAAATCGCGCAGGAGAAGCTGGCCGACGCGGTCGACGCTTTCTGCGAAGGCATCGCTTTTTCGCCGGAACAGGTAGCGCGCGTCTTCGAAGCGGCTGCAGCGCACGGCCTGCGCGTCAAACTGCACGCCGATCAATTGAACGATCTGCACGGTGCGGCGCTGGCGGCGCGGTTCGCGGCGCTGTCGGCCGATCATCTCGAACACACGGACGATGAGGGCGTCGCGGCGATGGCCAAAGCGGGAACGGTCGCCGTGCTGTTGCCGGGGGCGTTCTATTTCCTGCGCGACTCGAAGCTGCCGCCGATCGAGTCTCTGCGCCGGCACGGCGTGCAGATCGCCATCGCCACCGATTCCAATCCCGGCACTTCGCCGCTGACTTCGCTTCTCCTTGCGATGAACATGGCCGCTACGCTGTTCCGCCTGACGGTGGAGGAATGTCTTTCTGGTGTCACGCGGGCTGCTGCGCAAGCGCTTGGGCGCGCGCACGAGATCGGCACGCTGGAAGCCGGAAAAATCTGCAACCTCGCGATCTGGGACGTCGAACGGCCTGCCGAGCTCGTATACCGGATGGGCTATAATCCGCTCCACGCGCGTGTCTGGAGAGGCGAATGAGCGATCCCATCATCGAACGCGGCAATGCACCGCTTATCGTCTCGATGCCGCATGCCGGCACCGACATCCCTGAACAATTCCAGGATCACCTCATCTCGCTGTGGCGGGCGAAGAAGGATGCGGATTACTGGATCGACCGGCTCTACAGCTTCGCCACCGGCCTCGACGCGACCATCATCCGCACCACGATCTCGCGGACCGTCATCGACATGAACCGCGACCCCACCGGCCGCTCGCTCTACCCCGGCAAGGCGACGACGGAGATCTGCCCGACCACGACCTTCGACGGCGAGCCGCTCTATCGCAGCGGCCATACGCCGACGGCTGCCGACATTGCGCGCCGCCGCGACGCGTTTTTTACGCCCTATCACAACGCGATCGCGGCCGAGATCGAAAGGCTCAGGAGCCGGCACAAGACGGTCGTTCTGTTCGACGCGCATTCGATCCGCTCGCGCATCCCGCGCCTGTTCGACGGCGAACTGCCGAACCTGAATTTCGGCAGCAATGACGGCGTGACCTGCTCGCCCGAACTGATGCAAGCCTTCGAAAAGCTGAGCGCCGAGACGAAGTTCAGCCGCATCACCAATGGCCGCTTCAAGGGCGGTTACATCACGCGACATTACGGCCGGCCCGAGACCGGCATCCACGCCGTGCAGCTCGAGCTCGCCATGCGCGGCTACATGGTCGAGCCGCCCGTGCTGACCGAACAGAACTGGCCGAGCCCCTATCAGCGCGACCGCGCCGCGCCGTTGCGCGCGCTCTTGCAGAAGCTGCTGCAGGCCTCGATCGATTTCGCGAGCAAGGATCCGTCATGACGCGCCTCGACAACACGCGCCGCATCAGCGCCCCGCGCGGCGACACGCTGAGCGCCAAAAGCTGGCTCACCGAAGCGCCGATGCGCATGCTGATGAACAATCTCGACCAGGAGGTCGCCGAGCGCCCGGAAGAACTGGTCGTCTATGGCGGCATCGGCCGTGCGGCGCGCGACTGGGAAAGCTTCGACCGCATCGTCGCCACGCTGAAGCGCCTCGAAGGCGATCAGACTTTGCTGATCCAGTCCGGCAAGCCGGTCGGCGTGTTCAAGACGCATGAAGACGCGCCACGCGTGCTGCTCGCCAATTCCAATCTCGTGCCGCATTGGGCAACGTGGGAGCATTTCAACGCGCTCGACCGCAAGGGCCTGATGATGTACGGCCAGATGACGGCGGGCAGCTGGATCTATATCGGCAGCCAGGGAATCGTGCAGGGCACGTACGAAACCTTCGTCGAGATGGGCAAGCAGCATTATGGCGGCGATCTTTCAGGGCGCTGGATACTGACGGCAGGCCTCGGCGGCATGGGCGGCGCGCAACCGCTGGCGGCAGTGATGGCAGGCGCCTCGATGCTCGCGATCGAATGCCAGCCGTCGCGCATCGACATGCGGCTGCGCACGAAATATCTCGACGCCCAGGCGAAGGATCTCGACGAAGCCTTGAAGATGATCGACGAGGCCGTGCGCAACAGAACACCGCGCTCGATCGGCCTGCTCGGCAACGCGGCGGAGATTTTGCCGGAGCTCGTGCGCCGCGGCGTGAAGCCGGATGCCGTCACCGATCAGACCTCCGCACACGATCCCGTCAACGGCTATCTGCCGAAGTGCTGGACGCTCGCCGAGTGGCAGGAAAAACGCGCGAGCAATCCCGAGGCCGTCGCGCGCGCCGCCAAGCAGTCGATGGCCGAGCATGTGCGCGCGATGCTGGCCTTTCACGCCCAAGGCATTCCCACCTTCGACTACGGCAACAACATCCGCCAAATGGCGAAGGACGAGGGCGTCGCCAACGCGTTCGATTTTCCGGGCTTTGTGCCGGCTTACATCCGCCCGCTCTTCTGCCGCGGCGTCGGCCCGTTCCGGTGGTGCGCGCTGTCCGGCGATCCGGAAGACATCTACAAGACCGACCAGAAAGTTAAAGAGATCCTGCCGCACGACAAACATCTCCATCACTGGCTCGACATGGCGCGGGAGAAGATCAAGTTCCAGGGCCTGCCCGCGCGCATCTGCTGGATCGGCCTCGGCGAACGTGATCGTGTCGGCCTCGCCTTCAACGAGATGGTCAAGCGCGGCGAGGTGAAAGCGCCGATCGTCATCGGCCGCGATCATCTGGATTCCGGCTCCGTCGCCTCGCCCAATCGCGAGACGGAAGCGATGAAGGACGGCACGGATGCGGTGTCCGACTGGCCGCTCCTTAATGCGCTGCTCAACTGCGCGAGCGGAGCGACGTGGGTCTCGTTCCATCACGGTGGCGGCGTCGGCATGGGCTTCTCGCAGCATGCCGGCATGGTCATCGTCTGCGACGGTACGGACGCTGCCGCGAAACGCATCGCCCGCGTCTTGTGGAACGATCCGGCTACAGGCGTCATGCGCCACGCTGATGCCGGCTATGACATTGCGGTGGAGTGCGCGCGCGAGAACAAGCTCGATCTGCCTTCGCTCGGCTAGCCGCTCATGCACGTTACGTTTGAAGTCCTCGACACGTTCGACGCCAAGCGGTGGCAAGTGGCACCGCTTCCGGACCCGCCATGCTTCACAAAACTTCTCACTTGGCATGTCTCGCCGCGTCCAATCGATGGCGGAATGCCAGAGGAGGTTATGCCGACTTTCGCGCGTGCCCTCTGCGCTGTTGGAACGGCGGCCTTCGAGGACAATTGCGGGCTGGTCATCAGTGACTACCCCGAAGAAATCCGGAAGGCTTTTGACAGCTATAAACACTCTTGGTCCCTAAACGCACAGTGGATCGTCGTCTCGCAGAGCGCGCAAAACTCGGATATCGCATCGCTCCTACACGACCTCTTTCGGACTTGGACCGTACCTAGCCATTGGCCCGAAGGAATTCTCATGGTCGTTCGAGCAGCGGTCGATGGCGACGCGGCGGCCTGTCACCTCCAGAAATCGAGCGTTTGGGACGACTTCACACGCGCGCTCACACGGACTTGATCTGCCGTTGCTCGGCTGATGCGTCATGCTCCCGCAGGAAGCGGGAGGACCATTATGCAACGGTTTGTATTGTTGGCGGCGTTAGCGTCGCTGTTCGCGTCGAGCGCCTTCGCCGACGATCGCGCACTCATCACCCATCAGCGGCAGGAGATGTCGGATGCGCTGACGGGCGGCGACGTGGCGGTGTGGGACAGATATGTCGATCCCGGCTTCATCTTCGCCGAGGAAGACGGCAGCTACAAAGGCAAAGTGGAAGCGCTGAAGGAAGTGCGGCCGCTGCCGAAAGGGCTCAGCGGCAACATCCGTGTCGAGCTTCTTTCCTATCGTGAAGAGGGTGACATCGCGGTGGCGCTCTTCCGCCAGGTCGAGACGGAGAATTATTTCGCGCAGGTTCTCCACGCGAACTATCTGACGCTGACGACATGGCGCAAACGCGCCGGCGGCTGGAAGGAAATCGCCGAACAGGTGCTGGCCGAGAAGACCGATCCGCCCGCGATCGCGCTGCCGCCGGAGCAGCTCGCGCAATATGCGGGCACCTATCGTCTAAAGGGCTCCGAAGCGACCTATACGATTGCGGTAGCCGACGGCGCGCTGACCGCCACGCGCACCGGCCGCAAGCCCGTCGCCTGGAACGCGGAAGCCTGCGATGTGTTCTTCGCCAAAGGCGATCCGCGAATCCGGGACATCTTCCAACGCGACGCGCATGGTCGCGTCACCGGCTTCGTCGAGCGGCGCGAAAGCTGGGACATCACGTGGGAGAAGATCGGCTGACTGCGGCGCCGTTCCGCCTTGCATTCCGCGAAGACGACCACGATGTTAAGTTGTGCGCCGCGGGTGAAAGGTTTCGAGATGAGAGCTCTCCTGGCGCTGGCTTCGCTGACTTTTGCGCTCACAGCGCCGGCCTTCGGCGACAATCTCATGGCCGGGCGCTGGTACACCGAAGGCGTCGAGGAAGGCCTGCATCTCCAATCCGTCATCGACAACCACCCCGACGGCACCTTCGTCAAAAGCATCCGCAACGGGACGGATTGCGAAGCAATCTCGAGCTGGGTCGAGACCGGCACGTGGAGCTTCGACGGCAAGCGCTATGTCGAGACGACCGAAACGGTCAGCGGCCAGAAAGTCGACGCGGCGGTCGGCGATTTCAAAGACACGTTCGATGTTGCGCCGATCGACGACACGCATGTGTCCCTGACCGATGCCAAGACATCGATCACCTGGACCTTCACCAAGGTCGACCCGAACTTCACGATGTCGCCGCCGAAAGATTGTACGGTCTGAAGGGACCCCTCACCCGCGCCTGCGCAGAACGAACCAGCCAGTCTTGCACCCCTCTCCCTCAAGGGGAGAGGGCGAATTCCGCGTATTGCACTAAAAAGAATTGTTCGAGCGAGGCTCGGAATTTCTCCTCTCCCCTTGAGGGAGAGGGATGCCAATCGCCGGACCATCGTTCTGCGCAGGCGCGGGTGAGGGGTCTGATCCGATCTGCGCCGACCTCGCAGAAGAAAAGTCACCCCAACGCCTGTGCGAGATCCGCGATCAGATCGTCCGCATCCTCGACGCCGCACGACAGCCGCACCAGCGAATCCGAAATGCCGATGCGGTCGCGGATCTCGCCCGGGATCGACGCGTGCGTCATGATCGCGGGATGCTCGATCAGGCTTTCGACGCCACCGAGGCTTTCGGCCAGCGTGAACAGCCGCGTGCGCTCGAGGAAACGCTTCGTGCCGGCCAGATCGCGCTTGAGAATCACGGTGACAATGCCGCCGAAGGCGCTCATCTGGCGCTTGGCGAGCGCGTGCTGCGGATGGCTTTCGAGGCCCGGATAGATCACGCGCGCGATGTCGTTGCGGGACTCCAGCCAGCGCGCGATCTTCAGCGCATTGGCGCAGTGCCGCTCCATGCGTAGCGCCAGCGTCTTCAGGCCCCGCAGCGCCAGGAAGGCATCGAACGGCCCCGCGATGGCGCCGACCGCGTTCTGCAGGAACTTCATCTTCTCGGCGAGCTCGCGATTGTCGCCCACAACGGCCACGCCGCCCACGATGTCGGAATGGCCGTTGAGATATTTCGTCGTCGAATGCACGACGATATCGCAACCGAGCTCCAGCGGCCGCTGCACATAGGGGCTCGCGAAGGTGTTGTCCACGACCGCGAGAATGCCGCGCGTCTTCGCGAGCGCCGCGATGGCGGAAAGATCGGCTAGCTTCAGCAGCGGATTGGTCGGCGTCTCGATCCAGATCATCTTCGTTTCGGGCCGGAGCGCGCGCTCGATCGCAGCGGTATCCGCGAAGTTGACGAAGTCGAAATCGAGCCCAGCCGAACGCCGGCGCACGCGCTCGAACAGGCGAAACGAGCCGCCATAGATATCGTCCGTCGCCACCACATGATCGCCGCTCGACAAGAGATCGAGGATCGTCGCCATCGCCGCGAGCCCCGAGGCGAAGGCAAATCCCACCGTGCCGCTTTCGAGATCGGCGATGCAGCGCTCGAACGCCATGCGCGTGGGGTTCTGGCTGCGCGAATATTCGTAGCCCTTGTGCACACCGGGGCTTTCCTGCGCGTAGGTCGAGGTCGCGTAGATCGGCACCATGACGGCGCCGGTCGTCGGATCGGGATGCTGGCCGGCATGAATCGTCCGCGTGGCGAAGGCCAGGCGGTTCGAGCCTTTACTGTCGGTCATGGGTTCAATCTCAAATGGTTGATGAGGTCGACGCGGGTGATGAGCCCTACGAAATTCTCGCCGTCGAGCACGATGGCGACTTCGTTGCGCTCGAACAGCGGCGCCAGCACTTTCAGCTTTTCCGACACCTGCAGCGTGTGAAGCTCGGTCGTCATGGCGCTGTGCACGGGATCCTTGAATCGCGCGGCGCGTTCGGCGTCGTCGCCTTCGACCGTCGCCAGGATATCGCTTTCATCCAGAATGCCGACGATGCGCTTGTCCTTGACCACCGGCAATTGCGAAACGTCCGCCGCGCGCATCCGGTTGTAGGCGATCAGGAGTGTGTCGTCGGGACCGACCGTGACCGCGCCGCCGGCATCGAAGCGCCGCGTGATGAGGTCGCCCAGATTGCCGTGAAGCTTGCGGTCGGCGAGCCCCTGCTCGATCACCCAGTAATCGTTGTAGACCTTGGAGAGATATTTGTTGCCGTTGTCGGGCGCCAGCGTGACCACGCGTTTAGGCTTCGTCTGCTCGCGGCAATAGCGCAATGCCGCCGCCAGAAGCGTGCCGGACGAAGAGCCCGCGAGGATGCCCTCTTTCGACAGCAGCGCGCGCGCCGTTTCCACGCTTTCCTTGTCCGGGATCGAGTAGGCGCTCGTAATCAGCGACATGTCGGCGTTGGGCGGTATGAAGTCCTCGCCGATGCCTTCGACCGTCCACGATCCGGCTTCGATCATCTTCCCCGTGCGCACCAAGGGCGCGAGAATGGACCCGACGGGATCGGCGAGCACCATTTCGGTCCCGGGGCTCACGCACTTGAAGTAGCGGCCGATGCCGGTGAACGTGCCGCCGGAGCCGATGCCGAGCACGATGGCATCGACATTGTGATCCATCTGCTCCCAGATCTCCGGCCCCGTCGTCTTCTCGTGCGCTTCGGGATTGGCGGGATTGGCGAATTGGTTGATGAAGTACGCATTGTCCATTTCGTCGGCAAGCCGCTGGGCCACATCCTGGTAATAGTCGGGGTGACCTTTGCCCACGTCGGAACGCGTGATGCGCACCTCCGCGCCCAGCGCGCGCAGATGCTGGATCTTCTCGCGCGCCATCTTGTCGGGCACGACGAGCAGCACTCGGTAACCTTTCAGGTTCGCCACCTGCGCGAGACCAAGGCCGGTGTTTCCCGCCGTCGCCTCGACCAGCGTGCCGCCCGGCTTGATCTTGCCGTCGCGCTCGGCCGCCTCGATCATGGAAAGCCCGATGCGATCCTTGATGGAGCCGCCGGGGTTTTGTCCTTCGAGTTTCACGAAAAGCCGGCAGGGGCCGGTGTCGAAATGCTTGAGCTCGACCATGGGGGTCGAGCCGATGAGTTCGAGGGTGGAAGAAACGGGACGCGAACCGGCCATGGGGAATCCTCGGAGCGTGCTTTAGGAGCATAGCCAAAGAGCGCGGCCTCGCGTATGCAAAAGGCACAAAATGTCGCTCACGCAACAAGCGTGCGCACGATGCTCCAGAATTGTTTTTGAATTTCGGACCGGGGCGTGGTTTCTACCGCCCGTCGAAGATAGGACAGCATTCCTTGCGTGACATCCTGAGCGAGCTCGAGCGGAAAATCCTCTGGCTCTCCACCTGGACCATCCACAACGCGAATCATCTTCGCGCCGAGGAAGACGCCATCAAGGTCGGCGGCCATCAGGCGTCGTCCGCGTCGATGGTCTCGATCATGACGGCGCTCTATCTGGGCGTCTTGAAGCCGCAGGACCGCGTCGCGGTGAAGCCGCATGCAAGTCCCGTGTTTCACGCCATACAATATTTGTTGGGCAACCAGCCGCGCGAGAAGCTGGAAGCGTTCCGCGCGTTCGGCGGCGCGCAATCCTATCCCTCGCGCACCAAGGACACGGACGATGTCGACATCTCGACGGGTTCCGTCGGCCTCGGTGTGGCAATGACGGCGTTCGCGAGTCTGACCCAGGACTATCTGGCGGCGAAGAATTTGCGCGATGCGTCGAAGATCGGCCGCATGATCGCGCTGGTCGGCGATGCGGAGCTCGATGAAGGCAACATCTACGAGACGCTGATCGAAGGCTACAAGCATTCGCTTCGCAACACCTGGTGGATCATCGACTACAATCGCCAGAGCCTCGACGGCGTCATCCGCGAAGGGCTCTACACGCGCTTCGAGGAGATGTTCCGCGCCGCAGGCTGGGATGTCGTCACGCTGAAATATGGCCGCCAGATGGAGAAGGCGTTTGCGCGGCCGGGCGGCGAAGACCTGCGCAAATGGATCGACGAAGCGCCGAACGATCTTTATTCCGCGCTCACCTTCCGCGGCGGTGCCGCGTGGCGTGCGCATCTGCATTCCGATCTCGGCCACAATTCGCCGGCGGGACGGCTGATCGACGCCTACGACGACGAGGGGCTCGCCAAGCTCATGGGCAATCTCGGCGGCCACGATCTCGATCTTTTGCTGGATACCTTCAACGCCGTCGATCACGACCGACCGATCTGCTTCATCGCCTATACGATCAAAGGCATGGGCCTGCCGCTGGCCGGGCACAAGGACAACCATTCGGGGCTTCTCACACCGCAGCAGATGCAGGCGTTCCGCGAGACGATGAACATCCGCGAGGGCCGGGAATGGGAGAAGTTCGAAGGCCTGCAGCGTGATGCGGCAGAGCTGCAGGCGTTCCTCGACGCGCTGCCGTTCAACGCCGAAGGCCGCCGCCGTTTCGCCGCTCGGCGTCTCGAAGTACCGGATGCCCTGCCCGTTCCCTCGGCGCAGGAAATGTCCACGCAGGAAGGCTTCGGCCGCATCCTCTTCGACCTCGGCCGCGAGCAGAGCGAATTCGCCAGACGCATCGTGACGACGTCGCCCGACGTCACCGTCTCGACCAATCTGGGCGGCTGGGTCAACCGCCGCGGCGTGTTCGATCGCGCGGTGATGGAAGACCGCTTCAAGGAACAGAAGATCGCCTCGACCTATCGCTGGTCGCTGTCACCGGACGGCCAGCACATCGAGCTCGGCATCGCCGAGAACAATCTCTTTATTCTTCTGGCGGCGCTGGGACTCTCGCACTCGCTGTTCGGCGAGCGGCTGCTGCCCATCGGCACGCTTTACGATCCCTTCATCGCGCGCGGCCTCGATGCGTTGAACTACGCCTGCTATCAGGATGCGCAGTTCATTCTGGTGGCAACGCCGTCGGGCGTGACGCTGGCGCCGGAGGGCGGCGCGCATCAGTCGATCGGCACGCCCCTGATCGGCATGGCGCAGGACGGACTCGCCTCGTTCGAGCCGGCTTTCGTCGACGAGCTCGCCGTGATGCTGCGCTGGGCGTTCGACTATATCCAGCGCGACGGCAAGAAGGACGCGGAGCAAAGCTGGCTGCGCGACGAGACCGGCGGCTCCGTATATCTGCGCCTGTCGACGCGTCCGCTCGAACAGCCCAAGCGCAAGATCGACGAGGCGCTGGCGCGCGACATCATCGACGGCGGCTACTGGCTGAGGCCACCGGGACCCAACTGCGAGATTGTCATCGCCTACCAGGGCGTGGTCGCGCCGGAAGCGATCGCGGCAGCCGGCTTCCTCGCCGAAGACCGTCGCGACGTGGCCGTGCTCGCGGTCACCTCCGCCGATCGTCTGAATGCCGGCTGGCAAGCGGCCTCGCGCGCGCGCATGCGGGGCCTTGCACATGCATCATCGCATGTCGAACGGCTGCTGTCGCAGCTTCCGGCCTTCGCCCGCTTCGTGACGGTGATCGACGGTCACCCGGCGACACTCTCCTGGCTTGGCGGTGTGCGCGGCGATCGCGTGGCCTCGCTCGGCGTCGAGCATTTCGGACAATCCGGCCGCATCGCCGACCTTTATGCCCATCACGGCATCGACACGAAGGCGATCATGGAAGCGGCGCAGGCGTTGGTGGCGGGAAAACCGATAAGGCATCTAAGAGCGATCCCATCGAAATTCGACGCTTGATACACATCAATCTCTGGGAGCACGATTCAGTTTTAACATGTCAAGTAGTTTTGGGGACGCGAAATGTCTTTTGCTGCACGCTACGACTATCCCCTCTTCCGGCGGTTCATGTTCCTCAGCCTGGCCGCTGTTGTGCTTTGGTGCGCCCGCGCACATGCCGACCCTCGAGACGTGAACGTCAACGCGCCGATCAAGGGCCAGGAGACCGCGCTCCTGACCTATGCGCCGGATGTCCCGCCGCCCATCGCGCGGACCTATTCTACCAAGGTCGTTATTCACCTCGAGGTGAAGGAGGTCGAAGGCCGCCTCGCCGACGGAGTCAGCTACACGTTCTGGACATTCGGCGGAAAAGTGCCCGGCAAATTCATCCGCGTGCGCGAAGGCGACCTTGTCGAATTCCATCTCGACAATCATCCCGACAACAAGATGCCGCACAACATCGATTTGCATGCCGTGATCGGTCAGGGCGGCGGGGCGGCATCATCCCTCACTGCGCCGGGACACAGCTCGGTCTTCTCGTTCAAGGCATTGGTGCCGGGTCTCTACGTCTATCATTGCGCGACGGCGCCCGTGGCGATGCATGTCGGCAACGGCATGTACGGCCTGATTTATGTGCAGCCGAGAAAAGCTCTGCCGAAGGTGACGCACGAGTACTACGTCATGCAGGGAGACTTCTACACCAAGGGTGCGAACGGCCAGCAAGGGCTGCAGCCTTTCAGCATGGAAAAGGCGTTGGCGGAAAAGCCGGAATACGTCGTTTTCAACGGCTCGGTCGGCGCCTTGACCGGCGCCAACGCCTTGCCCGCGAAGGTCGGCGACACGATCCGTCTTTTCGTCGGCAACGGCGGACCGAACCTCACCTCGTCGTTTCACGTCATCGGCGAAATTTTCGATACGGTTTGGCCTGAAGGAAACACCAGCACGCCTGCGCACGACGTGCAGACGACGATGATCCCCGCCGGCGGTGCGGCGATCGTCGAATTCAAGATCAACGTGCCTGGCACGTTCCTCATTGTCGATCATTCGTTGGCGCGCGCTTTCAACCGCGGCGCACTCGCGCAATTGAAGGCGACGGGGCCCGAAAACAAGCTCGTCTATTCCGGCAAGATCAGCGACGAAGTCTATTTGCCCGAAGGCACGGGGATTCGCGTCACCGAGCAACCCTCGGGCTTGCCGGCGCCTGCCGCCTCCAAAGCAGAGCGCGTCAAGCTGGGAGAAATCGTGTTCAAGACCAATTGTATGGCTTGCCACCAAGAGAACGGCCAAGGCATCCCGGGCGCGTTCCCGCCGCTCGCGATGTCGGACTATCTGAACAGCGACAAGACACGCGCCATACGGACAGTCCTTGGAGGACGCCAAGGCGTGCTGACCGTCAACGGCGCGAAATACGACGGCGTGATGCCGGCGTGGACGTTAACCGACGAGGATATCGCCAACGTCCTCTCCTACATCTACGGAAACTGGGGCAATTCCGGCTTCGAAGTCACACCAACGGAAGTGAAGGCGGCGCGCAGTGAAGCGGCGAATGCGAAATAGTGGCGTCCCTTCCCGCGCGACCGCGGTCGCGCTAATGGCGTCATCGTGTTTGGCCGGGCTCGCAGTTGCGGCGTCCGGCGCCGAGACGGTTCGCGTGCCTGCGGGCACTTACGTGCCATTCTACGCACGAGAGAGCGTGAAGACGGCGCGCGGGCAGGAAGATTTGCATCGCCCGATCTCGGTCGCAAGTTTCGCGCTCGATCGCAGACCCGTAACCAATCGCGAATACCAGTTATTCCTTCGCGCGCACCCCGAGTGGAGAAAGTCTGCGGTTAAGCCCATCTTCGCCGACGCGCATTATCTCGCACATTGGCGTTCCGATCTGGACTTTGGCGATGACGCCGACGCCGAGCGCCCCGTGACAAACGTGTCATGGTTCGCGGCGGAAGCCTATTGCCGCGCGCAAGGCAAAGAACTTCCGACGACCGATCAATGGGAATATGCGCTCGCCGACAACGGCCGGGACCGCGATGCGCTGAGGCAACGCATTCTGACCTGGTATGGCGAAAGCGGCGCGCATGAATTGCCCGCAGCCAAATCCGGCGTCGCAAACGGTTTCGGCGTGCAGGGCCTCGCTGGCCACGTTTGGGAGTGGACGCTCGATTTCAACAGCCTGATGTCGGGTCCGGATCTGCGCGGCTCCGGCCAGCAATTCTGTGGCGGCGCAAGCCTCGGCGCGTCGGACCCGAACGACTACGCCTCCTTCATGCGCTATTCGATGCGCGCGAGCCTTAAAGCATCGTACACGACCAAGCTTCTGGGATTTCGATGCGCAAGAAACGAGCCCTAGTTGCGGCACTACTCTCGGTTTCACTGTTCGGCACTCCCGCACGAGCGGGCGATATGACGATGTCGATGCCAAGCATGAAAACGATGCCGACGCCTGCGCCCATGCCCGGCATGTCCATCTACAATCTCTCTTCGCAATGGACGACGCAGGACGGCGCCGCGACGGCGCTGGCCTCGCTCCGGGGGAACCTCGTCGTCGCGGCCATGGTTTATACGCATTGCAAGGACGTCTGCCCGCTCACCACCGAGCGCATGCAGCAGATCGAACGCGCCTTGCCGAAATCCTCCGAAGGCCGCGTGCGCTTTGTACTTTTCTCCATGGATTGGATGCGCGACTTGCCAGATCGGCTTCGCGTCTTTGCGGCCGAGCATCATATCGATCGGCAGCATTGGACGCTCTTCCACGGCGACGAAGCGGCGGTGCGCGAGTTGGCGGCCGCGTTCGGCATCAGCTTCCAGCGCGAGTCGAATGGCGATTTCCAACATTCGATAGCGATATTTCTATTGGATCGCGACGGCGTGGTGGTGGCGGAAGAACCGGATTTATCGAAACCGCCCCAAGCCTTGACCGCCAAAATTCGACGCCTGCTTGGAAAACGGTGACGCTACGCCCGCACTAGGGAATTGCGTCCCTGTTCATTCCGATCCCATCACGCCGGTTGCCACCGGGCGCTTGGACTGTGATCATGCGGACTGGTCAATCGGCCCCGCCGTGAAGTAGTGTTCCGCCGCGATTGAGCCGGCAATCGGCTCCGGTGTTTGCATTTCGGGGGCTTTCAGTGGGCATTGCGATTACCAACCGCACGCCATTCCGCGCGGACGCCACATTTTACCTGACGATGGCGATCGTCTCCGCGGTCCTCATCTTCGTTGGCTTTGCGCCCTCGTTCTATCTGAAATCCATCCTGCACGCGCCGCCGCCGCTGTCGCTGCTGACGACCGTGCACGGTGTCGTCTTCACGATCTGGATGGGTTTGTTCGTCACGCAGGCGGCGCTGATCTCGGCAAACAATGTCGCGCTGCACCGCCAGATCGGCATGATGGGCGCGCTGCTGTTCGGCGCGATGATCTCGCTCGGCTATGCCACGGCAATCGTCGCGGGGCATCTCGGCCATGCACCGCCGGGCTCGCCACCGCCGCTTCAATTCATGGCGCTGCCGTTGATCGTCTTCACGGGAACGCTCGTGTTGGTGGCGCTTGCGCTTCATTATCGGCGCAGCAGCGACTGGCATAAACGCCTGATGCTGGCGGCGCTGTTCACGATGACACTGCCGGGCACGGGCCGCATCGCCATCCCGCTGGGACTGGCACCCGAAGGCACCTGGTTTGCGTTCGTCTGCGCCGAATTGCTGCTCGTCATTGCGATGGCGCACGACTGGTGGAACGACAAGCGTGTCCACCCCGCCTATTGGGTCGCGGCCGGCGTCATGGCTATCACGCATATCGGCGTGGCATGGGCCTATACGAGCCCGACCTGGCTCGCTTTCGCGCAGGCGATCACTTAGCGCGGGTTCAATACCCCATCAACGTCGCGTAGCGATCGCGGTGGAACGACGACCCGCCATAGGTCGCTTCCTGCACGCGGGCGCGTTTGAGATAAAGCCCGGCGTCGTGCGCGTCGGTCATGCCGATGCCGCCGTGCATCTGCACCATCTCGTTGGAGACGAGATGACAGACATCGCCGGCGCGCGTTTTCGCGAGCGAGCAGAGCTGCGGCACGTCATTGGCGCCGCGATCTATCGCTATCAGCGCCGCCTCGACGCAGGACCGCGCCAGCTCGAGATCGGTGAACATCTTGGCGGCGCGGTGCTGCAGCGCCTGGAAGGTACCGATCACCTGGCCGAACTGCGTGCGGGTTTTCAGATATTCCAGCGTGATGTCGAAGGATTGCGACGCCTGTCCCAGCATCTCCGCCGCCATGCCGGCCCGCGCGCGATCGAGAATACCCTCCAGCATCGAGAAGCCGTGATCGACGCTGCCGAGCACCTCGCCCGCAACATTGTCGAATTCGAGATTGGCGACAGCGCGGCTGTCGACGCTCTTGAGCTTGCTGCGCTTCAGGCCTTTCGCATCGCCCGGCACGAGGAACAGGGTGATGCCGTCCGTGTCGCCCGGCTTGCCGCTGGTGCGCGCGGCGACGACGAGCACATCGGCCGCGCCGCCATCGAGCACGAAAACCTTCTTGCCGGAGAGCGCCCAGCCGGACCCGCTCTTCGCGGCTTTCAGCGCGATCCGTTCCGGCGCGTGATGCGCGGCTTCGTCGACCGCCAGCGCGCCGAGGGCTTCACCGCTCGCGAATTTCGGCAGCCATGTCTTCTTCTGCGCCTCGTTGCCGGCGAGCAGCAGGGCGGAGGTCGCGACGAGTCCGGTCGAGAACAGCGGTGATGCCGTCAGCGTCCGGCCCGTCTCTTCGAGCACGAGGCCCATCGTCAGGTAATCGAGGCCGGAACCACCCAGCGCCTCCGGCACCAGGATGCCTGCCCATCCCATCTCGCACATCTCGCGCCAGACGCCGCGGTCGAAGCCGTCCACAGTTCCGGAGTCGCGCATCTTGCGGAAGGCGGTGACAGGCGATTTCTCTGCGACCCACGCCTTCGCGGCGTCGCGGAGCATGGATTGTTCTTCGGTGAGGTTTGCCATCTTTCAATCCTTACATGTCATGGCCCGCAACTGCGGGCCACCCAGGTGACCCAAGCGAGGTTTGCGGGATTTGTTCTTCATTGTTCTTCGAGTGCGTTGCCTCTCATCAACTGGGTGGCCCGCAGTCGCGGGCCATGACAATTGAGAGAAATTATTGGTGATCCAGAAGCCCCAGAACGCGTTTGGCAACGACGTTGAGGTTCACTTCCGAGGTGCCGCCTTCGATGGAATTGCCCTTCGAGCGGAGCCAGCCGCGCGTGGCCGCGATTTCTGCCGGCGAGAAGCCGTCCCCTTCCCAGCCGAGGCCTTGCGAGCCCATCGCTTCCACCATCAATTCGCAGCGCTCCTGGTTCAGCTTCGCCGCAGCATATTTGATGATCGACACGGCGGGGCCGACGCCTTTGCCGGCTTTCGCTTCCTCTTCGATACGCCGCACGGTCAGCGCGAAGGCCTTCGCTTCCATGCGGTGCGCCGCGATGCGCGCGCGCAAGTCCGCATCCGCCAGATGGCCGTCCTTCTCGCCGACATAGGATTTCGCGACCTCTTCCAGCTCGACGCCGGCGCCGCCGCCGAAGCCGCCGGAGGAAATGTTCTGGCGCTCATATTGCAGCAGGCGCTTGGCGATCTCCCAGCCGCCGTTGAGCTTTCCCACGAGCTGCGTCTTCGGCACTTTCACATCGGTGAAAAACGTCTCGCAGAACGGCGATGAGCCGGAGATCAGCTTGATCGGCCGCGCTTCGACACCCGGCGTCGTCATGTCGAACAGCACGAACGAGATGCCTTCGTGCTTTTTCGTCGTGTCGGTGCGCACGAGACAGAAAATCCAGTCGGCCTTGTCGGCGTACGACGTCCAGATCTTCTGGCCGTTGATGAGGAAATGATCGCCCTTGTCTTCGCAGCGCGTGCGCAAGCTTGCGAGATCGGACCCAGCGCCCGGCTCGGAATAGCCCTGGCACCAGCGGATTTCGCCGCGCACGATTTTGGGAAGATATTCGCGCTTCTGTTCCTCGTTCGCATATTCGAGCAGCACGGGCCCCAGCATCCACAGGCCGAACGACATCAGTGCCGGCCGCGCCTTGATGCGGGCAAGCTCCTGCTGCAGCACGCGCGCTTCCGCCGACGAAAGCCCGCCGCCGCCATACTCCTTGGGCCAGGTCGGCGCGGTCCAGCCTTTTTCGGCCATGCGATCGAGCCAGAGCTTGGCGTCCTTGTTTTTGAACTTCGCGCGACGGCCGCCCCAGATGGAATCGTCGTCATCTTCAAGGGGGTTTACCTGCGCGAGGCCCTTCGGATAGTTCGCTTCCAGCCATTTGCGGGTGTCGGCGCGGAAGGTTTCGAGATCGCTCATGGGTCGTTTCCTGATGTCGTTGTGCCCGATTGTGCATCATTCGGGATCGATGGGAAGACGCCTGCGGCGAGCCGCGCTTTGGCAAGAGCGCCGCTTCCCGGCTAGCGTGGGCCTGCGAACCTTCCCCAGCGGAACCCATGAATTTTGCCAGCGACAATGCCTACGGCGCCGCCCCGGAAATCCTCGACGCGATCGTTGCCGCGAACGACGGCGCTGTCGCCTCCTATGGCGATGATCCGTTCACGGAACGGCTCAAAGCCCGCATGGCGAAACTGTTCGAGCGCGACATCGCGGTCTTTCCCGTCATCACCGGTACCGCGGCCAATGTGCTCGCGCTGTCGACGCTGTGCCCGCCGCACGGCGCCATTCTCTGCCATGGGGCGGCGCATATCGTCGTCGACGAATGCGGCGGCGCGGAATTCTACACGCATGGCGCCCAGCTCGTGCCGATTCCGGGCGAGCACGGCAAGCTGACGCCGCTGGCGATCGAGCGTGCATTGCGGCGCTTCCGCAAAGGCGATGCGCACAGCGCGCAGCCGGCGGTGATCAGCATTACGCAGGCAACCGAATCGGGCACGATCTATTCGCTGAAGGAAATCGCCGACATCGCGAGCCTCGCCCGCGCGCATGGCCTGAAACTGCATGTCGACGGCGCGCGCTTCGCCAACGCTCTGGCGCATCTGGGCTGCTCGCCCGCCGAAGCGACGTGGAAACTCGGCGTCGACGCATTGTCGTTCGGCGCCACCAAGAACGGCGCGCTCGGCGCGGAAGGCGTGGTCTTCTTCGAGCCCGCCGACGCGCGCGATTTCGAATACCGCCGCATGAAGGGCGGCCATCTTCTGTCCAAAATGCGCTTCGTCTCGGCGCAGCTCCTCGCCTATATCGATAACGATCGCTGGCTCGCCTGGGCCGCCCACGCAAATCGACTCGCCAAACGCCTTGCGCAGGGTTTCGCAGGCGTGGCCGATGCCGAGATCGTCCACCCCGTCGATGCGAATGCGGTGTTCGTGCGCCTGCCCGACGAGATAATCGCGCGCCTGCGCGGCAAAGGCGCTCATTTCTACGATTGGGGAATTTCAGAGAACGGACGCACGATCGCCCGGTTCGTGACCTCCTTCGCAACGCCCGAAGCGGACCTCGAACATTTCCTCGATCTGATGCGCGGATAGAAACTCTCGCACAAAGGCTCCAGCATCGCGACGCGCGCTTTCGTTCCATCCGTCGGCAAAAATATCTGTGCGCTGATGCGCGCACACAATCCGTGCGTTCGCGGCCACCTGGCACCGTTCTCGACTGTTTCGCTTCCGCCCGACACGATTAATCGGTATACCTTGCACCCCGATTTTCGCGAGGATTTGCATGCGCACAGAAGAGCCGCGCGCCGTTCGCCTTCAGGATTATCGCGTACCCGATTTCAGGGTTTCCGAAATTTCGCTCGATTTCATTCTCGACCCCCAGACGACGAAGGTCACTGCGAAGACACGCATTCAGCGCGCTGGAAAGAGCGATGCGCCGCTGGTTCTGAACGGCGAGCATCTGAAACTCGTATCGGTTGCAATCGACGGCAAGAAGCTCTCGCCTCCCGCCTACAAGCTCACCGACGAAAGCCTCACGATCGCGAAGGTGCCCGACAGATTCGAGCTCGAGATCGTCACCGAAACAAGCCCCGCCAACAACACGGCGCTCGAAGGCCTTTACGTCTCCAAGGGCATTTTCTGCACGCAATGCGAAGCGGAAGGTTTCCGCCGTATCACCTATTTCCTCGATCGCCCCGACGTTCTGGCGCGCTACACAACGCGCATCGAAGCGCCCAAAGCCTCGCTGCCCGTGCTGCTTTCGAACGGCAATCTCGTCGAGCACGGCGAGCTTCCGGGCGGACGCCACTTTGCCGTGTGGAAGGATCCGTTTCCGAAGCCGTGCTATCTCTTTGCGCTGGTGGCAGGCGATCTCGGCGTCCTCAAGGACGAATTCGTCACCATGTCTGGCCGGCGCGTGCAGCTCGCCATCTATGTCGAACACGGCAATGAAGGCAAAGTGGTCTATGCCATGGACTCGCTCAAGCGCGCCATGCGCTGGGACGAGGAGACCTACGGCCGCGAATACGATCTCGACATCTTCATGATCGTCGCCGTCTCCGCCTTCAATTTCGGCGCCATGGAGAACAAGGGTCTCAACATCTTCAACGACCGACTTCTGCTGGCGAGTCCCGAAACCGCGACGGACGACGACTATGCGCGCATCGAAAGCGTCGTCGCCCACGAATATTTCCACAACTGGACCGGCAACCGCATCACCTGCCGCGACTGGTTCCAGCTGTCGCTGAAGGAAGGCCTGACGGTCTTCCGCGACCAGAGCTTCTCCGCCGACATGCGCTCGAAAGCCGTCAAACGCATCGAGGACGTGAAGCTGCTGCGCATGCGGCAGTTCCAGGAAGACGCCGGCCCGCTGGCCCACCCCGTGCAGCCCGAGGCCTACATCACCATCGACAATTTCTACACCGCGACCGTCTACGAGAAAGGCGCCGAGGTCATCGGCATGCTGAAAACGATCGTGGGCGACGAGAATTATCGCAAGGCGACCGATCTCTATTTCGCGCGCCATGACGGACAGGCGGCGACGGTCGAAGACTGGGTCAAATGCTTCGAAGACGCGAACGGTCGCGATCTAAAGCAATTCCGCCTCTGGTATCACCAGGCCGGCACGCCGACCGTGGAAGCGAAAGGCGCCTATGACGCGACGAACCAGCGCTATACGCTGACGCTCCGCCAATCGCTGGCGCCGTCACCGGGTCAGCCCACCAAAAAGCCCGTGCCGATTCCAGTGCGCATCGGCTTTGTGGCGCGCAACGGCAGCGCCATGCCGCTGACGTTGCAGGGAGAGAACAAGCAAGGCGCCGAAGAGCGCGTGCTCGAGCTTGCCGATGAGGAAGAGAGTTTCGTGTTTGTCGGTGTCACCGAAGAGCCGCTGCTCTCCATCGGCCGCGGCTTCTCGGCGCCTGTCAATTTCAACCTGGCGCTCGACCGCAAGGCGCGTGCGGCCCTGATGGGCCGCGACCGCGACGCCTTCAATCGCTGGGAATCCGGCCAGGCGCTGGCGACCGAGATCCTGCTCGACATGGCGGAGACGGCGAAGTCCGGCGCGGAACCCGAAGCCGACGGGATCTATCTCGAAGCCATCGGCGATGTGCTGGCGCGCGCGGAAGACGATCCGGCGTTTGCCGCCTTGATGCTGGTGCCGCCGCTGGAAAGCGAACTTGCGCTGGCGAGATCGCCGGTCGATCCCGATGCGATCCACGCCGCGCGCATCGCGCTCATTCGCGCTGTCGCGAGAGCGCATACCGAGAGGCTGCAGGCTCTTTATGCCAGATTCGAGAGTCGAGGCGCCTTCTCCCCCGATGCGAAGTCCGCCGGGCAGCGTGCCCTGCGCAATGCGCTGCTACGCTATCTGACGGCGGCGGATGACGATGACGCCGCCAGGCGTGCCGATGCGCATTATCGCGCCGCCACGAATATGACGGACATGATCGCGGGCCTCGCCGCATTGAGCCGGATGAGCTCCCCGGCGCGCGATGCAGCCTTTGCGCATTTCCATGACCGCTTCCGGTCCGATGCGCTGGTGCTCGACAAATGGCTCAGCCTTCAGGCCGGCTCGCCCCTGCCCGAAACCGTAACGGCCGTGCGCGCGCTGATGAAGCATCCAGCCTTCGACATCAAGAATCCAAACCGCGTGCGCTCGCTGGTGGGCGCTTTCGCCGGAAATCATCTGCGCTTCCACGCAACGGATGGTGAAGGCTATGCGCTCGTCGGCGAAACGGTGCGCGCGCTCGACGGCGTCAATCCGCAGGTGGCCGCTCGCATGGCCGGCGCCTTCGAGAACTGGCGGCGCTACGACCCGGGCCGGCAAAAGCTCATGCGCGCCGAAATGGAGACAATCGCAAAGATGTCCGGCTTGTCAGCGAACCTCTTCGAAGTCGCGACGAAGATGCTGGGATAGCTCCGTCGACTCGTCGACGCATCTGACGTCTCGCCGACATTCACGCGTTGTAGTAGGCCCCGCCCTACACGCAGCTGTTGTATGTCGCGTGACGCCTAGCCAGAGATAGGCATAATGCGTTCATGACGAATCACTGGGGCGGTGTGCGTCCTTAAAACATGGCGGAGAGTCGAGCAGCGGTCGGGACTGCTGGGTCTCTCAGCAACGTCCTGCTTTGGCCGGTCAGGCGAATCGCGGGCAACATCCGCGTCACTGTCGCGCTGTCGGTGCTGCTGATCTGCGGCAGCTTTGCCGCCGCCGCATTCATCCAGATGGGCAACGACCGCGCGCACGCGCTGTCCCAGGCCGCGACCTTCGATGACGAACGGGCGCAGGAGCTGGCCGTCGATCTCGGCGGCGAACTCGATCGCTACGCCGCCATAGGCGCCGCCTTCACGAACGCGGCGAGCTCCGCCGAAACCTCAGCGGCCCTGTCGGAAGCCGGCGGCACAGCGCTCCGGAACATCGCGGTCCTCGATCTGCGGGGCGAACTGCAGTCAGAGATGACGAGCGCGCCCAAGGCGTTCCTGCCGCTCTCGCCCGACACGCTCGATGCGGCGCTTGCCGGTCGCGCGGTGGCCGCCTCACGTGACGGCCGCAGCTTCGCGATCGTCTTCCGCTCCGGCACACACATTGTTGCGGTCGAGCTCGACGCCAAGGCGCTGATGCCGGCAGCCGGCGAGCGCGAGGCTCTCCTCGCCACGCTGTCGGGCGAGATCGTGGCGCTCGGCTCGGAATGGCGCGCGCTGCCGAGCGTCGAGGCGCTGGCCTTGGGCGCCGTGCCGCAGTCTTCCCGCGAGATCGATGTGGCGGACGGACGGCGCATCGTGGCGCTCAGGCGCGTCGGCAACTGGCCGCTAGCGGTTGCCGCGTCATCGCGCGTAGGGGAGGCGCTCGACGCCTGGTATGGATCCCTGCCGCTCTATTTCTTCGTCATCTTCGGGCCGGCGCTCGCCGGCGCGGGGCTTGCGGTGATCTTCGTCCGAGAATTCGAGCGCCGGGCGCGCATCACCGTCGCCGCAAACAGTCTGCGCGCCACCAAGCCGGAAGATGCGCGCCTGCTCGTGCGTCTCGCCGATGCCGAACGCCGCGCTGTGGACGCCGAGCGCTCACGGAAAGAATTCATGGCGCATATGAGCCATGAACTGCGAACGCCGCTCAACGCCATCATCGGCTTTTCAGAAGTGATCGAGCGCGGCGTGTTCGGCCATCACCGCAAATATTCGGAATATGCGCGCGACATCGGGCTCGCCGGCCGCGAGCTGCACGGCAAGATCGGCGACATCCTCGACTACGCGACGCTCGAAGGTCGCAAGGCCGCACGCACGCCCGTAGCTGTCGACATCGTTCCGATCGTGCGGCAAGTGGTCGATGAAGCGATCCCGACGGCGCGCGCGAAAGGTATTCGTCTGGCCGTGTCGCTGCCGACCGTGGCCGAGGCAAGTGCCGATCCGACCAGCGTGCATCGCATCCTTTCCAACCTGCTGCGCAATGCGATGCAATATTCGCCGTCGGGCGGCACGGTGCGCCTGCAGGTGAAGAACATCGCCGATGCGGTGATGATCAATGTCCGCGATCATGGCCTCGGCTTTTCCGCGAGCGAGCTTGCGCATGCCGGCGAAGCCTTCCGTCGTTTCGACCGGCCCGGATGCACGACGGGCGTTGGCATGGGGCTCGCGGTCGCCATGCGGCTGGCGCGCGGCATGGGCGGAAATCTGCGCCTGGCCAGCGCGCAGGGCGAAGGCACCACGGCTGAGCTCCGTCTCGCGAAGACCTAGGGTTTCGCCGCTATCGGGCGGCCGGGTTTCCCGATATCGTCGCCATGAATGCGGTGGCGTCTGACAACAGCGGCCGAAGCATTTTCCGGTCCCGATACCCGCGACAAGGCCTTGAGCGTTGGCCTTGTGCTTCTGCTTCACATCCTGGTTCTGGCGGCGCTGCTCTCCGCGCGTGTGAAGGTGCATGACACGGCGCCGCGCGAAACCATTCTCCGGCTGCTGCCGTTCCTGCGAAGCGCCCCGGCGCCCGAAGCAGCTCCCGCTTCGATTCCGTCGGTCGTACCGATGCGCAGACCGGTGCCGCCGGTGATGCCCGCGATCGCTCCCCCTCAGCCCGCCGAACCCAGCGCCACTGTGCTCGCGCCCGCGCTGAACGGTTGCACGCTCGAAAATCTCGCCAACCTGCCGCCGGATCAACGCGCGGCGTGCGCCACGCGACTCAACACCGCCGCAGGCGCCGCGCAGGCCAAAGCGCGCGCCGGTCTCAATCAGCCGACGCGATCGAAATCCGCGGAGACCTGGGCGCAGGCCATCGTCAAACGCAACACGCCGGCCAAAGTCGATTGCACGAAGATCGAGACCGAGGCGCTCGGCGTGCAGGAAAACGTCAAATCGACGATGCTGATGATCGATCTGGGCTGCGCCGTCCGTCATTTGGCGAACGGCGAGAGTCCCTTAAAATAATCCTCCACCGCGCGAAGCGTGGGGGAGGGGGACCGCGAAGCGGTGGAGGGGGCCCGCAGCAAGCGCTGCCCCCTCCGTCGCGCACTCCGTGCGCGCCACCTCCCCCGCGCTACGCGCTGGGGAGGATTTACGTTCTCCGCGCGTCGACGCTGATCGCGCCGGCGCCGAAATGGACGATCTGCAGGAGACCGCCGGCGATCATCAGGTTCTTCACGAAATTGATCATCTGCATCTGATCGGCGAAGTTGGTGTGAAAGAACACCGCCGTCACCACGCACCAGATCGCAAGCACGAGCGCGACCAGGCGCGCCCGGAAGCCGATCACCAGCAGAAGCCCGAAGCCCAGTTCGACGATGACAGCGACCGCAAACGCCAGCGGCGGAAACGGCAACCCTGCATGGGCGATCTCGGCCGTGGTCGGGCCGTAGGCTGAAAGCTTCGCAAAGCCGCTCAGGGCGAAAATGCCGCCGATGAGAAGCCGGCCGAGAAACGGCAGATAACGTGTCATGTTGCTCATGGAGTGTTTCCCCTTCTCGAATGACCGCACACCTTACGCGGCGCGCAGTTCGGTTGCCGATTTGAGCGCGCCCTCGATCGCCTTGCGGCGCTCGTCGGGACCGACGTTCAGGCCCTCGGCGACGATGATCTCGGGATTCGCGACGCCGAGAAAGGCGAAGACGCCGCGCAGATAGGATTCGAGATGCTCGAACGCCGCCGCCGGTGCGCCCGCACCGTAGAAGCCGCCGCGCGAAATGGCGATGATGACGCGCTTGTTGCCCGCGAGCCCTTCGGGTCCTGAAGCCGTGTAGCGGAAAGTCTTGCCGTTAACGGCGATCCGGTCGATCCACGCCTTGAGCTGGCTCGGAATGGTGAAGTTGTACATCGGCGCACCGATCACCACGATGTCCGCGGCCAGGAATTCCTCGAGCACGGCCTGCGAGGCCTGAATGTCGCTTTGCAGAGCGGGCGATTCCGGGACCGCGCCTTGCGCGGCGGCGAGATGGGCGCCGGAAAGATGCGACAAAGGCGCGGAGGCAAGGTCGCGATAGATTACATCGAGGCCCGGCGTGACGGCTTTGAGGCGCTCGACGACCGTCCCCGAAACCTGACGGCTGGCCGAGTTCGCGCCCAGGATGCTGGCATCAATATGCAGGAGTTTCATGGCTTTAGCCCTCTTACTGGTATAGATTTGTGACCAGCACTATATTGGTGACTGCCGCCAAACCTCTCAAGAAGGCACAGAGTTGATACCCGAGCACAGCAAGGTGACCGCCCGCGAAATCCCCGACCACGCCTCGCCCAGCTGTCAGGCGGTGAATTCCGTGCTGGCGCGCGTCGGCGACAAGTGGAGCGTGCTGATCATCGTGCTCCTGGGCGACGGCAAGCTGCGCTTCAACGAGATGAAACGCCTGGTCGGCGGCATCTCGCAGCGCATGCTGACGCTCACCTTGCGCGGCCTCGAGCGCGACGGCCTCGTCAAGCGCACGATCTTTCCGACCATCCCGCCGCGCGTGGAATATGAGCTCACAGATCTCGGCCGTTCACTGCGTTGCGCCGTCGTGCCGCTCGGCACCTGGGCGCAGGAGCACGTCGGAGACATTCACAAGGCGCGGGAATCGTTCGACGCGAAAGCGGAGTGAGCGCGGCGCTCACAAATACCAGTCATACTCCGCTTCGGAGATGATTTTGCGCAGGCGTTCGGTTTCGATGCGCTTGGTCTCGCGATAGAGCGAAATCGTTTCGTCACCGAGATAGTCGCGGAGCGCGCGGGCCTCGCCGAGGCGCGCGAGCGCGTCGTCGATCGTGAACGGCAGCGCCGCATCCGGATCGCGCGAGACATTGCCGACCGCGGGGGCACCGGGATCGATCAGCTTCTCCAGACCGAAATGCATGCCGGCGAGAACGGCGGCCAGCGCGAGATAGGGATTGGCGTCGGCGCCGGCGGCTCTGTGCTCGACACGGCGCGCCTCGCTCGGTCCCATCGGGATACGCAAGCCGGCGGAGCGGTTGTTGACGCCCCAATGGCGATTGACGGGCGCGAACATGTCCGGCTGGAAGCGGCGATAGGAATTCACGTTGGGCGCGAACAGCGCCATCGATTCCGGCATCAGTGCCTTGAGGCCGCCGATGGCGTGGCCGAGACGGGGTGAGCCTTTCTCCGTGCCGTCGTCGAAGATGTTGTGGCCCTTGTCGTCCAGCACGCTGACATGGATGTGCAGCCCCGAGCCCGAGCGGTCGGGATAGGGCTTGGCCATGAAGGTCGCGTCATAGCCTTGGGCGCGCGCCGCAGCCTTCACGATCTGCTGCAGGAAAACGGCGTGATCCGCCGCCGCCATCACATCCGACTGATGGCGCAAATTCGCTTCGAACTGCCCCGGCGCATATTCCTTGCTCGTCGCCGAGATCGGCACGCGCTGCAGCTTCGCCGCTTCGGTCAGTGAAGACAGAAACGCCTGATGGCGGTCGAGATCGTCGATGCCGTAAACCGACGCCGCTTTCTCGCGCGCGCCCGTGCGCGGATGGATCGGCGGCTGCGGTGCGCCTTTCGCGTCGCGCTTGGGGTCGATCAGATAGAATTCGAGTTCCAGCGCCGCGACCGGCGTCAATTTGGACTCGTGAAATTTCTGCGCCACGCGCTCGAGCGCCGCGCGCGGCTCGGAGGCTTCCGGAACGCCCTGTCCGTCGCGCAACGTCATCAGCATCTGCGCGCGCGGAGGTCCTTCGCCCCACACGGTCGTGATCGTGCCGGGGATCGGCCAGGCGGTGCCGTCCGGATCGCCGTCGCCGAAGCCGCGGCCGAACGGATTGGTCATCTCGCCATGCGCATCCATCAGATAAAGCGTGCGCGGGATCTGCATGCCGGTCTCGAAGAGGCGGGCCGCATCGGCGATCGGCAGCCGCTTGCCGCGCAGGATGCCCAGCATGTCTGGCAGCACGCCGTCGACATAATGAAGGTCGGGCCGCGCCTTGACGAGCGCTTCGAACTCGGCCTTCGCCGCTGCAACGAAGGCAGGGCGCGCAAACGTTGGAATTCCGGCGGGCTTGTTCATGATCCGTCCAAAATCACGGGAAATCGGTTGTCCAATCATAGAGAACGCAGTTAAGGCCCGGAACCCCAATGACTGTGGGGGTATAAGCCGCAAAGAAGGATAGCCGGTCTGCGTAAAAGGCGGCTTGACGGATTATATGACGATTATCATATCAACTGGCGCAGACAGCAAGGGAGCCAGTCATGCGCTACGACGGGGGCCATAAGCAGGAAACCCACGAAAAGCTGGTGAAGATCGCGGCCCGCATGTTGCGGGAGAAGGGTCCGGACGGCTTCGCCGTCGCCGAGCTGATGCAGGAGGCCGGCCTCACCCATGGCGGCTTCTATGCGCATTTCGAATCCAAGGAGGCCTGTGTCGCCGAGGCGTTGCGCGAGATTTTCGCCCAGCTCTCGCAGCGCGTCGAACGCGCCATCGAAGGCCTTCCGCCGCGCCACGCGCTCGCCACCATCATCGACATCTACGTGTCGCAGCGCCATCGCGACAATCCCGCCGACGGTTGCCCCGTAACGAGCCTCAATTCGGACATGCCGCGCCAACCGCCAGCGATCCGCGACACCTTCGACAAGGGGGTGAAGTCGATGGTCGCAACGATGAAGAAAAGGCTGGCCGCCGCGCATATCGACGATGCGGAAAGTCTCGCACCCGCCGTGCTGTCGGCGGTGGTCGGCGCCGTCGCTCTTTCGCGCGCCGTCAACGACAAGACCTTGTCGGACGAATTGCTTGTGGCCGCACGCAACGGGATCAAGGCGCGACTCGGTCTCAGCGACGCCACACTCGAGGCATATGCATGAGCGACACGAAGGAGCCGCTGTCCGCCGTCGAACGCACCCGCGCACTGATCGAAGGCCGCACGGACTACAAAGGCATCGTCCACACACTGGGATTCCGCGGCGTGACCGCCGAGGAAGGTTTCGTCGTCATGGAAGGCACGCCTTCGCCCGCCGTCTACAATCCGATGGACGCAGTGCATGGCGGCTATGCGGCGACCTTGCTCGACACGGTGATGGGTCTCGCGGTCACCACGCTTCTCGAGGACGACCAGAGCTTCACGACGCTCGAGCTGAAAGTCGCTTACCACCGCGCCATGACGGAGAAGACCGGTCCGGTGCGAGGCGAGGGCAAGGTGATCAGCTTCGGCCGCCGCGCCGCCTTCACCGAAGGCCGCGTCGTCGACGCCAACGGCAAGCTCTACGCCACGGCGACGTCGACCTGTCTCGTGTTCCAGCGCTGAATTCCTATGGCGGCGAATGCGGCCAGCCCGGTTCGCCCCAGCCGCGCACATTGCGCAGACGAATGCCGCTTGCGTGCAGCGTCGTCTGCCACAGTCCCTTCAGCGGCAAGAGTGATTGAAGCGTGCGGAGCTCCACGTCGCGCGCGGCAAGTTCGCCCGGCAGATCATTGAGCGTCTCCATCCCCGACGGCGCGACGGCCACGCGCGACACCCACATGCCTGCATCGTGCAGGCTTTCGAACGACGACGCGGGCATGGCGTAGCGGTGGATGTGCGCCGTGCGCACTCGTTCGAGCCATGCTTCTTCCACGAAGGCAATCATCCGCGCCGTGCCGTCGCCGAACCAGCGGCGGCGATCCTCTTGCGTCGTGCGCGGTGTCGGCCACAGCAGAATGCGCGGGCATTCGCGCGGAAACAGGTAGAGCGGCTCGTGTCCTTCATCGATCGCCCAGACGAGCGGTCCGTTCAGCCACTCCTCGCCCGGCCGCCGTGCCGCCGCGATGCGCACGGGCTGCGGCGTGAAAAGCTTGATGTCCGGCCTGTCGCCGAAGTGGAAAAGACGCGTCACGGCGCGTGCAGGGCTTTTTCGATGGCGCCGAGCAGGACCTTCCTGTCCGCGGCGGAGGTCGCGGGAAAACGTTCGAAATCCTCGGCGAGCCTGACATCGGCGAAGAAGCCGCCTTCGTGCTCGTGGAAGTGGAGGAACGCGCGCGAGCCGCGATAGAAGGTGCCGCGCGATTTTTCCTTCACCCCGTCGAGGCGGCGGAGTTTGGCGAGCAAGGGCTCGAGCTTGTCGAGATCTTCCGGGCGCGCACGTCTCATGTCCCGATTGAAGCGGGCTTGTCGAGGAACGGCAAGCGCGCCACGCGCGCGGCCGCCTTGCGCAATTCGGGCGCGGCCATGCGCGGCGGCAGGGTGAGCGACAGCAGCGTGGCCGGAACGGCCGCGGCGTCGTCCACCATCGCCAGCGCGATGGCGCGCCGGAGCGCCGGCGAATAGGCCGAGCGCAGCGTATGTCCCACTGCCGTCGCATTCGAAACGAGTGACGTGAACGGTGCGGGCTCGTCCGAGTCGATCTCGAGACCGACAAGTCTGCGCGAAGGCTTGGCGCCAAGAAGGGAGGCGCGGCCGTTGAAGCCGTGATGATTGTCATCGATGAGCGAGTCGAGGCCGAGCGCTGCCGGCATCGGCTGGGTGTCGGACGCCTCGCGCGCCGGCTCGTAATCCAGCGTGGGCCGCGCGATGCCCGCTTCGAGATCGAGCACATCCATGGCGCCGATGCCGGCCGGTGCAATGCCGAAGGGCGCGCCGGCGCGCATCAGCCGGTCCCAGACGAGGAGCGCGTCGTCAGGCGAACACCAGATCTCGTAACCGTCCTGCTCGCCCCAGCGCGACAATGTTACTTCGGTCCCACGCCAGGAGAGTTTGCGAAAACCGAGCGCATCGAGGCTCGCATCGATCCCCGCCGCTTCGAGCGTCTTGCGCGCGTAAGGACCGATGATGGCGAGACCGCCTGTCTCACGCGAAACATCCTGCACGCTTACGCCCATCGTCGCTGCTGCCGCTTCGATCCAATCGCGATCGGGCGCGCTTGCCGCCAGCTGGAACGCTTCGCGGCCGAAGCGGGCCAGCACGCCGGCGCCGCGCACGCCGCCGGCATCCGACAGCCACAAGGCCTTGAACGATTGCCCCGGCGCGAGTGTTGCCGCATCGCGCGTCAGAAGTCGCGACAGGAAGACTTCCGATGATGCACCTTCGAACATCGCGCGCCAGCGCCACGAAATGTCGGCGATCACGACGTTGAGCCGCGCCGCGAGCGCTTCGCGCTCGGTGCTCTCGTACTGCCGCGCCAGTGTGACGCCGTTGCGCGTCAGCCAGGCATTGTGGCGGCTCGCCTCTGCCGCGCGGGCGTGGAAAGGTGTCGCTGCGAGCGTCATCGCCGGCCCTCGGTTTCCAGCACGTACGCCGCGGCAATTCGTCCTCCGCGGCCCGACACGGCGCCGACCGGATCGGCGGCCGCACCGCAAAGGACCAATCCCCTGATCGGCGTCTCTACGCGTGCGCGCCAGTCGGCCAGCAGCCGGGTGACGTCGACGACGCCGCCGAACGCGTCATCGGCTCCATATGACGCACGAACCTCCTCCGGCGTGAGCACGTCGATGCCCGTCAAGTTTTCTGAAAGATGCGTGATATGCCGCGCCAGCGCTGCGACCACTTTGGCCGCCAGCAACGGCTTCTTGCTGCGCCAGCCGCCTACGACCGTCCGCGGCAGCGGCGCAACGAGCGCACTGATGAGGTGACGACCCTTTGGCGCAAATGCGGGATCGGCCGCGGCGGGAAATGTCACCTCCATGGTCAGCTCCTCCGGAAGACGGCCGGCGCGCGCCGCAGCATGTGCCGCGGCGAAGCTCTCGAGACGCTCTCCCACGACGAAGCGGCCGCTCCGCGGCACCGGCGAGCCTGTGATCGCGGGTGGTCCGGCAAGCGTCAGCGTCACGCGCGCAGCCTGAACGCCGGCGCTCGTGTTCGCCAGCGCGGCCCGCTCGCCGAACGCAAGTGCAGCCAGCGGTGACGGGAAAGAGAGGCTGCTGCACCGCGAGAGGCTCGACATCACGAGCGGCGCCGAGACCACATCGCCGCAGAGGAGCGCTACGCCCCTCACAGCGCCATCGCGGTCGACGAGGACGTCGGACACGGGCGAGGCCATACGGGTCTCTACGCCAGCGATGCGGGCTGTACTGACAAATGCCTCCATGACTCCGTCGGAGCGCGGCAAGGCGGTGGCGGACTGAAGGCCGCTCATCTCCTGCGCCGCCCGCCAGACGAGGAGCAGTGCCGAACCTGTCGCCAGCGGTGACAGCGCGTGTGCATCGATGCCGAGCGCCGCCTTCACGGCGTCGGATTCGAACCACGTGTCGAGCCAGGCGCTCGTGCCGAGCCGCGCAAGCCGCCGCACGCGTGCGTTCTCGGCGACCGCGCGCGTTGCGCGCGAGTCCGCGCGCCACCACAGCGGGCGCAATGTCCTGGCGAGCGCGAAGCGCTCGCGGCGGAACTCCGGCCAGGCTTCGGCATCCGCCGTCGAATGCACGGCAAGGCTCCGCGCACTCGCGTAATTGTCGCGTGCGAGCACGACATGGCGTCCGTCGCTTCTCAGGCCGACGAGCGGTGTGTCGCGCACGGCGAAACGCAAGCCGCGCCGCGCCAGCTTGAGATCGCGCACGACACGAGGATCGAGCGCGTAAAGCGTCCGCGCGCCGTTGGCGAGACCGCCGGGAACGTCGCGGGCCTCCAGCACCAGCACGCGCTTGCCTGCCACGGCGAGATAGCTCGCCGCTGCGAGTCCGTTCACACCTGCGCCGATGACGATGGCATCGTAGGCAGCGGTCATCTGAGCCGCCCCCGCGCATGATCGGCCAGAAGCGTTTTGGCGGCCGCAGCGCCAGCGGCGCAGGTCGCGAAGGCACCGGCCGTCAGATACGAACCCGCAAGATAGAGGCCTGCGATCGGCGTGCGCGGCAGCGCTTCTGCACTCCACGGCTCGCCGCCCAGCATCTGGTCGGCAGCGATCTCGCCGCCGTTGAGATCGCCATCCGTCGCGCCGAGCGCATCTTCGATGTCGGGCGGCGCCACCACCTCGGCGCCGACAACAGTGTCGCCAAAACCCGGCCAGACAAGCTCCGCGGCGTCGAGCGCGCGCCGCCGCAGATGTTCGCGCTTCTCGCGCGTCCAGGCGCCGTCGAAAAGACGAAACGGCGTGGCGCTCAGCGTCGCGGCAACGACCGCGCAGGAAGGCGGCGCGAGTTCCGGATCGCGCGCGGTAAGGACGTTCAGAGTCACCGGCAGATGCTCGGCGAGGATGCCGCTCCGCCAGGCCTGACTTGCTTCGCTCCGCCGCGTGAGCGACGGCGCGGCGTGGAATGTTTCATCGCCGGCATTCGGGGGCAGGCGATCAAGCGCAAACAGCACGCGCGCCGTGCTGCCGGCCACGCGGAAGGCGTTGACCCGCTGCACGACGGCTCTGGGCAAGCTGTTCCAGGCGAAGAATGTGAGGAATGTTCGTTTCAGATCGAGCGTGGAGATCACGCCGCGCGCGACGATCTCGCTGCCGTCGGCCAGACCGATGCCGGTGATGCGTCCGTCGCGACGCTGCAGATCCGACGCCTCGAGGCCGAAGGAGAATTCGGCGCCCGCCGCTTTGGCGGCCTCGATCAGCGCCGCGGCGAGACGCTCGGTTCCGCCGGCATGCAGGCCGCCTGCGCCGAGAAGATGCAGCGCGCTGCCGTCTACGAACGGATCGGCAGCCGTGCCCGCCAACGCCAGAGCCGCCAAGTGTTCGCGCGCATCCAGGGGCAACGGCGCAAGGACCTCCTCGAGCGCGCGCGACGACCAGTCCTCGCCGGGCCATGAGCGCCCGGCGGCGCGACCGAAGAGCGGGCGCGACGGCGGTTCCGCCTCGAGCACCTGCGCGGCGATCTCCCGGCGGCGCGTGGCGGCCTCGGCCAGCACCTTCGCCGTTGCACCATCGGCTTCGTCGAAGGAGAGAGCGTGGCGACGGTCCGGCCACACGGCGAACGACGCGCGCTGTGGCGCGGAGAAGGCACCCCTGCGGGCAAGGTCGAGTGTCCAGAAGAGCGATGCCGGGATTGCGGCGGCGCCATCGACGAAGGGCGAGCAGCGGAAGCCCGGGTGGAACTCGCGCGCGAGAAGACGCCCGCCGGCGCGTTCTCCGCGCTCGATCACGACCACGCGCAGGCCCGCCTGGCCGAGGACAGTCGCCGCGGCCAAACCTTCCGCGCCCGCGCCGATGATCGCCGCGTCGTAGCGCAACTCACTACCCTCGCCTTGCCCCACCACACCGAGGCGCGCTTGAGCCTCTGGCGGCTGATGACCGCTAGCGCGCTTGGGCGGAAAGATACCGGGCAAAGAAAAGGGCGGAAACGGCTTTTGCTGCCATTTCCGCCCTTGGTTAATCCGCGAGGTGCTTAATCAGCTTTGTTCAGAGAACGCCGCGTTTATGCTCGCCGATGACAATCCGGCCGGGATTGAAAGCGTCCTTGAACACGCCCAGCGCCTTTCTCGGTTCTGCGTCGCCGCACATGAACACGTCGAAAGCCGCATAGCCGCGCTCCGGCCATGTATGGACGCTGATGTGACTTTCCGAAAGAACGGCAACGCCCGAGATGCCGCCGCCTTCCGAAAACGTATGCAGATGAATGTGGAGGAGCGTCGCTCCCGCCGCCGTCACTGCATCGATCAACGCCTGTTCGATCCGATTACGATCGTCGAGTCCTTCTGCGTCCCATAGATCGATAATCAGGTGACTGCCCGCATAAGTCAGCCCATTTCGTGTGATGAAATGATCCTTGTTGCGGTCCTCGTCCCGTGGGGGAATAGGAACCGGGACAGTCCTCGCCGGAGGACGCGCCTTCACAGGCCGAACTCCATTGATCGCTGCCACACCGAGTCCGAGTCGAGCCATCCTGGCACCTACCCTCTCAAGAGTGTTGACACCTGTGGTATCCCTCACCTCGCAGATCCGGATACCGCTAAGAAAGAAGCGGCGGGCGGAAGGGGAAACCTCCGCCGCGCCGCTTTGTTCCGTTGCCGGAACAGGGCGAAATATATGCGTCACGCCCCCCCATGCAAGAATTTTTGTCATTCAACTGTCAATTTTTTCTGACTGTTCTCCGGAAGCACTGTCACAAATCTCCGCGCGACGGCGCCGCGCACGGCATGGACAGAGCCGTCTCTCCGCCTTATATCGGCGCGCTTTTCGCGGACGCATTAACGAAGGGGGTCGAGTGAAAATGGCGAAGTTCTTTAAGGAGCGGCTCCACAAGGGCTACGCGCAAACGCTCGATATCGCCGGCAAGCCGCTCGTCGAGGAGAAGAGCCGCTACCAGCGCATCAAGATCTTCGACACGGTGGCCAACGGGCGCGTCATGACGCTCGACGACATCGTCCAGATCACCACGCGAGACGAGAGCGCCTACGCCGAAATGCTGACGCACTTGCCGCTCTTCGAGCACGGCGCGGCGAGCCGCGTGATGATCGTGGGCGGCGGCGACCTCTCGATCGCCGACGAAGCCCTGAAACACAAAGGCGTGAAGGAGGTCGTGCTCGTCGACATCGACGAACGAGTCGTCGAACTTTGCCGGGAGCATTTCGCCGAAATCAACGCTAAAGCCTTTAACGACAAGCGTCTGAAGATCGAGATCGCCGACGCGTTCGAATATCTCGGACGGCCGAAGTCGAAAGGCCGTTTCGATCTCATCGTCGCCGACCGGCCCGATCCCGTCGGCCCGGGCAAAGCGCTGTTCGGCGAGACCTTCTACGACCGCGTCAAAGCGGGCCTCGCGCCTGGAGGATTTGCAACGTTTCAGACCGGCGTTCCGTTCTATCAGCCCTGGGAAATCACCGACGCGCTCAAGGAGCTCGACGAGTTCTTCCCGCATTGCGGTCTCTATCTGACGGTGGTTCCGACCTATATCGGCGGCTTTATGGCCTTGTCCTGGGCCGGCACGAAGAAGCGCCTCGGCACGCCGGCCGGCATCGCGCGCGCGCGCAAAGCCTTCGCGCTGTCGAAGATGAAGACGGACTACTACAACCCCGACATCCACGCCGCCGCGTTCGCGCTGCCGGAGTGGATCCGGCGGCTGGTGCCCTGACGCGCGCGTTGATTCCGGTTCGCGACCGCTTCTAGAGTTGCCGCTCAATTTTGTACGAGGGGCTTTCTCATGCGGAAGATTTTGTATGCGGCGGCGCTCGCCGGCGCGGCGACACTCGCGTTCGCGGCGGCGCCCGTGTTCGGGCCGTGGGGCCTGTCGCTCGACTACATCGATCCCGGCGTCAGGCCGGGCGACGACTTCTTCCGCTACGCGAACGGCGGCTGGCTCAAGACCGCAACCATTCCGTCCGACCGCACGGTCGCCGGCGTCAATCTCGAGCTCGACAAGGGCAACGAGGCGAAGCTCAAGACCATCGTCGCCGAGCTGGAAGCCAAGCCCGAAAGCCAGCTCACGGCCGAGGAGCGCAAGCTGCGCGACCTCTACGACGCTTTCGAGGATGTCAACGCGATCGACGCGGCCGGCCTCAAGCCCGTCAAAGCCGATCTCGCGAAGATCGCGAAGCTGCAGACGCTGGCACAGGTCGCCGCCGTCATGGCCTCGCCGACCACGGAGGTGGACGAAGGGCCGATCGGCATGCACATCACGATCAACCAGAAGAAGCCCTCGACCTACACGCTGCGGCTCTATCAGTCCGGCCTCGGCCTGCCCGACCGCGATTATTATCTCGGCACCGACAAGCAGCTTGCGGCGACGCGCGACGCCTACAAGGCCTACATCGTCCAGATGTTGACCTTCGCCGGCGTCAAGGACGCCGCGGCACGCGGCGCCGCCGTCTATGCGGTCGAAGAGAAGATCGCCGAGGCCCATTGGCCGGCCGCCGACAAGCGCAACACCGACAAGACCTACAATCCGATGACGGTCTCGGCGCTCGCGAAACTGGCGCCGCAATTTCCGTGGGATGCCTATTTCGCCGCCGCCGGCGTGTCGCGCAATTCCCCGTCCGGCGAACGCGTGGTGATCGTGGTCGAAAACACCGCCTTCCCGAAGCTCGCCGCGATCTTCGCCGAGACGCCCGTCGCCGTCTGGCGCGACTATCTGACCGTCCACTATCTCCACCGGTTCGCCGACTATCTGCCGACCAAGATCGACGACGCGGATTTCGCCTTCTACGGCACGGTTCTCAAGGGCCAGAAAGAGCAGCTGCCGCGAGACTTGCGCGGCGTGCATCTGCTGGACGCCGCCATGGGCGAAGCGCTCGGCAAGCTCTATGTCGCAAAATATTTCTCGCCGGAAGCGAAAGCCAAAGTCACCCTGCTCGTCCACAATCTGCTGAAAGCCTACGAAGCCGATATCCAGACGCTGACCTGGATGGCGCCGGAAACGCGCGCGAAGGCGCTGGAGAAGATCCGCCACTTCACGCCGAAGGTCGGCTATCCCGACACCTGGCGCGACTACACGGCGCTCACCATCGTGCCGCACGATATCGTCGCCGACATCAAGAACGCGGAAACCTTCGCGTGGAACCGCCAGCTCAAGCGCATCGATCAGCCGGTCGATCGCAGCGAGTGGGGCATGACGCCGCCGACCAACAACGCCTATTACAATCCGACGCTGAACGAGATCGTGTTCCCGGCCGGCATCCTGCAGCCGCCCTATTTCGATCCCAACGCCGACGACGCGGTGAATTACGGCGAAGCGGGCGCCACCATCGGCCACGAGATCAGCCACGGCTTCGACGATCAGGGCAGCAAATACGACGCCTATGGCGTCCTGCAGAACTGGTGGACGCCGGACGACCGCAAGAATTTCGACGCGCGCACCGACATGCTGGCGAAGCAGTATGACGGCTACGAGCCGCTGCCGGGGCTGCACATCAACGGACGGCTGACGCTCGGCGAGAACATCGCGGACCTCGCGGGCCTCGTCATCGCGCACAAGGCCTACCAGCTCGCGCTCGGCGGCAAGCCGGCGCCGGTGCTCGACGGCTTCACCGGCGACCAGCGCTTCTACCTCGCCTACGGCCAGAGCTGGCGCGAGATCTGGACGGACGGCCGCACGCGCCAGGTCGTGCTCTCCAATCCGCACAGCCCGGCGAAATTCCGCGTCAACGGCGTCGTGCGCAACGACGACGGCTGGTATCAGGCGTTCGACGTGAAGCCCGGCGACGCGCTGTATCTGCCGCCGGAGAGCCGCGTGAAACTCTGGTAGCGCGCGAGCGCGCTTCTCCCCTGCCATCAGGGGAGAAATCAGGGGCGAAAAAAATCCGGCCCGCACGCCGCGCACGTATAAGCCAACAGCGACGGCCATTTCGTGCAGGCGCGATGCGATGCGCAAGACGAAAAACAGGGGCGCGCAGGGCCAATTCCGTCTGTGTACGGATGAATTGGCCGCGCGGTTCTCGGCGCGGGGTCCGCAGGGGTTGCGCAGTGGACGCGGAGCCGCCTTCGCGCGCGCCGGCTGCGCGTCGGATTTTTCCGCGACAGGGGAAGCATTGCGCGCCTTCCGCGCGCGAGATCTCTGCGCCCACCGCGCGATCACCGCGCCGAGAATCGCCAGCGCCTGCCCGGGGAAGGGCCATGTGCGGAACGCGTCGGAAAGCCTGGACATGTCGCCTCGGAAATACCGAAAAGGTATCTTTTAACCGATTTGGTATGAAGAGTCAAGCAAAAAGTTCTCCTTCTGTTCCAGAGGCTTGCCTGTCTCACGCGGAGCGCGGGGCAGCCCCCTCACCCGCACCTGCGCAGAATTCCAAACCGCGTGCTGCATCCCTCTCCCTCAAGGGGAGAGGGGGAATTCTGCGCATTGCACCTACATCGCGGCCGCAAATCTTGGCTCGATCTCCGGTGTTGTTGGAGCGAGGCTCGATGTCCTCCTCTCCCCTTGAGGGAGAGGGAAGCAGGGCTCGGGATGGCAAGTCTGCAGAGGGGCGGGTGAGGGGTCGCTCTCCGCCTGCGGGATTTTCGTGCGTACGACGCTCCGCGGACGAGGGCCCGCAGTCCTCTACCGCCCCGTGAACTTCGGCGGGCGTTTCTCGAGGAAGGCCTTCATCGCTTCGCGATAGTCCTCGCTGGTCGTGGCGAGTGCGTATTGATCGAGATCCATGAAGCTCGTCGCGTGATGGAGCGCGCCCGCCGTCGCGTTGACCGAAGCCTTGGTCATGCGCACGGCGTTGGGCGGCAGCTTCGCGACTTTTTCGGCCATCAGCCGCGCGCGGGCCAGCGCCTCGCCGTCTTCGGCGATCTCGTCGATCAATCCCCAGCGCAGCGCTTCTTCGGCGCCGAGCTTCTCGCCGAAGATCGTGAAGGTCTTCGTGCGCGCCGGCCCGATCAGCGACACGAGCCGCGGGATGGCCTGCCAGCTCATGTTCATGCCGAGCGGAATTTCGGGGAGCCGCAAATGACCGCCGCGTCCGAGGATGCGGAAATCGCACGCCGCCGCCAGCGCGACGCCGCCGCCGATCGCATAGCGTTCCATCGCGCAGATCGTCACCGGCTCGACGCGCTCCCAGGCCTCGCAGAGCTTGGGTCCGATCCTGACCATGTGCCGGCGCTCGAGCAGTCCGGCGGCGCGGCGGCGGTCGAGGGCCGGATCCTTGAGATCGGCGCCGGCCGTGAAGGCGCCCTTGCCCCAAAGGATGACCGCGTGCGTTTCGAGATCGTCGGCGAAGCTGTCGGCGGCCCTGGTCAATTCGAGGATCGCCTGCCCCGACAGCGCATTGCGTCCGTCGCCGCGATCGAACACGACCTCCGCCACGCCGCCGGAGCGCGTGATGGTGACGAACTCGCCGATCCTGGTTTCGGACACTGGGCTGCTCCCGCCGGGACTCCTTGCCACCATACAAGCTGGCGCGCAGCGCGCCCATATTCGGGTCGGAGCGGGCGGAGAGAGACCCCTCACCCGCCCCTGCGCAGGTTTGCCATCCCGAGCCCTGCCTCCCTCTCCCTCAACCCGCCTTCGCCAAGGCTTCGGCGGGCGAGCGAGTCTCGAGTCCTCCGAAGCTGCGCAGCAGCGTAGGAGGAGGGGAGAGGGGGAATTTCGCGCCTTGCACCTACACCGCAAATCTTGGCTCGATCTCCGGTGTTGTTGGAGCGAGGCTCGGCATTCCCCCTCTCCCCTTGAGGGAGAGGGATGCAGCACGCGGTTTCGAATTCTGCGCAGGAGCGGGTGAGGGTATCTCTCCGCCTGCGGGATGTTCGATGGGTCACCCCGCCGGCAGCACCGCCTCGAAGATCGTCCGGACCTCGCGCTGCGCGCGGATGAGCGCGCCTTCCAGCGTTGCGAAATCTTCGGCGCCGCCGGCGCGCATGAGGAGCGCTTTCAGTCCGGGCGAGGCCGTGTCGGGGTCGAGTGTGCCGTCGATGGCGATGCGCAGGACTTGAGTCAGCGCGTGCTGGAGGCGCGCGGCCTCGATGAGCGCCTTTGCGTCCGCCGCATTGAGCGCACCCGCTTTCGCCAGCGATTCGAGCGCTTCGATCGTGTTCGTCTTCAGAACCGCCGGCACCCTCGGCGCATGCACGAGCTGCAGCGCCTGCGCGATGAACTCGATATCGACGAGACCGCCGGGCGCGAATTTCAGGTCCCAGCGGTTCTTGCCGGGGAACTGCGCCGCCAGCCGGTCGCGCATCGCGCGCGCGTCCGCGAGCACGACATCGCGGCGCGCGCCGGTCGACAGCGCCGCCCGGATCGCCTCCGTCACGGTGTTCGCGAGGCCTGCGTCGCCGGCGACGACGCGGGCGCGCGTCAGCGCGAGCTGTTCCCAGGTCCAGGCTTCGCTCGCCTGATAGCGCCGGAACGTCTCGAGGCTGACGGCGACCGGCCCCTTGTTGCCGCTCGGCCTGAGCCGCATGTCGACTTCGTAGAGCACGCCCTCGCCCGTCGGCACCGTCAGCGCGGAGATAAAGCGCTGCGCCAGCCGCGCATAATAGGTCGACACGGCGAGCGGTTTCTCGCCGTCCGAGAATTCGACGTCCGGCGGCGCGTCGTAGACGAAGATCAGATCGAGATCGGAGACCGCCGTCATCTCGCGGCCGCCGAGCTTCCCCATCGCGATGACGACGAAGGCGCCGCCCGCGACGCGGCCGGCCGTGCGCGCCAGCTCGTCCGCGACGACATCGAGAAGACCTGCGAGGATGGCTTCGGCGATATTCGCGAAGGCAAGACCCGCGACCGCGCTTTCGGCCCTGCCCTCGATGATCTGCACGCCGACACGGAAGATCTGCTCGCGCGCGAAGCGCCGCGCCGCATCGAGCGCGCCTTCGAATCCGGCGAACAGCGCGAAGGCCTGCGCCAGCGCGCGATCGAGCTCGCTCCGCAAGGGCAGCATGGCGAGAAAGTCGCGGTCGAGCAGCGCATCGAGAGTCGCCGGCGCGCGCGCCATGATGTCGGCGAGCTTCGGCGCCGAGCCCGCGATCGTCGCGACAAGGTCGAGGAGATGCGGGTTGGCCAGAAACAGCGAGAACAGCTGCACGCCCGCCGGCAATCGCGACAGCATGCGGTCGAACTGCGCAAACGCGATGTCGGGATCGGCGGTCGCGGCGAAGGCGTCGAGCAGCGGCGGAATGAGCTTGGTCAGGAGTTCGCGGGCCCGGGCGCTGCGCGTCGCGCGGATGCGGCCGTGATGCCAGCCGCGGATGGCGCCGGCGACATGACTCGGATCCTTGAAGCCGAGATTGGAGAGCGTGTCGATCGTCTCGGGATCGTCCTCGACGCCGGTGAAGACGAGGCTGCCTTTGGCGGCGGCCAGCGGCGGCGCGCGCTCGAACAGCCGCGCATAATGCCCCTGCACGGTCTCGAGGCGGCGCCGGAGCGCGTCGCTGAATGCCTCCACATCGGCAAATCCGGCGAAGCATGCGATATGCGCAAGCTCCTCCTTCGATTTCGGCACGGTATGGGTCTGCTCGTCCTCCACCATCTGCAGGCGATGCTCGAGATGGCGCAGGAACGTGTAAGCCTCGCTCAAGTCCGAGGCGACCTCGGGCGCAACGAGGCCGCGCGCGCACAGCGCGTTGATCGCCTCGAGCGTGCCGCGCGCTCTCAGCTCCGGATTACGGCCGCCGAGGATCAGCTGCTGGGTCTGGGCGAAGAACTCGATCTCGCGGATGCCGCCGCGGCCGAGCTTGATGTTGTGACCCGGAATGGCGATGGCGCCGAAGCCGCCATGGGCATGGATCTGCCGCTTGATTGAATGGATGTCCTCGATGGCCGCGAAGTCGAGATTGCGCCGCCACACGAACGGCTCGATCGCCTTGAGGAATGCGGCGGCGGCCGTGGCATCGCCCGCGCAGGCGCGCGCCTTGATCATCGCGGCGCGCTCCCAGTTCTGCCCCATGCTCTCGTAATAGTCCTCGGCGGCGGCCGTCGAGATCGCGACCTGCGTCGCGCCGGCATCCGGGCGCAATCTCAGATCGACGCGGAAGACATAACCGTCGACCGTCGTCTCGGCGAGAAGGCGCACGAGGCCTTTGACGATGTCCACCGCAGCCCCGCGCGCGTCATCTTTCTTCACGAAGGGAAAGCGCTCCGTGTCGCAGAAGACGACGAGATCGATATCGCTGGAATAGTTGAGCTCATAGGCGCCGTATTTTCCCATCGCCAGAACGATGAGGCCGGTTTCGGCTTCGAGACGCGCAGGATCGCTCGCGTCCATGCCGGCGCGTTCCGCCGCCTGTCGCAGAAGAAAGCGCAAGGCGCTGCCGACGGCCGCATCGGCGAAGAGGCTGAGCGCGCGCGTCACCTCGCCGACGCTCCACAGCCCGCCGACATCGGCGAGCGCGATGATCAGCGCGGCCTGGCGCTTGGCCTTGCGAAGGATGGCCATGGCCGCCGCTTCGTCCTGCGAAGTCTCGACGCCGCGCAGAGCGGCCTCGACGCTTGCGAGCGCGGCGACGGGGCCGTGCGCCATCAGCTCTTCCAGTGTCGTGCGTTCGCGGGACGCCAGCCGCGCCAGGAAGGGACTGTTGCCGAATGTGGATTCGAATACCGCGCGGGCGGCCGGCGGCGGCGAGAAGCCGTCGGTCGCGAGATCGGCGAGCGTGCGTTCGGCGCGGGCTTTGTCGAACACTTTCGGCAGCGGATGCGCGAGACCGGCGAAGGCGTCCGTCATGCACGCTCCTTCAGCAGCCGGCTGCGTCCTTCAGCTGCCCCGACGGCTTGAAGCGCAGGCTGCGCGACGCTTTGACCTTGATCGGCTCGCCGGTCTTGGGATTTCGCGCCGTGCGCGCCGCGCGCCGTTTGATCGTGAAGGTGCCGAACGTTCCAATCTGGAACTTGCCGCCCTTCCTGTTCGCGGCGAGGCCCGCTTCGATCGTGCCGAACACAAGCTCGATCGCGCGCTTGGCTTCCGCCTTCGTGATTTTGCCGCGTTCCGCGACCGCTTCGACGAAATCCGCTTTGCTCATGCCCATACCCTTGCGACCATGACGCAAGGTATAGCCAAGCGAATCGCGTGCCGCCAAGCCCTCATGCGGGCTTGCGTGCGCCGATCGGCATCTCGAAGGGAAAGATCAGCGTCGCTTTGAGACCGGGATTGTTGTCTCCCAATTCCAGACGCGCCTCATGCATGCGCGCCACGGCGGCCACGAGACTGAGACCCAATCCCGTGCCCGGCGAATTGCGACTCTCCTCCAGCCGCACAAAGCGCTCGAGCACATGGCCGCGCTCCGTCGAGGGAATTCCGGGGCCCGTATCGGCGACGGACAGTGCAACGCCCTGCGGACGATCCTCCGCCGCGATCCTGATCCGGCCGCCTTCAGGCGTGTATTTGATCGCATTGTCGACGAGGTTGGCGAGCGCCTGCGATATCAACCGCACATTGCCGCGAATGGATGCCGAACGTCCCGGCGCGATCTCGAGCGCCAGACCCTTTTCCTCGGCAAGCGGCTCGTAGAGCTCGGCGACGCCTTCGATGACATGAGGAAGGTCCACGCGCGCCATGGCTTCGCGCACCGCGCCCGCTTCGGCTTCCGCGATCAGCAGCAGCGCGTTGAAGGTCTGGATCAGGCGATCGGTATCGCCGACGGCGGCGTCGACCTCCTGGCTCATCTGGCTTTCGGGATCGATCTGGAGCTGCAGGGATTCGAGGCGGTTGCGCAGGCGGTTCAAGGGCGTCCTCAGATCATGCGCGATGGAATCGGTGACGTCGCGCATGCCGCGCATCAGCCGCTCGTTGCGGTCGAGCATGTGATTGAGGTCCTGCGCCAGCGCGTCGAGCTCGTCGCCTGCGCGCGTGATGGGAATGCGCCGCGACAGGTTGCCCGCCACGATCTCCCGGCTGGTGCGGTTGATGGAATCGAGCCGTGCCACCAGATTGCGGCTGATCAGCCCGCCGCCGAGGACGCCGAGGAGAAGCATCAGGCCGATGCTCCACGGCAGCGCCGTCGTGAAGGAGCGCTCGGTCTCGTAGCGCTCGTGCACGTCGCGGGCGACGAGAAGCTGGAAATCTCCGGTCAGGCGGAAGATGCGGCCGCGCGCGCGGTAGTTGCGGGTGTCGCTGCCCGAACCGCGCTGGAAATCGAATTCGACGAAGCCGTTCGAGGCGGGCTGGGTGTCAGGCCAGGCATCGAGATTGCCGGCGATCGGATGATGCTCGCTGTCGGTCAGCAGATAGAGCGATTGCCCGCCGGAGCGCGAGCGCACGATGATGCTGTCGGTCAGCACGTTGAGGCCGCCGCGCTCATAGAGCTCGCCCAACCCCGAGATTTCCGCATCGATCGTCTGATCGGTCTCCGCGTTCAGCGCCCGGGCCGTGTTCCAGTATGCGAAGGCGACGATCGCCACCGTCGACAGGATGAACAGGACCACATAGACCAGGACGATCCGGAACGCGATCGTCCGGACGATGCTAGGCGCGCGCACGGATCATGTAACCCGCACCGCGCACGGTGTGCAGCAACGGCACCTCGAATCCCTTGTCGATCTTCGAGCGCAGACGCGAGATGTGCACGTCGATGACGTTGGTCTGCGGATCGAAGTGATATTCCCACACGCTTTCCAGAAGCATCGTGCGGGTGACGACCTGGCCGGCGTGGCGCATCAGATATTCGAGCAGACGGAATTCGCGGGGCTGCAGATCGATGTCGGTCTCGCCGCGCTTGGCCGTCCGCGTCAGGAGATCGAGCTCGAGATCGCCGACCTGAAGCCGCGTCTTGACCGCCGCCGGATGGCGCCGGCGCATCAGCGCATCGATGCGCGCCAGAAGCTCGACGAAGGCGTAGGGCTTGGTCAGATAGTCGTCGCCGCCGGCCTTGAGACCTTTCACGCGGTCGTCGACGTCGGAGAGCGCGCTCAGGAACAGCACCGGCGTCAGGTTGCTGTGCTCGCGGATCTGCTCGACGAGCTTCAGCCCATCAAGTCTCGGCAGCATGCGGTCGATGATCGCGACATCGTAGGGCCGCGACAGCGCGAGCGTCAGTCCGGTTTCGCCGTCGGCCGCATCGTCGACGACGTGACCCGCCTCTTTGAGGCCGTTCACCAGATAGCGTTGCGCCTCGAGATCGTCTTCAACGACGAGAATGCGCATGGCTTCACTCCTCACCCCAAAAAGACAAAACAACTGCTCGGACCGGGTCCGCGCCGGCAACGGCAACGGGGGGGATGGGGCCGCCGCCGCCGGCGCGGGGGCCGGACGCCACGAACCGAAGTTTGTGCCGCCCGGTACGCCGTCCAATGACTAACCGATCTTCAAAGCCACAAACCGCTGGCCTGCCTGTCCCGTCACGAGAACAAGCACACTTTTGCGTCCCTGGCTCTTTGCCGCCGCGACGCGCGCCTGCACGTCTTTCGGCGTATGCACGGCCTGATCCGCCACCTGTTCTATGACGTCTCCGGCTTCGATGCTCTTGTCGGCCGCGTCGCTGTTCGGGTCGACTTTCGTGACCACGACGCCCGACACATCGCCCTCGAGACCGAATGTCCGGCGCACTTCCGGCGTTACGGCCGCGAGACCGAGACCCAGCGCTTCGCCCGTGGCCTCGGCGCCGCCATTCTTCTGCGGACCGCTGTTCGATGCAACCTGCAAATCCTCTTTGCGCGAGCCGATGGTTACCGTGACGTTCCGCTGTTGTCCGTCACGGTTGATCGTGAACGTCGCGCTCGATCCGGCCGAAAGCATCGCCACGCGCCGCGTCAGATCGCGATTGTCCTCGACGGACTTGCCGTTGACGGCGAGAACGACGTCGCCCTGATGCAGACCGGCTTTCGCCGCCGGACCGCCGGGAACGACGGAAGCGACGATCGCGCCCTTCGTTTCCTTCGAGCCCATGCTGGCCGCCAGTTCGGGCGTCATCGCCTGGATCGACACGCCGAGCCAGCCGCGCGACACCTTTCCGTGCGCTTCGAGCTGGCTGACGATTTCGCGCACCGTCGAGGAGGGGATCGCGAAGCCGATGCCGACGCTGCCGCCCGACGGCGAGAAGATCATCGTGTTCATGCCGATGACCTTGCCCTGCAGGTCGAAGGTCGGACCGCCCGAGTTGCCGCGGTTGATCGAGGCGTCGATCTGGATGAAGTCCGTGTACGGACCGTTTCCGATGTCGCGGCCGATGGAGGAGACGATGCCGGCAGTGACCGTGTTCGAAAGTCCGAAGGGATTGCCGACGGCGATCACCCAGTCGCCGACGCGCACCTGGCGGTCGTCGGCGAACTCGACGCTCGGCAGCGGCCGCTCGCTCTTGATCTTGAGCACGGCGATGTCCGTCAGCTTGTCGGTGCCGACGAGGCGCGCATCGAATTCGCGGCCGTCCGGAAACTTCACGGTGATCTTCTTGCCGTTCTCGACCACGTGGTTGTTGGTGACGATGAAGCCCGACCTGTCGACGACGAAGCCCGAGCCCATCGAGATGGCCTTGCGCGGCTGCTGCTGGCCGCCGCCCTGGCCGAACTGGTTGAAGAAGTCGCGGAACGGCTCGGGCAGCTGGGACGTGTCGACGCTCGCCGACTGCTGGAGCTGCTCTTCCACCGTCACGGTCACGACCGCGGGGCTGACGCGCTCGACAAGGTCGGCGAAGCTGAACGGCGCGCCGTTCTCGAGCATGCGCGGCGGGGCCGAGCGGGTCGGCACGTTCATGGCCACATGGACGACCTGCGGCTTGGCCGCGGCGGGCTCGCTGTGCGGGAGCATGACGCCGGCGCCGAGGCCGACGACGATCAGGGCCGCCACCGAGCTCGCGGCCAGAAGGCGCGCCCGTGCGCCGCGGAAGAAGGAATTCGGATACTGCATGAAGGCCTCCTAGGGGAGCGCGTGGGACAGGCCGCCAGCGCCATCACCATAAATCGGAACAACCACTTAAGCCACGCCGCTTAAGGATTTCTGTCTTGTAGATTAAAGAAAAGACATAATCCAGACAGCGGTCTGCTCAGGGGCTGCCGCGAAGCCTGAGCCGGGCCCGATAGACGATGACGCCGGCAATCGCGCCGCCCGCCACCAATATAAGGAGCGGCCCGAACCAGAGAATATAGGTGCCGGGCTCGAGCGGCGGTTTCATCAGGATGACGTCGCCGTAGCGGGAGACCAGGAAGTCGGTGATCTGCCGGTCGCTGTCGCCCGCCAGGATGCGGGCCCGGATCAGGCGGCGCAGATCCCCGGCCAGCTGCGCATTCGATTCATCGAGCGACTCGCCCTGGCAGACGAGACAGCGAAAGCTCCGCTGCAGGGCGACCGCGCGGGCTTCGAGCTTCGGATCCGAGAGCTTCTCGGGGCCATAGTCGGCATAGGCGGCCGACGTGACGCAAAACGCCGCCAAGAGGAACGCGAAGACCGCGCGCATCATTCCGCCGGCGCGAGGCGCGCGAAGCGCACGCGCACGCGTCCCCACAGGCTCGTCAAACCGCCGAGCGCCATCAGCGCGCCGCCGAACCAGATGAACGGCGCCAGCGGATTGACGAAGGCGCGCACCGACCAGCGCCCGCCGCCGCGTTCGTCGCCGAGCGCAACATAAAGATCCGAAAAGCCGGTGGTGCGGATGGCGGTGTCGCTGATGGCCTGACCTTCGGCGGGATAGCTGCGCTTTTCCGGCGTGATCGTGCCGATGTCGCGGCCGTCCTTCAGCACCTCGATATTGGCGCGCATCGCCTGATAGTTGGGGCCGCTGACCGGTTCGACGCTGTCGAGACGCAATTCGTAATTGGCGACGCGCAGGCTTTGTCCTGGCCCAATCACGTCGATCGACTGGCTCTTCCACACCGTCGTCGCCGCGATGCCGATCAGCGTGATGCCGAGTCCGGCATGGGCCAGCACGGAGGCAAGGCCGCTCGTGCTCAGCGTGTGCCGGGTCAGCCGCGTGCGTAGGTCGATGACGCTGGCCCCGATCACCCAGATCGCCAGCGCAAACGCGCCGGCGGCGGCGAGAGAACGCGGCGTCGCAAAAGCCAGCACGATCACGGCGCCGACCAGCGCCGCGCCGGCCGCGGGGACCAGCGTGCGGGCGGCCTGCTTCAGATCGTCCTTCCGCCAGGCGAGGCGCGGGCCGAACGGCACGAGGATGAGGAGGACAACAAATGCCGGCGCGAACAGCATCGCGAAATAGGGTGCGCCGACGGAGATGCGCTCGCCGGTCAGGCTCTGCAGCGCCAGCGGATAAAGCGTGCCGAAGAAGACGACCGTCACCGCGAAGCACAGCAAAAGATTGTTCAGCAGCAGCGTCGTCTCGCGGCTGGCGATCTCGAACTCCGCGCCGCTTTCGAGCTTCGGCGCGCGCCACGCGAACAGAAGCAGCGCGCTGCCGATCGCGATCCCCAGCATCACGAGGATGACGAGCCCGCGCTCGGGATCGTTGGCGAAGGCGTGCACGGAGGCAAGTACGCCCGATCGGACCAGGAACGTGCCGATCAGGCTCAGCGAGAAGGCGGCAATCGCCAGCAGCAGCGACCAGGTGCGGAAGGCGCCGGTGCGTTCCGTCGCCAGCGCCGAATGCAGCAGCGCCGTCGCCACCAGCCACGGCATCAGCGCCGCGTTCTCGACCGGATCCCAGAACCAGAAGCCGCCCCAGCCGAGGACGTAATACGCCCACCAGCTGCCGAGTGTGATGCCGAGCGTCAGCGCGATCCAGGCGACGAGCATGTAAGGTCGCGCCGCGCGCGCCCAGCTGCGGTCGGCATCGCCGGTGATCAGGGCCGCGGCGGCATAGGCGAACGTCGCCGAAAGCCCGACGTAACCGAGATAAAGCATCGGCGGATGCATCGCGAGACCGGGATCCTGCAGCAGCGGATTGAGGCCCTGGCCTTCGAGCGGCATCGGATCGATGCGCTGGAACGGATCGGACGTGAACAGGATGAACAGCACGAAGGCGCAGGCGAGCAGGCCCTGAACTCCCAGCGCCGCCGACGTCAGCCGCGCCCCGCCGCGTTCGGCGAAGGTCATCAGCGCGGAATAGATGCCGAGCACCAGGACCCAAAGCAGCATCGAGCCTTCGTGGTTTCCCCAGACGCCGGTGATCTTGTAGATGAGCGGCTTCAGCGTGTGCGAGTTCTGGTAGACGTCGGCGACGCTGAAATCCGACGTCACGAAGGCGTAGGTCAGGGCGCCGAACGCCAGCGCGACGAACACGAAAAAGCCCAGCGCGGCGCCCGACGCAACGCTGCGCGCCTGCGCGGCATCGATGCGTGCGCCCGCCAGTCCCGCTCCCGCCTGCACGAGAGAGAGAGCCAGGGCCAGGCACAACGCGAATTGACCAAGCTCGCCTGTCACGCCGCTACTGGCCTTCCTTCCAGCGGCCGGAGCGCTTCAGCGCGTCGACCACTTCGGGCGGCATATATTTTTCGTCGTGCTTGGCGAGAATTTCCTGGGCGTTGAACGTGCCGCTCTGGTTGAGCGCGCCCATCGCGACGACGCCCTGTCCTTCGCGGAAAAGATCGGGAAGCACCCCGTCATAAGCGACGGGCACATGGGCGCGGCCGTCCGTCACCACGAAATGAACCGCGGTTTTCGGACCTTTGACGACGCTGCCTTTTTCGACCAGACCGCCAATGCGGAAATCGACGCCCGGCGCCACATGCTTCGCCACGACGTCGCTCGGGCTGTAGAAATAAAGGACGTTGTCCCTCAGTGCGGCGACCACGAGCGCCGCACCGCCCACGCCGGCCAGTACAAGAGCCGTCGCAAACGCCAGACGCCGCCGTTTTCTGGGATTCATGTTTGCTGTCCTGTGACGCGGCGCATTATAGGGCCCGGCCATCCGTCGTCCAATCGGGGGCCGCCGCGGTTCCGCCCCAATCGCCCGCGACACTGCCGCCCAGGCGTCGGAGGCGGGACATGCACGCATTGAATTATCTGCGTATTGCAGCGGTGGCGATGCTCGCCGTGGCGCTGGCCGCCTGTCCGCCCGTGACGACCAAGACGCCGGTCGGGACAACGGTGAAAGCCTCAAATGATTCCCGCCTGACCGGTGTCTGGCGCGGTGTGGTCGGCGAAGGCGAAGGGCCGAGCTATTTCACCTTCTTTCCGCAGGACGACGGCACGATCAATGTTCTGGTGGCGACGCCGCCGTCGAACAGCGACAAGGGTGGCTACGGCGTCTTCGTGATCCGGACCGCCATGCTCGGCAAGTATCACTTCCTCAACGTGCGCCAGACGATGGATGACGGAAAGCCGGCGACGGGCACGATGGCCGATCGGACTTTCCCGATCTACTACCGCTATAACGACGACGGCGCGCTGATGCTCTTTCTCATCGACGAGACGGCCGCAAAGGCCGCGGTGAAGTCCGGAAAAATCGCCGGCACGATCGAGCCGGGCGATTATGGGGATGTGATGCTCACCGCGCCGCCGGGCGAACTCGATGCCTTCATGGCAAGCTCCGCCGGCCGCGCGCTGTTTACGAGGCCCGTGGCGGTGTTGAAGCGCGTGAAGTGATCAGGCAAGCGCTCTGTCCACCGCCGCCATTGCGTGCAGCGTCGTCGTGTCGAACAGCGATACGGTTGAATCTTCCGACTGCACCAGAAGCGGCAGCTCCGTGCAGCCGAGGATGATGCTGTCGGCGCCGTTGGCGACGAGCCGCGCAATGATGCCGCGATAGCTGGCACGGCTCTCCTCGAGAAACTGTCCGCGCGTGCATTCTTCGTAGATCACGCGGTTCACCTCCGTCGCATCGGCGCCCTCGGGCACCATCACCTCGATGCCGAAGCGCGAGCGAAGGCGCCCTTTCAGCACGTCGTCGCGCTCCATGGTGTGGCGCGAGCCCAGAAGCGCCGGACGCCTGACGCCGGACTTCTTCAAGGCCTGGCCTAAAGGATCGGCGATGTGCAGCAGCGGAATGCGCGCGGCGCGTTCCACCTGTTCCGCCGCCGTATGCATCGTGTTGCAGCAGATGATGAGAAAATCCGCGCCCGAATTCGCGAGATTGACCGCGATGGTCGACATCCGGTCATGTGCCTCGTCCCAGCGGCCGCTTCCCTGCAGCTCCGCCATTTCCGCGAAATCGCACGAATGCATCAGCGTCAGCGCGGAATGAATGCCGCCAAGGCGCTTCTGCACCTCGCGATTGAGGATGCGGTAGTAGACGGCCGAGGATTCCCAGCTCATCCCGCCCAGCATGCCGATGGTTTTCATGGCTTTCGCTTTCGAGCCTGCGCGAGGCCGAGAATGCGCGATGGGTGCGCTTCAGGAAAGCGCGTCCAGGAGCACGCCGAGCCGGTATGCGGTTTCGTCATCGAGCACGCCGTCCACTTTCGCCGGTCGCCAGTGGCGCTGGAACGCCGCCACCACTTTCTCGAGCGGCACGTCGACGTCTGGCCCCACGCCGTAACCGAAATCGCACAGACCCTGGATGAAGCCTTGCTTGTCGATGACTTTGTCGCAGGTCTCGCCGCCCCGGGATTCGACTTTGATGAAATGCGCGACAGTTGGCGTCATGCGCTCCGGGAACGGCCACAGCCCAATGCCGAACTCGGCCAGATGCGCCCACGGAAACAGCTCGCCCGGATCTTCCTTTCGCGCCGGCGCCACATCGGAATGACCGAGGACGCGCGCAGGCGCGATGCGGTGCCGCTCCACGATGTCGCCCGCGAGATCGAGCAGCGCCGCGATCTGCGGCCGCGCAAACGGCTCGTAGCCGAATTCGTGGCCCAGATTGACCAGCTCGATGCCGATCGAGCAACCGTTGATGTTGCGCTCGCCCGCCCAATAGGAAATGCCGGCATGCCAGGCACGACGCTCCTCGGGAACATGGCGATAGACGCGGCCGTCGCGGTCGATCGTGTAGTGCGCCGAGACTTTCGCCTCCGGATCGCAGAGCCGCGACAGCGCTTCTTCTGCCGTCTTCATGCCGGTATAATGCAGCACCAGCATGTCGATGGCAGCGCCTTCCGGGCGCTCATCGTGATTGGGCGAAAGCCGTTCGACGATGCGCGGCGCCATCATCACACGAAAATCCTGTAGGCGATAATTTCGCCGTCTGGCCGCTTCAGCGAAAATTCCGATCCTTTCTCGTGCTCGTCGACGAGGGCTTCGAAGAGCCGCAGCGCGTTGCGGATCACTTCCGCATAGGACGCCGCTTCCGTGCGCTCCTTCAGCTTCTGCAGGCGTTCCATCGCCTGCGGCGGCATCTCGAGCTGTACGCGAGTCGTCGTGCGTTCGCCGTTTTCCATCGCATCGGCGGCTGCGCGCATTGCCTCGGCGGCGACGCCGCGGTAGCGCCCGCGGCCATGATGTCTGTGCATGTTACTCTCTCTACTTTCTATCAGGCGCTCGGACGGCCTGGCGGATAATCGCCGTGCCTGCCCCGCGCGAAGGCCGCGAAGAACAGCGCCACGGCCAGCGCCAGGAAGCCGAACATGAAAAGGAACGGCAGAAGCGCAATCGCCAGCGCGATGGCGCCCAGGACGATCAGGAATCGGGCCGCGAAGGCGCCGCCCCAACGCCCATAAGGCCGGTCGCCGAAATTTGCATAGAAGCTGCGTCTTACATCGTCCTTGAAGGCGCGGCCCCGGGTGCGCATGTCATCGCGGAAGGCGTCGCGCTGCGCACGCCACTCGGCCTTGCGCCGGCGCCACTCTTCCTTCCGCTGCCGCCATTCCTCGCGGGCGGCACGGACGGCTTCTTCGCTTTCCTGCGAGGGCGGCGGTGCGTCATCCATCGGGAATTCATCGCCAACGCCCACATCCAATTTGCCCATCATGATCCTCCCATAGGGCATCCTATGGATGATTATTTGATGATATTATGATGGAAAGTCAAGAGGCAGGCTCACGATCATGGTTTCGTGCGGCTCGCGCGGAACCAAAACCTCTACAGAATGTTGAGGTACCTGTTAGCTGCGAGCGCTAAATGCTGTGTACGACAGAGCACGACTTCTGGCGGAAGCACTCATGGGTCTGCCGCCCGCAGAGCGCGCCAAGCGTTTCAGGGAGCTGGCCGCGACGGCGCTTCGACGCGCCGCCACCTCGCGGAGCCGAGAGCTCAAAACCGAATACGCCGCCGTCGCCGCGGCATGGCAGGCGCTGGCGGTACAGACCGAACATGCCGCCGGTGTGACCGCATCCGCGAAAAAGACGCCCGAAAGGGACTGACCCAGCGGTCCGTCGCCCACAACGACCACGGCGCAGTCACTTCTTTTCACGATCCTCGCCGAGATTGATGAGGATGACGAACGGCGCGATGGCGATGACGAGCATCAGCAGCACGCCCCACAAGAGCGGGATGTCGGCGTTGGTGGAATCGGCGAACCACTTCTGAATCGGCGAGCCGAGGATGTAGTTGAGCGCCGCCACGAACACGACGGCGCCGAGCGTGATGTAGAGAAGCGGCAGGCGTTGGCGTTTTTTCTGCGGCATCAAGTGATGCGGGCGAGGCGCCCGCGCTCCGTGATCGTTTGAACAACGCGACTTAATTTTGAAGGTCTTCGGCTTTCACCGCGGTCGCGGACCCGCGGCGCATATGGAATTTCCGATCATCTTCGCCGACGATTCGGAAGCCAAGCCTTTCGTAGAGCCGCCTCGCCGGACTTGTTTTCACGACGCTCAGGGCGATCGGCAACCCATCTGCATCGGCTTCCGCGATCAAGCGTTTCATCACGTCCCTGCCGAGGCCCTGCCCGCGCAAGCGTTCTTCGACGAAGAACTGCACCAGCTCGCGCGCTTTGGGACGCATCGCCCATTGAATCCAGCCGATATCCTTGCCTGCGCGCACAAGGATGCGCACCTGATCAACATTCCATCGTGTTTCCAGACCGGCACGGGCACCGTCCGAAACGGCGCCCGCACTGCGCTCCATCTCCGCAAAATAGAGCGACGCGCAATAGTCGAAATCGTCCGGACGCGCGGAGCGGAAAGAGATGGTCACGGCTTCTGCGCAAACCCATCGCGCCGCGGCGTGTCGACGACGATCGCCTTGCCGGCGGTCAACGCTTTCACCGAATGCATCGTGTGCGGCGGGACGACGCCGACAAAACCGGCGCCGGCGCGATGCGTGACACCGTCAATCGTGATCTCGAGCACACCTTCGAGGACCTGCCAAATTTCTTCCTGCTCGTGCGCATGCGCGTGGAGCACGGCGCCTTCATCGAACTCGTAATGCCCGAACGTCATGTGCTGCGAATCGAAATAGCGGCCGTGCCATCCGGGCTTGCGCTCCAGGACGGGCAGCTTGCTGGTATCGATGAGTGCCATCGCGGCCTCCGGGTTCGTCCGGCGCAATATAGCATGACGCGAAAGCGGCCTTTGTCCTCAATTCCGCGTGCAGACCTGGCCGAGATAGGAGCACGGCGCGCAGTTGTCCGCCGCGGGTTCGGCGCCGTTGTAGCATTCGCATTCCGCCCAGCACATTTCGCCGGCGCCGGGAACGTAGCCTGGCCCCGGCCGGAACGTGTTCGGCCCGTCGACGCAATTGCCGTTGTCGTCCCTCACCTGCCACGGTTCGCATTGCTGCTGGCCGTTCTGCGCCAGCTTCCAATGCGTCATCGGCGCGGCGGACAAGATGGATGGAAGAAGCGCCCCCAGCAGCAAAGCCGTCATGGATATCGACCGCATCATAGCCCCCCCGAAAGCGTTCGATGGCGCCATTCTAGCCGCAGCGGCCCGGTTTGGATACGGTCAGGGCGCCGACGAAGGAGACCGCAAGAATGCGCACCGCATCCTGCGCCTGCGGGCAGCTCAGGGCCGTGTGCAGCGGCGAGCCCAAAAGCGTGTCGCTTTGCCATTGCAGCCAATGCCGCAAACGCACCGGCGCCGCCTTTGGGATCGCCGTATTTTTCGCGCGCGAAAATGTTTCGTCAGAAGGCCGCTATCACAGCCACGCGCGCAAGTCGGATGGCGGGCATGGCGTGACATTCCATTTTTGCCCGCATTGCGGCTCGAACGTGTTCTGAGAACCGGCGCGCAAGCGCGACGAGATCGCGGTTGCCTATGGCGCCTTCAACGATGCGGACCTGCCGCCGCCGTCGAAGGAAATATACGAGGACCAGCGCTATCCCTGGGTCAGGAATGCGATCTAGACGCCAACGCCGCGCTCTTCAAGGAGCCGTTCATAGGCCGAGTTGATCGCGGCGAGCTTGTCGGTGGCGAGCCTGACGAATTCCTCCGGCACGCCACGGGCGATGAGGCTGTCGGGATGATTCTCGCGCACGAGCAGGCGGTAGGTGCGTTTGATCTCCTCATCGCTGGCATTGTAGTCGACGCCGAGGATCGCATAGGGATCGGCGGCGTCCGGTCCGAAATGGGTGGCGCGGATGCGGCGAAATTCGTTCGGCGCGAAGCCAAAGATGTCGGCCACGCGTTCCAGGAATGCCTGTTCGCCGGGATGGAGGACGCCGTCCGCTTTCGCGATTTCGAAGAGACCATCCAGGATGTCCTCGAGAACCGCCGGATTGTCGCGGAAGGCCCGCGCGATCTGCGCCGCATAGGCTTCGTAGCCGGCCGTATCCTGACGGGCGAGATTGAAGACACGGCGGACATTGGCGGCCTCGCCCGGAGGCACACGGAAGATGCGCTCGAAGGCCTCGATCTCGTCGTCGGTCACGACGCCGTCGGCCTTGGCCATCTTGGCGCCGAGACCGATCACCGCGATGGTAAACGCAACGCCCCGTTCGCCCGCCTCGTCGCGATCGAACAGCATGTGGCCGGCGACAGCTCCCGCAATCGCCCCGATCGGCCCGCCGCCGAAGAGGAAGCCCGCGGCTGCACCGCCCAATTTTCCCCAGATGGACATAAGCCGAAGCATTAGGACAATCTGGGCGGAATTGCGATGACAGATGACACCGACAATAAATCAGCGAGCGCCTGGCGGTTTTACATCGACCGTGGCGGTACGTTTACCGATGTCGTCGCCGAAAGCCCGGGCGGCACCCTACAGAGCTTCAAATTGCTGAGTCAGGATCCGCGCTACGACGATGCGGCGCTGGAAGCTGTTCGACGCTGTCTCAGGATTGATTCGGGGGGCGCCCTTCCACCTGAGCGCGTCGCGGAATTGCGCATGGGCACAACCGTCGCGACCAATGCGCTGCTCGAACGCAAGGGCGAGCCGCTCGTGCTCGTCACCACGCGCGGGTTCAGGGACCAGCTTCGCATCGGCTACCAGAACCGGCCGAAGCTTTTCGCGCTCAACATCGAGCTGCCCGACATGCTCTATGCCCGCGTGATCGAGGCACATGAGCGCGTCAGCGCCGAAGGCGATGTCCTGCACCAGCTCGATGAGGTCGAATTGAGACGCGATCTCGAGACGATGCGCGCGGAGGGCTTCTCGGCCTGCGCCATCGTCTTCCTGCATGGCTATCGCTATCCAGCGCATGAAGCACGTGCGGCGGAACTCGCGCGCGGTGCCGGATTTACGCAGATTTCGGTGAGCCACGAGACCGTACCGCTGATGAAATATGTCGGCCGCGGCGACACGACGGTGGCCGACGCCTATCTCTCGCCGGTGCTGTCGCGCTATGCGAACCGAATAGCGGAAGCGTTGGGCCACGGACCCCGCCTTTTCTTCATGACGTCGAACGGCGGACTTGCGGCGCCGGATTTCTTTCGCGGCAAGGATGCGATCGTCTCGGGTCCCGCCGGCGGCGTGGTTGCCATGGCGGAAACCGCGCGCGAAGCGGGCTTCGATCACGTGATCGGCTTCGACATGGGCGGGACGTCGACAGACGTCTCGCGTTTCGACGGCACGTTCGAACGCGTCTACGAGGCTGAGGTCGCCGGTGTGCGCCTGCGCGTGCCGATGATGGCGATCCACACGGTGGCGGCGGGCGGCGGCTCGATCCTTCACTATGACGGCGCCCGTTTCCGCGTCGGGCCCGACTCGGCCGGCGCCGACCCCGGTCCCAAGTGCTATCGCCGCGGCGGGCCATTGGCCGTCACCGATGCGAATGTGATGGTCGGCAAGTTGCGCGGCGAATTCTTCCCCCGGCTGTTCGGCCCCACGGCCGACCAAGCGCTCGACGAAGACGCCGTGCGCGCAGCCTTTGCGATCTTGGCGCGTGAGCTGGGCGACACGCCGGAAGCCGTCGCCGATGGGTTCATCCGCATCGCAGTCGAGAACATGGCCAATGCGATCAAGCGAATCTCGGTGGCGAAGGGTTATGATTGCCGGCGCTACGCGCTCAATTGTTTCGGCGGCGCAGGCGGCCAGCACGCATGCCTCGTCGCCGATGCGCTCGGCATGACGACCATCTTCATCCATCCATTTTCGGGCGTGCTGTCCGCGTATGGCATGAAGCTCGCCACGTTGCGCGCGCTTCGTCAGCGCGCCGTGCTCCACCGTCTGGAGCCGCATCTCGTCGAAACCTTGCGTGGCATCGCCGCCGAGCTCGCGCGCGAAGCGGGCGAAGATATCGCCGCGCAGGGCGGCATCGCGGCCGAGACGAAAGCGCTCGCCCATATCCGCTACGAAGGCAGCGACACGACCCTGCCCGTCCCCCTCGCCTCCCATGACGAGATGGTGCGCGCCTTCGCCGACACCCATGCGCAGCTCTACGGCTTCGGCCTCGAAGGAAAGCCGCTGATCGTGGAGTCGCTGGAAGTGGAAGCGGCAAGCGCGTCGACGCCAGGCCTTATCCGGATGCCGGACCGCAAAGCGGCGCCTCCGGCATCCGCCGGCACGACGCGCTTCTACTCGCGGGGCGCCTGGCACGAGGCGACGATCCATCACGTCGACGCACTATCGTCCGGCGAAAACGTTGCCGGGCCCGCTCTTCTCATCGAGCCGCATCAGACGATCGTCGTGGAGCCGGCATGGCGCGCCGCACTGACGGATGCCGGCGCGATCTTGCTCACCCGTCGCGACTCGCTCGCCAGACCCCTTTCATCCGGCGCCGCAGATGGGAACGCCGCCGTCGATCCTGTGCTGCTTGAAGTCTTTGCCAATCTCTTCATGGCGATCGCGGAAGAGATGGGCGCCACGCTGCAGAACACGGCCTCCTCCGTGAACATCAAGGAGCGGCTCGATTTCTCCTGCGCGATCTTCGATGCCGAAGGCGGCCTCGTCGCCAACGCGCCGCACATGCCGGTGCATCTGGGCTCGATGGGCGATTGCGTGACCGCGGTGAAGCGCAAGCACCCGCACATGAGACCGGGCGACGCCTTCGTCACCAACGCCCCTTACGACGGCGGTACGCATCTGCCCGACATTACTGTGGTGGCGCCGGTCTTTGTCGGCGATGAGATCCGCTTCTTCACGGCCGCGCGCGGCCATCACGCCGACATCGGCGGCATCACGCCGGGCTCGATGCCAGCGTTTTCGAGCGACATCGCGCAGGAAGGCGCGCTTTTCGACGGCCTCGCCATGATCCGCGCCGAGCATTTCGACGAAGCGGGCATGCGCCGCGTGCTGGGCGCGGGCCTTCACCCGGCGCGCAATCCCGATCAGAACATCGCGGATCTGAAGGCGCAGGCGGCCGCCTGCCACAAGGGCGCCGAGGAACTGCGCCGCGTCGTGGCCCTGCATGGCGCGGAAACGGTGACCGCGTATATGCGCCATGTGCAGGACAATGCCGAAGAAGAGGTGCGCCGCGTCATCGGCAATCTGAAGGACGGCCAATTCCAGATGGAGATGGATGGCGGTGCCCTTATCTGCGTGAAAATCACGGTCGACCGCGCGGCGCGCAGCGCGGTCATCGATTTCGCCGACACCAGCGAGCAGCAGCCGAACAATCTCAACGCGCCGCGCTCCGTCACCAAGGCGGCCGCGCTTTATGTGTTCCGCTGCCTGGTCGACAGCGACATTCCGATGAACGCTGGCTGCCTCAGGCCGCTCGACATCCGCGTGCCGGACGGATCACTCCTGTCGCCGCGTCCGCCGTCGGCTGTTGCCGGCGGCAATGTCGAGACCAGCCAGGCGGTGGTGGACGCGCTGTTCGGCGCGCTCGGCGTGATGGCGGCGGCGCAGGGCACGATGAACAACCTGACGTTCGGCAATGCGCGCTATCAATACTATGAAACGATCTGCGGCGGCGCGGGCGCGGGCGACGGCTTCGACGGTCAGTCCGCCATCCACACGCATATGACGAATTCGCGCCTCACCGATCCCGAAGTGCTCGAAACACGCTATCCCGTACTGCTCGAGGAATTCTCGATCCGGCACGAATCGGGCGGGGCAGGAAAGTTCCGGGGCGGCGATGGCGTTCTTCGTCGCATCCGTTTTCGCGAAGCGATGTCGCTCGCCATGCTTTCCATGCGGCGGGAGACCGCACCGTTCGGATTGGCCGGTGGCGAAAATGCCCTGCCCGGCGCTAACATGGTCATCCGCGCGGACGGCGAGACAATTGCGCTCAAAGGACGTGACGAGATTGCGGTCGACGCGGGCGACGAGATCCTGATCGCCACGCCCGGCGGCGGCGGCTTCGGAAAGGAAGAGCCATGAATGTACTCGTGACCGGCGCCAGTCGCGGACTGGGTCTCGAATTTGTCAAGCAGTATGCCGAAGAAGGCGCAACGGTGTTTGCCTGTTGCCGCGATCCGCGAACCTCAAAGCCGCTGAAACGGATTGCGGATGAAGCAGGCGGCAAGGTGAGCCTGCACGGTCTCGATGTCGGCGACGAACACTCGATCGCGCGACTGGCGGAAGCTTTCGGCGACGCGCCGCTCGATCTGTTGATCAACAATGCCGGTATCTACGGCCCCAAAAACCAATCCGCCGACAATATGGACTTCCCCGTGTGGGCCGAAACGTTTCTGGTGAACACGATGGCGCCACTGCGTGTGGCGCAGGCCTTTCGGCGCAATCTGAAGGCCGGCCGCGACAAGAAGCTGATCACCATCACCAGCGGCATGGGCTCGACCGCGTATCACTCCGGCGATTATTTCGCCTATCGCTCATCGAAAGCGGCCGTCAACAATGTGATGCACGGGCTCGCACTCGCGTGGAAAGACGACGACATCATCGTCGCGCTTATCCATCCGGGCTGGGTTAAGACGGATATGGGCGGTCCCAACGCGACGCTCGAGCCGCATCAAAGCATTACCGGCATGCGCAAGGTGATCGAAAGACTCACAACTCGGGACAGCGGCAAGTTCCTCGATTACAGCGGCAAGGAACTCCCCTGGTAGCGCACCGCTGTCGAATCTGACGGATTGTCAAACGCTTGCAGCAGGGAGGCTCGCATATTTTGTGCGATGCAAAAGCGAATTGATTGCACGTGCGCCTGTCTTTTGTTGCTTCCAGACGTTTAGGGCTTGAGGCAAGATTGAGTTCCCTTTAGGGGAGAGAAGGGCCGATGCTGCGCGAACTCGAACTGATCGCCATCAGTCTCGTCTTTGTGTTTCTGGGCGCAATCGTCGTCGGCGCCATTCACTAGATTTCATCGGCAGACGGATCATCGCGGCCGGATCATCGCATCCGGCTCCTTTTGTTTGCGCGATGACAGGGGGCAACGCGCCGCCGCAAAATTGCTTAACCGCAGCCCCGTTGACATCGGACGTCAAAAAAATTGCTATCCTCGCGGTGGGCTAGCCTTGTCGGCGTGTGGGGGGATTTATGACAGTCCGGATAATGGCTGCGGCCGTATTGGCCGCGCTTTTCAGCGCGCGCGCAGGCGCTGCGCCTCTCGAAGTCTACGGCCACCTGCCGACGCTCGGAAACGTTACGATTTCGCCCGATGGCAACACGTTGGCCTACAAATTCGAGTCCGATTCGAAGCGCCTTATCGTCATTCAGACGCTGCAGGACCGTAAGATCGTGGGCGGGATCAATATCGGCGACGCCAAGCTTCGCGATCTTTCCTGGGCGGACGACCAGCACCTTCTGGTGACCACGTCTACAACTGCACAGGCGATCGGCCTGCTGGGGCCGCGGCAGGAATGGTCCATGGCGCAGGTCTTCAATCTGAAGACGCAAGAATCGATTCCGCTGATGGAGCCGAACGGTCAGGACGTCCAGGCCATGAATGTCATCGCCGGCGTTCCACGAATCCGCACTGTCGATGGGCATGTGGTCGCCTTCGTGGAAGGCATCTATTTTCCATCGGACGAAGGACGCCGCGCACTGTTCCAGATCGATCTGGATTCGGGGCGCACGCGGTTCGTCAGGGGCGGTTTCACCGACACGGATTGGATCGTTGATGGGCAAGGCGAAATTGTCGCCCAGGCGGACTACAATGAAAGGTCGCAACATTGGACTTTGCGGGTGAAGACGGATGGGTCGTCGTCGTTGAGCCAGGCTCTCGATATTCCCGCTGCCATAGAAACACCTGGTGTCGACGGCCTGAGCGAAGACGGCACCGCGGTCCTGGTGGAGATACCCAACAATGGCCGCACCGAAATGCAGGAGGTCTCCCTGAAGGACGGGAGCACCACGTCGGCGCCGAAATCACTGCTGGATTTCGATGATCTCATCCTTGACCACACCAACAGCCGCGTCATCGGCGGGTCAAAACTGACCGACAGGACCGACTATGTGTTCTTTCCGCCGCGCGCCGAAACGGTGTGGCGCAGCGCGAAGGCGGCCTTTCCCGGGGCGGACAATGTCGAATTGGTGTCGTGGTCGGACAGCTGGAACAAGGTCGTCTTGCGGATTTCGGGCGCGGACTACGGCGACATCTATTATCTGGTCGACATGACGACGCACAAGGCAGACCCGATCGGACCGGAATACAAAGATATCGGTCCCGACGACTACGCGCCGGTCAAATGGATCACCTATACCGCCGCCGACGGCCGATCCATCTCAGGCTATCTCACGCTGCCAAAAAATCGCGCGCCCCAGAACCTTCCGCTCATCGTCTTGCCGCATGGCGGCCCCCATGCGCGGGATTTCCCCGGCTTCGACTGGCTGTCGCAAGCGATCGCGTCGCGCGGCTACGCGGTGCTGCAACCGCAATTCCGCGGCTCGGCGGGCTTCGGTTGGGATTTGCTGTCCGCAGGCTTCGGAGAGTTCGGGCGCAAAATGCAAACGGATCTGTCCGACGGCGTCAGGGCGTTGGCAGCCAAAGGGACCATCGATCCCAAGCGCGTCTGCATCGTCGGTGCGAGCTACGGCGGCTATGCAGCATTGGCCGGGGCGACAATGGACACCGGCGTTTATCGGTGCGCCGTCTCTGATGCCGGCCTGTCGGACCTGCACGGTTTCCTGCGCTATATGCAGCGCCGAAGTGTGCAATCCGACAATCTGAACGTCCGCTTCTGGGACCGCTTTCTCGGCGTAAGCGATACCGATGACCGCGCGCTCGACGC
>DATKON010000116.1:0-11220 GCA_035524575.1 Rhizomicrobium sp.
TCGACGTCTATGGGTTTGCCCGCTGCCAAGACGGGCGCCAGGTGTGAGCCAGAAGCGCATGCGAGCGCGGCCTCATCGAGATCGCCGTTTCCACTCGACCGGGTCAGCACAGTGTTGCTCACGTCCCCCGCGAGATTGATGTGAAGGGACATGAGCGTTGTTCTCATCCCCGGCGGAAACACAAAATTTGCGGGCAAATACCGGTCACAGCTTCCCGGATTGTCGGCCGGAGGAGCCGACGCGGGCTCCGAAACTGGCTGCTGCGCATTGGCGGATTGATCAGGCGCAGGTTTGGTCTGCGCAAACGCATGCGCGAGCGACAACACCAAAAAAAGTGCAACTGCACCATATCCAGCTCTTCGAAGCACCGATCTTTACCCCCCCGATACTCTTCGCCGGTCTCGGCGCGCGATTGCGGTTCCCGGATATGATAGCAGCGCGAGCACGGCTTCGCTTGCGTAACCCCTTGAGAACAGGGGAAAAACTTCCTCTTGACAGGTTATAACCGATACGGTATCATACACCGTATTGGTACAAAAAGGATACCCAATGGCGCTCGTGCTTGTCCTCCTCCGTCGCCTCGCCAATTTCGTCCGGGTACGGATGGAATTGGCCCTGCGCGCCCCTGCTTCTCGACGTGGTGCGCGAGCCGGACGCGCGGGAAAGCCGTGCGGAATGGGCATGTCCCCCAATTCGGCCGGCGCGGAGAAATTTTTTGCCCCTGATTTTTCCCCTGATAGCAGGGGCAGGGCGGCGATGGCGGAGCGCCCGGACCTACGCGGTCTGCTTCGTCCGCCAGCCTTCCGCGTAATGCTCGCGCGCTTCGCGGGCGTAAGGCACCGGCGAAACCCTGGCGCGGATCTCGATCTGCTTGTGGCGTTCGACGGTGGGTTTCCTGGTGCCGCCGTTCTCTTCGCCCCACACCAGGACGACCTGGTCGCCGATCTGGATGTCCGGATCGACAATGCCGAGCGAAAGCATGGAGCGTTCGTTGTAGCTGTAGCCGGCGAACATCGAGAAGCCGACGGTCTTGCCGTTCTTCACGATCCTGTCGTAGGAGGCCGACGCATAGTTCGAGAGCGGCAGATCGATATATTTGTACATCTCGCCGCCCGGCACGAACATCGACTGGAAGACCTTGGCGACGTCGTCGCCGTTCCAGGCAAACGTCACCTTCTTGCGATGCGGCTTGTCGGCCTTTTTCTCCAGCGCCTCGCGGCCGATGAAGTCGTGATCGAATTTGACGAACGGGCCGTAGCCGAGCTCGTAGGGCGTGACGTAGTAGTCCTCGATATTGTTCGAGACGAAGCTGCCGCCGATCGATCCCGTCGCTTCGTAGCTCGCGGCCGGCAGCCATTCGCGATAGGCCTTCATCTTGTCGCCGGAATAGACGGCCGGAAGCGGCGAGGGAATCCAGCCCGATTCCAGCGTGTTCGTCGCGTAAGCCCGCGCGCCGACCTGCGCGATGCCGAATTCGCGTCCGGCTTCGAGAATGGCGTCGCGGATCTCGTCGCCTTCCGCGTAGGGTCCCCAGATTTCGAGACCGGGCTGGCCCGACATGCCGTGGCGCAGCGCGCGCACCTTGCGGCCTTTGATGGCGATGTAGTCCATGTGGAAGAACTTGATGTCGGGAAACGGGCCGCCATTGAGCTTGACGATGACCTTTTCCGCGTTCGGTCCCTGGATCTGATAGCGGTAGTGCCGGCGCACGACCGGCTTTCCCATCGGCCGCGACGGCGAGCGGTCGTCCTTCTCGATCGCGACGTCGAAGCCGCTCGTCTCGCCCTGGAACTGCAGCCAGTTCGCCGTGGGCGCGCGACCGACGAAGGCGAAATCGTTGTCCGCGAGATAGAAAAGGATGCCGTCGCCGATCACGTAGCCGTCATGGCTGCACGGCACGAATTGCTTGGCGCGGTTGAGCTTGAAGTTCGAAAAGGTGTTGATGCCGAGATGCGAAACCAGCTTCAGCGCATCGCGGCCCTTGATGTAGAGCTCCACCATGTGATGCGACTGGTCGAAGAGCACGCAGGTCTCGGCCCAGGCGCGCTGCTCGTCGCGCCAATTGGAAAATTCCGGCGCGACCACGGGATAGACATAGGCGCCGATCTGCGAGTTGCGCAGCATGGCGACCGGATCGCCGGCGGCCTTCAATACGTCTTCCAGATTCTTCGCGGCCATGGCCGACATTCCTCTCGCTGTCAGGTTCGTTGCGACGGCAAGCAGGCGGCGGGGCGCCGCCAGGATGTCCCGCATCTGGTCCACAATGGCGCGGCGTTCGGCCGGTCGCACGACCAAGAGAGAACAAATCTTCGACGCCGGCCGAATGGCGTCCCCGCGCAAAGGAGCCGCGATGTCCGCTCACTCTACTTCGTCCTTCGCGACCGCTTCGCTTGCCCGCTGGCGTGCTTTGGCGAGCCAGTCCGACGTCTTGCGCATCCCGCCGAACGTATAGATGTGAATCCCGGCGAACGGTCCGAGCTCCTGGCTCCGCAGCCCGGCCGCGAGGTCCGCAAGAAGTTCGTCCGGCGTGGTGTCGCCCATGAGCTTGCCGATCGTTCCGGCACGCCGCCGCAGCGCGCGAATGGAATTGCCGACGCCGCAGCGCATTCCATATTTGAGCAATGTTGCGGCGCCCGCCGGCCCCGCCAAGCCGAACCTGACGGGCGCATCGATGCCGCGCGCGCGCAGCCGCACCAGCCAGTCGAGGATGGGCGGCGCCTCGAACGCGAATTGCGTCACGATTTCGGTCACCAGGTCATGCGCACGGGCGTAAGCCAGCTTTTCCTGGAGGGCCTTCTCCATCGCGTTCGCGGACACTGCGGGGTGCGCTTCCGGATGTCCGGCCAACAGGACCGAACGGATGCCATGCTTCTCGATGAGACCCGTCTTCAGCAGCTCGAGGCTGCTCGCATAGGGCCCGCGCGGACTGGGCACGTCGCCTGCAATCACCAGCGCTCGCGTGACGCCGGCTTCGTCCGACAGGCGGCCGAGTTGCCGATCGAGCGCGACACGGTCGGTAAAATTGCGCGCCGTCAGATGCGGCGTCGGGTTGAAGCCGGCGCGCCTCAGACGGACACAGGTTTCCGCCGTCTGATCGAGATCGTCGTCGGGCAGGAATGTGACGTGCACGTCGGTGCCCGGAGCAAATCTCTCCGGCAGCGTGTCGACGGCGACAGAATCGCGTGCTGTCACCTCGATCGAGGCCCGCTCGAGCAGCCGTCGCGGCCCCGCATCGTCCCGGTTCGACGGCGCCCCCACCGTGTCCATCACGCAGGCTCCTGCCTGCGGGAGATCACATACGTCTCGTCCCAGAACCAGAGACCGCCATGCTTGCGCAGCACTTCGGCCGTCGCGTCGAGATAATCCTGGTGGGAAATCACGTGCTCGAGGCGATCGTCCTCGATCTGCGCGACGTAAACGGCCGCGTTCCATGCCGCGAGCAGTGTCGAGGTGCCGATATTCGCGCCGATCTCGCTCGGCAGCGTGTACATCTCGTAGCGGAAGCGCGAATGGGCGTCCGAAGAGGCCTGGAAATTGAACTTGCGGGCGGAAGGACCGAGCGCGGTCTTGACCTCGCGCAACAACTGGTGACGGTCGGTGTCGAACGGATTGTCGTCGGGCCAGATGCGACGAACGATCTCGAGCCCGGGACCTTCGCCATGCGAATGGATGCCGAGAAGGCGGCCGCCGGGTCCGAGCGCGCGCGCCAGCGGGGCGATCACCGCGCGCGCCTTGAATTTGGCGCTCGCCCGCGCGCGATAGGGCTGCGACGCGAGCACGAAATCGAAATCAGCCGTTGCGGCGCCTTTGCGCGGCAGGACGGGTTCGAGAAGGAACTTGTAATCCTTGCGGTAGATCACGAGCACGACGGGGCGCTCGTAGACGGGGCTTCCCGTCTTCGCGTCCGCATGCGCCTGCCAGTTCGCGGCGAGAAGTGGCTGCAAGTTCGTGATCTGCTGCTCGAACTCGTGCCCTGTCGTCCCCGTCAATGCGAGCTCGTGCCATACCGGCGGAGGAGCATCCGGCAGACGCGACTGCAGCCACGGGGCTTCCGAAAAAAACAAATTCGTCATGACGAGCACGGTCGAGGGATGCTCGCAGAAACGGTCGGGCATCTTCTCGAGCGTGAGCCGCAGGTTTTCGACGCTGATTTCCTTTCCCACGATGTAGAACGGCATCGTCGGAAAGCGGCTGTGCATCGCGCGCATCACCCGCGCGAGAACCGACCCGTCACCGACGCCCGCATCGAACAGACGCACGGCCGGAGGATGCGGCCGGATATTCGCGAGCTCTGCGCTGGCGCGCTCGGCCACCATCCATTTCTCGCTGCTCGTCGTCACGAAGAGCAGATATTTCTGGCGATTGTCGTAGAAGCGAAAGCTCTTCTCGGCTTCCGGGTTGAGCCATGGCACCAACGCACGCACGGCGGGCCAAGTCTTCCCGGCGCGCTGTCCGCTTGCACGCCTGCGCAAAGGCTCCGGATTGTCGCGCATGAACGCACGAATACGTGCGCAGGTCTGTTCGGTAATGCGTCCGCCGGTGCGCAATCGACCCATCAATTTGCCGTCGTTGATGGCGAGGCGGCCGAACGTGGATTCGGCAATTCCGTTCTGGCCGCAATAGGCGGCGATCTCGTCGAGGAGCGTGGTGATTTCCATCAGCATGCGACGCCGATGATGATTGGCGGGTCATGAGCAGGTCAATGAAAAAGCGTCCCACTTTCATAGTCGAGAGAAGAAGTGGGACTATTCGCAAAGCGAAATTGTCCGGTTCGCATGGAGAAACCACGCGGTATCACATTGGGGTGGGAAAAGTAGCCTTTGTATTCCCATCGCATCTGGTGGGCAGCATTGGTTGACGTTCGAACGCGAGCATTCGGTGAAGCGCGCCATGCTGGATGCGCCCCAATCGCTGGCTAAGTGCCGGTTCGGCCATGAAAAACCGTCTTCCGATTTAGCATGTTCGCCTTTCATCGTGAGCAAAGCAGCTTCGACACCTGCCGCGTTTAGTCGTGACATCGGGTGATGCGAGAGAGGTTGGAGGGAGTCGATGGATCAGAAGACCAATTTGGCGGCTCTCAATGAACCGGCGCGCCGATTCATCGCAAAACCCGGGAAGCTTCTCATCAACGGCAGATGGGAGGAGGCGGCTTCCGGAAAGACGTTCAATGTCTACGACCCGGCTACGGAAGATGTGATCTGCAAGGTCGCGGAAGGCGACAAAGAGGATATCGAGCGCGCGGCGAGAGCCGCCCGCAGGGCATTCGACGATTCTGAATGGACGCGCATGACGCCGGCGGGCCGCGAAAGGCTGCTGCTGAAACTCGCCGATCTCGTCGAAGCCAATGCAGAAGAGCTCGCGCAGCTTGAATCGCTGAACAACGGCAAGCTCGTGATGTATGCGCGTTTCGTCGACGTGGCTGGGACCGTGGATTTCTTCCGCTACATGGCCGGCTGGGCGACGAAGATCTCGGGGCAGACGCTCGATGTCTCGATCGGCATGCCGAACACGGAATTCCAGGCGTTCACGCTGCGCCAGCCGGTGGGTGTGTGCGGCCAGATCGTGCCGTGGAATTTCCCGCTCGCGATGGCCGCGTGGAAACTCGGTCCCGCGCTCGCGACGGGCTGCACCTGCGTGCTCAAGCCCGCGGAACAGACGCCGCTCACGGCGCTGCGGCTCGGGGAGCTCATCCTCGAAGCAGGCTTCCCGCCCGGCGTCGTCAATATCGTCACCGGCTTTGGTGAAACCGCGGGCGCCGCGCTCGTCGATCATCCCATGGTCGACAAGATCGCCTTCACGGGCTCGACCGAGGTGGGCAAGATTATCGGCCGGGCCTGCATGAATTCCGTCAAGCGCGTGTCGCTTGAGCTGGGCGGGAAATCGCCCGTGATTGTCACCGACGATGTCGATCCGGCGGTGGCGATCCCCGGCGCCGCCAATGCCATCTTCTTCAATCAGGGAGAAGTCTGCACGGCGGGTTCGCGCCTCTTCGTGGCCGAGAAACTCTACGACAAGGTCGTGAGCGGCATCGCCGACATTGCGAGATCCACCAAGCTCGGGCCGGGCTACGATCCGACATCACAGATGGGTCCGCTGGTCTCGCGCGAGCAGTTCGATCGCGTGCTGGGCTATATCGACAGAGGGCGCAAGGAGGGCGGGGAGGTCGTTGCCGGCGGGGCACGTGAAGGCAACAAGGGCTATTTCGTTCGGCCGACCGTGTTCACGAAAGTGGGACCCGCGGCCACCATCATGCGCGAAGAGATCTTCGGACCCGTCGTCGTGGCGACACCCTACAAATCCGTCGACGACATTGCGCACATCGCCAACGACACGAGCTACGGTCTCGCCGCGAGCATCTGGTCGAACAATCTGGGCTTTGCGCATCGCCTTGCGAAGCGCATCAAGGCCGGGACCGTCTGGGTCAATTGTCACAACCTGATCGATCCCAACCTGCCGTTCGGCGGATTCAAGCAGTCGGGCTTGGGTCGCGAAAACGGGCCCGCGGCGATCCATACCTACACGGAAGAGAAAACCGTGCTGATGAGCATATAGCGGATGCTGACGCTCTATCACTGGGAGCCGAACGCCAATTCCGGAAAGCCCATGCTGGCGCTCAAGGAAAAAGGCGTCGCATTCTCGAGCCACTATCTCGATCTGCTGAACTTCGACCAGCATTCGCCCGAGTACCTGAAGATCAATCCGAACGGCACCATTCCGGCACTTGTGCATGACGATCTCGTGCTCACCGAGTCGACGGCCATCATGGAATATGTCGACGAGGCGTTCCCGGGACCGCGGCTGATGCCGGAGGATCCCATCGAGCGCTGGCGCGTGCGCTGGTGGATGCGCTTCTTCGACCAGTATTTCGCGCCGTCGCTGAGCATGATCGGATGGAGCGTGTTCGTGGGACCCTCGGTCCGCAGTCGCGATCCCGAGGAACTGAAAAAGGCGATTGACCGCATTCCGCTCAAAGAGCGCCGCATCGCCTGGTCGAAGGCGATCTACAACACCTTCTCTTCGGAGGAACTCGAAGAGTCGCGCCGCCGCGTCGCCATCGGCATCGATTGCCTCGAGGAAGCGCTGTCACAGCGCCGCTGGATCGGCGGTGAATCCTATTCGCTGGGCGACATCAACGGCTTCAATCTCGGTTATGCGCTGCCGCTGGCGCAGCCGCAGCTCTGCAATGACCAGCGCACGCCGCACATCATGCGCTGGCTGCGCGCGATTTATGCGCGCCCCGCCGCCAAGGCGACCTGGGCCATGGGCCGCACGCAGATGGCCGAACGCATCAAGTTCCTGGAAGGTTGACGGCAATGCTGGAGCTGTACCGCTGGGAGCCGAACATGTTCTCGCTGAAACCGCTCGTCGTTCTGCACGAGAAAGGCCTCGCCTTCGAGGACCGTTATGTCGATTTCCTGTCGCTGGCGCATTTCGATTTGGCCGTGGCGGGTGCGCTCGAGGTCAAATACAATCCCGAAAGCGACGGCCCGGTCCTCGTCGATCGCGGTACGGCGATGACGGAGTCCTTCTTCATCAGCCTTTATCTCGACGAAGCCTATCCCGAGACGCCGCTCCGGCCGAAGGATGCGCATGGTCGCTGGCGCATCCTGATGTGGGCCCGCTTCGTCAATGAAGTGATGGCGCCGGCCGTTTCGACACTTGGCGCCCACAAATATCTTGTGCCCGCGTTGAAGGACCGCCGCGAGACCATCGAAAAGAAGCTTGCGCGGCTGCCGACGCAGGAGGCCCGCGACGGCTGGCGCACGGCGCTGGACGACACCTATTCCCAGGACCTTCTGGCCGACTCGCGGCGCAAGCTCGGTCTCGCGGTGAATAAGGTAGAAGAGACGTTCGCAGGATCGGACTGGCTTGCCGGCGACGCATTCTCGCTGGCCGATATCGATGCTTTTTCCATGCTGCGTCCTGTGCCGTATCTTGCGGCAGACCTTCTCGCCGGAGCACCGCGCACAACGGCCTGGCTCGCGCGCATGGAGGCACGCCCAAGCATCAAAACGGCGCTCGGATCGAGCCGCACGGGTAAGCCGCACGAGGCTTTCACGCCGGGTCCCGAACACAGCCGCTGGGGTTGATATGCGTTCCATCGACTATTTCGACCGCGGAGCCGAGATCGACCCTGACCGCGACGCCATCGTCGACGGGGACAAGCGTATCACGTTCCGCGAGCTGAGCGATCTCACCTTCAAGGTCGCGAGCGCTTTGCGCGGCGTCGGCATCAAGCGGCAGGAACCCATCGCCATCTACGCGCCCAATCATTGGAGCGTGCTGGTCTGTCTTCTGGGCCTGTGGCGGGCCGGCCAGATCTGGATTCCGGTGAATGCGCGAAACGCGATGGATGCCAACATCCAGTACATGAATTACGTGCGCACCACCTGGCTGTTCTATCATTCACAATACGCGGACGAGGCGAGGCAGCTGCTCGCCGCCGTTCCGACCATCCGCGGCGCCGTCTGCCTCGACAGAGAGGGCGGCAATCATCCCTCCCTGGAGCGCTTTCTCGCCGAAAAAGGCGCCGGCGAATTCGTCGACGAAAGCGATCCATTCGGCAAGCTCGAGGAAGTTGTCGGCATCTTCCCGACCGGCGGCACGACGGGGCCAGCCAAAGGCGTCATCGTCAACAATCTCGGCTGGGGAACGATGCTGGAGATCGCCGGGAACGCCTGGCGGCGTGACGGGGTAAAGCCGATTTGCCTCGTCACGGCGCCGCTCACCCATGCAGCGGGACCGGTTTCGACGGTGGCGCTGTCGCTCGGCGCCACCAACGTCATCATGCCCGGCTTCAACGCGCTTGAAGTGCTGCAGAACATCGAGCGGCACAAAATCACGCACATCTACCTGCCGCCGACGGCGCTCTACGCGCTGCTCGATCATCCCGACCTTCACAAATACAACTATTCGAGCCTCAAGATCTGCCTTCTGGTCGGGTCGCCCGTGTCGCCGGACAAGCTGAAGCGAGCGGTCGAGGTGTTCGGGCCGTGCATGTGCCAGTGCTACGGCCAGGTGGAATCGCCGATGATCACGACCTGGCTGCCGCCGGAGGTCGTCGCCGCAGCCGCGTCAGGCGATCACCCCGAGAGACTCAAAAGTTGCGGCAAGCCGAGCTATCCCGTCCGCGTCGGCATCATGGACGACGACGGTAACCTCCTTCCGGTTGGCGAGACGGGCGAGATCGTTGTGCGCGGTGCACTCGTGAGTCATTCCTATTTCGAGAAGCCCGCCGAGACACTGGAAGCGCGCAAATTCGGCTGGCATCATACGGGCGATGTCGCCTATCGCGACGCCGACGGCTATTTCTATATCGTCGACCGCAAGAAGGACATGATCGTCACCGGCGGCTTCAATGTGTTCTCGGCGGAGGTCGAGTCCTGCGTGATGGAGCTCAACAGCGTCGCCGAGTGCGCCGTGATCGGCGTACCGCACGACCGTTGGGGCGAGGCGATCAAGGCGGTCGTCGTGCGGGCCAACAAGAGCGATGTCGGCGAAGAAGAGATCATTGCCTATTGCAAGAAGCGGCTGGGCGGCGTGAAGGCGCCGAAATCCGTGGAGTTCTGGGACGAGATCCCCAAGACCGCCAACAACAAGCTGGACAAGAAGGCCATCCGCTCGCGCTTCTGGGCCGGCGCCGAGCGCAACGTTCACTGATCGGCGCCTGTTAGCGTTCGCCGAAGACGTTTTGCTTCCCGCTTTGCTGCGCGGCGGTGCCGTGCTGCTCGGTCCAGGCCTGGATGGCGGCGCCGTTCTTCTCGTCGAGCTCGGCATGGCGGCTGATCGCGTAGTTCTCGGATGCGAGCAGGCGGGCCTGCGACGGCTGGAAGTAGGGCGCGACATGACGCGCGAACAGCTCGTAGTGCCGCTTGGTCGCCTCCCAGTTGGCGAAGTCCGTCGCCACCATCAGATAGCAGCCGAAGCCGCCCGACTGTTCCTGAAGCTTTCGGATATGCGCTACGGCATCGTCCGGCGTGCCGATGACCGCGGCGCCGCCTTCGGTGAACCACGCCAGATGCTCCTCGAAGCTGCTGCCGCTGACCCGCAAGGTCGGAAGCGCCAGCACCTGCTGCGTGTAGCGCACGAAATGCGGCAGGCCGTAGCGAATATCCTCGATCGCCTGCTTCTTGGTTTCGGCGAGATGCATGAAGCCGACGAGCCGCCATTTTGTGCGGTCGACTTTTTTGTCGGCTTTCTTCGCTTCGGCTTCCGCGCGGTCCCAGTGCAGGTGCATGACGTTCATGTCCTCGCGCATCAGGGCGCCGAGCGACAGAAGTCCGAGGCCATGGCGGCCGGCTAGCATCGAGCCGGCCGGCGACGTCGAGGCGGCAACGGTCACATCGAAGAGCGGATCGGAATAAGGCGCCAGCTGGCATTGCGCATCGACGAGCTCATAGCGATCGGTCTTCACCGTGACGCGTTTGCCGTGGATGAGATCGAGAACGATCCCTGCATCGTGGTCGAGCGCGGGGCGAAGCTGTTTCGGCTCGAGCCCGATCATCGTCGCGTCGGTGGGCAAGGACCCCGGCCCCATGCCGAGCATGGCGCGGCCACGCAGCAGATGATCGGCGAGGAGGATGCGATCAGCCACCCAGAGCGGATTGTGATAAGGCACCGAGACGACGCCGGCGCCGAGCTTGATGTGCTTCGTCAGCGCGCCGACATGACACATGAACTGGATCGGCTCGGCGATAATCTCCGTTCCGCCCGAATGATGTTCGCCGATCCAGGCTTCGTCGTAGCCCAGATCGTCGAGCAGCTGGATGGTCTCGACATCGCGCCGCAGCGACGACGTCGCGTTCTGGGTCGCCGGGGCGTGAAAAGGCGGCATAAAAATGCCGAAACGCATCTTTGTCACGATCCTCTCCTTGGCTTTCGGCGATGTTATGGGCCGCGTGGTTTGGCTGACAAGCCGCAAGCCTTTGCAGTTCGCGGATGGGCTTGTTTCTGTGCACGAACAATCGCGTGGTCGCGTGCAATTGGAGTCACGCTCGGTCGAAATCGGGAGGACATCGCGTGAAGATCGCCGATCTGTTCAAGGTGGAAGGCTATGGCGTCGTCGTCACCGGCGGCGCCAGCGGCTTGGGCCTCGGCTTCGCGGAGGCGCTCGCGGAGAACGGCGCGCGTGTGACGCTGCTCGATGTCGACGCACAGCGCATCGCGACGGAGACGCGGCGGCTGAAAGAATTGGGCTATGACGTGCGCGGCGAGATCGTC
>DATKON010000117.1:0-8707 GCA_035524575.1 Rhizomicrobium sp.
GCGAACTCCTCGAGATCATCCTGCCGGCGGATTTCAAGACTGTCGAGCTTGATTGAGCGCCCCGCTGCCACCGCGACAATCGCCTCACTCGGCGCGGCGCCAGACCTCGTAGCCGATCTCCCGCGAGATCAGGCCGTCGCGGATATGGAAGTTGTGAATAAGACGCATCCGCACCCGCGTGCCGACCGGGAACGGGCAATTCTCGAACGCATCGCCCGTGATCCGGAAGCTCGCGAAGGAATCGTCGAACACGCGGTCGGGCGTGGCCCAGCGCTCGACCGGCGTGAACTCGAAGTCCTCCACGCCGGCGAAGATTCTGAGATACATTTTCTTGATTGTCTGGCGTCCCTTGTAGAGCGCCAGCCTGGCCGGTGCCTCCCATTCGGCGTCTTCGGTGTAAAGGCGGATGCACTCGTCGATGCGCTCGGGATTTTCCTCCTGCAGATGCATCTCGACGAGGTCCAGCGCGTGTTGCACCCGCTCTTCGTAAGATCGCGGCGCATGGCGCCGCGCGATCAGATCGTCCACCGTCAGCCGCGATTTCTCCAGAAGCGCCGTCATTGCAGTTTCCTCCCTTTTTGGTGTGTCTCGCGCCGGATTCCGTGGCCGGCTCCCGGTCAAGACTTCGCGGCGATCACATTCTGCCGCACGTCTTGAAGGATCTTGTCGACCTCGCTCGCGATCTTCGGCCCGTGCGTTCGCATTTCCGCGAACTCGGCTTCGGAAATCAGATCGCGCAATCCGGATTTGAAGCTCGGCCACTCGCTCGCCATCTTCCACCAGGCCTTGGTCAGAGGGCGATCCTTTATCCAGAGATCGAGCAGCCCGAGATAGTCCAAGCGCGCCACGAGCGGCATCAGGTTGATGTCGGCGAGACTTGGATCAGCGCCGAGGATCCAGGGCCCGTCTGCCGCGAGCGTTTCCTCCAGCATCTTGAAGGCCCGCTCGTACGCCGCGATGCCGTGAACAACAAAGGGAGAGTGCACGCCGAGCTCGTAGGTCGACATGAATCGGTCTCGCTTGCGCGGATCTCCGGTATTGCGAAATCGCCGTTCACGGATGTCATCGGGCATATTCCGCATGCGCTCGCGAAACATTGCGGAGAAGCTGAGTTCCGTCACCCCTTCGAAGAGGCCCTCGTCGACCATCTTGCTCCACAGCCGCATCCGGGTTCGCTGCCAGGGATCGGACGGAATGAGCCGCGGCGTCGGAAACGTGTCGTCGAGATATTCGCAGATCAGCGTGGATTCGATGATGGCTTTGCCGTCGTGGACCAGCGTCGGCACGATCCCCTTGGGATTGAGCTTCAAATATTTCGGGTCGAACTGTTCGGCCTTGAAAAGATCGACCTTGATCGAATCCCAGTCGAGCCCTTTGGCGCGCATCGTGATGCGCACTTTCTGGCAGCAAACCGAGTTGCCGAAATCATAAAGCGTCAGCATGCTCCCGCCCCATTTCCGAGATCGACGTCATGGAATCTCCATTTCGTCCGCTACATGGCCGTTGCCGGCTCCGGCGCGGATGTTGCGGATGACGGACGGTGAGGCTGCCAGGTTCGTCCGCAGATGCGGGCGAGAAGTTCTCTTGGGTCGAGCGGCAGAGCGTCGCCGCGCCACGCCACGTGCTGATCCGGCCGGATGATCGCAAAACGCGCGCCGTAGCGCTCGCGCAGGCGCCGATCGTGAAGCGCCAGCACTTTGAACGGAATGCTCGCTTGGCTCGCCGCCATTGCGAAACCGTCGGCGGCCGCGGCATCGCCGTCAGTGACCAGGAGCGTGAACCCTTGCCCGAAATGGTCATAGAGCGAGGAGCCGTCAGCGAGCCAAAGATGCGGCGCCAGGCAGCCGGGATGGGCGGAGGGAACGTACAGCATGAAATGATCGGCGGGCGGTGCGCTGCCGTCGGGCACGACGATCGGTGAGTCCTCGTAACGCATGCCAAGAACGATCCCGAGTGTCTTGAATTCGCGAACCTTCGTGGCCTCGATGATATCGCCGACTTCGCGTCGCGTCGCCTCGCCGACGAGGCCCGGCTCTTCGATGCCGGGACGGACGAGCTGGTCCGAGGTCAGGCCGTAATTGAACACGGCTTCGGCGATGGTCCGCTCGTGGACCTTGCGCCGCTCCAGTTCATAGCTTGCGAGCAGGCTGTCGCCGCCCCAGCCGGCCAGACGCGCCGCCAACTTCCAGCCGAGATCGACCGCGTCCCCGACGCCCATATTCATGCCGAAGCCGCCGAATGGCGGATGCAGATGGCAGGCGTCGCCGGCCAGAAATACGCGGCCGCGCGAATAGCGATCTGCGACCAGGCGATGCGCCAGCCAGAGATCGGTTCGCACGATCTCGACGGCGAGATCGCCAATGCCGGTGGCGCGGCGAATAAGATCCGCCTTGTCGAAGGCCGCCGCATCAAGATCGTCGGCGAGCTTTGTGGCCATGAAAAACCACAGGCCTTGCTCGTCCATCGGGCCGAGCAGAGACGGCACTTCCTCGTTGACCATCCAATACATGATGGCGGGCCCGTGGCTGTGTCGGGCATCGAGATCGGGGGCCTTGAAGATGATGCTGTAGTTGCGGGAATAGGCTTCATCGCCGACCATGGTCGCGCCGATGCCGTCGCGCACCGTGCTGCGCGCGCCGTCGGCCCCGATCAGATAGGCGCTGCGGATCGTGATCTCGCGGCCGCTTTGGATGTCGCGGACGCGCGAGACCATCCGATCCGACGCTTGGCTGAAGACTTCAAAGGCGGTCTCGAAATGAACGGCGACGCCGGGCAGCGACTGCGCGCAGCATCGCAGGACATCCTCGAGCACATATTGCGGCACCCACTGCGCCTCTTCGGAGTAAAGGTTGCTTCGCGCCCGACTGCCGTTCAGCGCATTCTCGATGCGCGTCAGCGCCGGCCCGTTCATGCGTGTGGCAAATACGATCGTCGTCGGCCGGTCGGGCGAGATCGGCGAGGCCTGGCGGAGCGCATCGGCAATGCCCCAGCGCCGCAAATGTTCGCGGGTGCGGACATTGGTCGTCTTCGCGCGCGGGCTGTAGCCGACGCGATCGTTGCGCTCGACCACGATGCAGCGGACGCCGCGCTTGCCGAGTTCGATCGCGGCGGCGAGCCCGACCGGGCCGGCGCCGACGATGAGCACATCCGTTTCCCGCTCGTCCGCCATCGGCGTCATCCCTCGCGGCGGACGCTCACGGCGTCGGCAGGCCGATAGGCGGGAGGGGGTCCGGCAAATAGGCGCCCCCGCGGATGGCTTGTTGCAGCGCCTTGAAGTCGGAGCCGGCCTTGAATTTCTCGAACACGCGCGCGGGATCGAAGAATGTGCCGATCGGGTTGGCGGCGAAATCCGGCGAGTGGCGCATGAACTCCGCCGACTTCGCCCAGTCGCCGAAATTGTCGCTCTGCAGCTCGACGAAATTTCCTTCCGGATCCCGGTAATACAGCGAGATCGTCAGGCCGTGATCGAGGCAGAAGGCCGGCGTGATGCCGCGCTGGCGCAGCCGATCGTACGACGTCATCAGATCGGCGAAACTGTCGTATTCGAAGGCGCAGTGGTGCATGCCGTTGTGGCGGACCTTCTCGCCATCGTCGCTGAGCCCCGGCACGGCGAGAAACGCAATGCGGTGATTGGCGGCGTCATTGGTCGTCCATGCGGCGACGCCATCGCGGAAATTCACCTCGGCGCCGATAACCTCGCCGTACCAGGCGATCATCTCGTCGAGACGGCTGGTCTTGAGGGTGACGTGATGAAGCTTGGGCTTGAGCATTCTCGTTTCCTCGATTCCGCGGCTTCCTCGGCCGGTTTGTTCATTTCCACCTAGTGCAACGGGTGATAATGGGTAAGATGGCGCGATAAAGCGTGCGATAGCTGGATGCTATTGCCGGAAGACGCCAAGACCACGCGAGGAAACGTCCGGATGCGCGCGCGGTCCGGCAAGCCAAAGCTCGGTGATCGCCGATGAAGCTGCATCAGTTGCGCGACCTGGTCGCCATCGCCGACCATGGCAGCCTGCGGGCGGCGGCCCGCCACCTCGGCATGGCGCAGCCGACATTGACGCGCAGCCTGTCCGAATTGGAGCGCGAGCTGGGTGCGCCCTTGTTCGAACGCCGCTCGAAGGGCATGGCGGCGACGGCGCTTGGCCAGGCCTTTATCAGGCGCTCGATCGCCATCCTCAACGACGTGCGCCACGCCACGGAGGAATTCGAGCAATTGCGCGGCAACGCGACCGGATCTGTTGCGATCGGACTGTCCATCGTCGCGCATCTGCGGCTGTTCACCAAAACGCTGCGGGCGTTCCGCCGCAGCTATCCGCGGGTCCGCCTTCATGTCATCGAAGGCTTCTATCCCTCCCTCGAGCTCGGGCTTCAGGACGGCAGCGTCGATTTCTATATCGGCCCCGGTCCTGATCTCGCTGCGGCGCCGGGGCTGCACACCGAAATCCTGTTTCCGGGACGCCGCGCGGTGCTGGCGCGCGTCGGGCATCCGCTCGCTCGCGCGACGTCGCTCAAGGAGCTGGTGGACGCCGAGTGGATCACCACTTCGATCACCGCGAAAGCGGAGAATGAACTGGGCGACCTGTTCAAGCGCTACGGCCTGCCGGCGCCCACTCTGGCGCTGCAATGCCAATCGGCGCTCACGCTGCTGACCAGCCTCGCCAATTCCGACCTGCTGGCGATGGCGCCGTCGCAATGGATCGAGTCGGCTTTTGCCAACCACATCCTCACGACCATCCCGATCAAGGAGGAGATAACGGCGCCCTCGATCGTTGTGGTGAAGCGCTCCGACGTGCCGCTGTCGCCGGCTGCGGGTCACTTGCTGGACCTGATGAAGCGGGCGGCCGGCAATGTCGAAGCGCCGCGGCCGCTCCGGACGGCAGGTGCGGCGCGCCGCGCCGGCCGAAGCCGGGCGAAGTGACGGCGCTCCTCCGATAGCTGCGGGCTATCGCGTGGGCCGTCGCGCCATCTATCGGTGAGTCCATCCGACGCTAAGGTCCCCGCCGAGAACATCTGACAAGAACACGGCACAACAACACACCATCGGGAGGAGGGGACGCGTGATTCCCATCTTTGATCGCCGGTCGCGTCGCGCGGCATCCCATATCGGCTTTGCGTCAGCGCTCGCGCTCGGCGCCCTGCTCGCCACCCTCAATGTCGTCGCCGCGTCCGCCGCGGATGTCGTCAAGGTCGGCATCGTCATCCCGATGACGGGGCCCTTTGCCGCCATCGGACGCGAAGTCGCCGCGGGCGCCAAGCTGTTTGTCGAACAGCACGGTGACGTGGTCGCCGGCAAGAAGATCGAACTCATCATCCGCGACGACGGCGGCGTGCCGGACAATGGCAAGCGGCTCGCGCAGGACCTCATCGTCACCGACAAGGTCAGCTTTCTCGGCGCCGGCATAACCCCGACGGCACTGGCCATGGCGCCGGTGGTCAGCGAAGCCAAAGTGCCGACGGTCGTCTTGCTGGCGGGAACGTCGATCCTGACCGAACGCTCGCCGTATTTCGTGCGGGCCAGTTTCACGCTCGGTCAGCAATCCGCCGTGATGGCCGATTGGGCCACCCGTAACGGCAGCCGGCGCACCGTCGGCATCATCACCGATTGGACGCCCGGCACCGAGGCGAGCAAGGTCTACGAGCAGCATTTCAAGGACGGCGGCGGCCAAGTTCTCGACATGCTGCGGATACCGCTCGCCAGTCCCGATTTCGCGCCGTTCCTGCAGCGCGCCCGCGATGTTTCGCCCGACAGCGTGTTCGTATCGATCCCGGCGTTTCAGTCGGTCGCCTTGGCGCGGCAATTTTCCGAGCGCGGTCTCGACAAATCCGGGATCAAGCTGATCGGCCCCGGCGACATCGTCGATGACGACGATCTGGCGGGCACCGGGGACGCCCTGGATGGCGTCGTGACGGCAGGCTTCTATTCCGCCGCGCATCCGTCGAAGCTCAATGCAGACTACGTCGCCGCCTATGCGAAGGCGACCGGGCATCGCGCCAACCACGTCTCGGTCGGCGGCTATGACGGCATGAACCTCATCTATCTGGCGCTGCAGAAGACCGGCGGCAGCACCGACCCCGACCGCGTGATCGAGGCGATGAAGGGCATGTCCTGGGAAAGTCCGCGCGGACCGGTCGCCATCGACCCGCGCACCCGCGATATCGTGCAAAACATCTATGTGCGCAAAGTGGAGAAGCGCAACGGCGAGCCCTGGGCCGTAGAATTCGCGACCTTCGAAGCCGTCAAAGACCCGGTGAAGGAAGCAACGACCCAATAGGGCCAGGTGCCTCAGCACGATTCATCCAGGAGGAGGAAACATGACGTCTGCACAAGATGTTCTGCTCGTCGGCAGCATCCCGCTAGGCAATTCCGAAGCGGTATTCCGCGCGCTTGCGACACGACTTGGCACCCTGGCGCCGCGCTATCCCGACGGCGAAACCGGGCCCCGGACGAACTGGATCCGCTGGCAGCGCCATATCTTCGATGGCAACGATGCTTTTGAGTTGATGCCGTCGCGCAATCTCGCCGGCATCAAGGATAGCTTGGACCGGCCGTTTTTTCGTCTCAAACAAGGCGCGTCCGAGATCGCCTACAAGCCGCTGGGCTTTGCCGAGGAGGCTACGAAATCGTTCGCAATATTTTCAAAACTTAAGCGCGACGGCGTCATACCAGCCGCAACACGATTTCAGGTGAGCATTCCCACCGTTGTGGCAATCCTGGGCGGCTTTGTCGTTTTGGAAGATCGGGCCAGCGCTGAACCTGCGCTCGAGCGTGCAATGGAGCGCGAAGTCACAACAATTCTCGAAGCTATTCCGCACCAGCAACTGTCGTTGCAGTGGGATGTCTGTGTCGAGATTGTCGGCTACGACGGCGGCTATCAACTTCACCTCAAGGACATTCTGCCTGATTCAGCCAGGCGCTTGGCGCGAATGAGCTCTATCATTCCCGACACGGTCGAGGTCGGCATACACCTTTGCTACGGCGATCCCGGTCATAGGCACATCATAGAGCCGAGCGACGCGGGCTCCTCCGTGAAGTTCGCCAACGCGATCGCCCTCGCGTCGAATCGGCCGTTGAATTGGCTTCATATCCCGATCCCGCGCGGCTGGACCGAAGCGAGATATTACGAGCCGCTATCGAACCTGAAACGCGAAGCATATCGCGATATCTATCTTGGCCTGCTGCACTTTACCGACGGGCGGGAAGGCGCGGAACGGCGGGCCTCTATCGCGAAGCGCTTCATCCCGCACTTCGGACTAGCTACCGAATGTGGCTTTGGCCGTCGTGACCCGTCCACAGTTCCAGCGCTGTTGGATTTGCATCGTGACGTGGCGGCAGAATTGGCACGCGCACCGGCATGACATCGGCGGCAGGCGAGGCCAATTGCCGCGAGATGTGCGAACGCCTGAGCGTGGCCTTCGCCAACGCGATTGACCGCCGCGACTATCCGGCCGTCTTGGATCTGTTTGCCGAAGACGCGATCCTCGACCGCCTCGGGACGATTATTCGCGGAAAGTCCGCGCTGGCGGCATGGCTCGACTCACGGCCCGATGACGTCGTGACCCGGCACATCTGCAGCAATATCGAGATCGTCCAAAACGGTCCGGCGGCCGCGGAAGGCCGGACCTATTTCACGTTCTACAAGGGGCCTGCAACGGCCGGTATCGGCGCGATCGACGGCCCCGAGAGCATCGGCGAATATCACGACGCTTTCGTTTTGACCGCGCAGGGCTGGAAAATCCACACGCGCAAAATCACCGTGATCTTTCAGCGGCGCGGCGCCTGAGGGCGCATCTGATTAGAGCATGATCCGGAAAAGTGGGTACCGGTTTTCCGAAAAGATCATGCTCCATTAAAATGCTGGAGCGACAATCGATTCAATCTAAAACGATTCGCTCTACGCGATCGGCAGGACGTGCGAATATTTCGCCTGCTCGAGCGCAAAACTCGATTCGATCGACGACACGCCGTCGACGCGGGTGAGCTTTTGTTTGAGAAAGCGCTCATAGGCTTCCAGATCTGCCGCGACGATGCGCAAGAGATAGTCGCGCGGGCCGGTCATCAGATAGCATTCGAGCACTTCCGGCCATTTTGCGATCGCCTTCTTGAATCGCTCCAGCGCTTCGACGCGCTGGCTCTCGAGCTTGATCGAAACGAATACGCTGACGGGAAGTCCCACTTTGCTCTGGTCGAGCACGGCGACATAGCGCGCGATGACGCCCGAGCGTTCCAGGCGGCGAATTCGCCGCAAGCACGGCGAGGAGGACAGTCCGACGCGAGTCGCTAGATCGGCGAGGCTGACCCGGCCGTCTTCCTGCAACACCGTCAGGATGCGCCGGTCGATGTCGTCTAACGGCTCTTTTGGCAAGGATCAGCTCCATTGATGGCACAACACGCAAGAATCTGCTACTTTCTCGGCCATTCTAGCCAAGATTGGCAGCTCTTTGCCAGCGCGGGGTGGCACGATGCGCCGACGGAATCTCCCCGCAATGGTTTATAGGATAGCGCCCATACCGGAGTGTTCGCGCCATGGGGCCCTCGATGACGCCGCCGATGCCGACACGTGACCTCACGATCCTGAGCGAACTCGAGCGCAAGGTGCTCTGGCTCGCCACCTGGACCATTCATCACGCCAATCATGTGCGCGAGAACACCGACGGTCTCAAAGTCGGCGGCCATCAGGCGTCGTCCGCCTCGCTCGCCACCATCATG
>DATKON010000118.1:0-14516 GCA_035524575.1 Rhizomicrobium sp.
GATCCTTTTTGATGCGGTGACGACCACGGTTTCCGTTGAGCGATCCTGCCCCGGGGCCGGCGGCGGTGGCGGTACGAGAGCATTGACGACGCTCGGCGCATAGACCGCGGGCGGAAATTTCCCCCATTCGATCCTGGTCGGCCAGCAATCGGTTGGAAGGAAAACCTGCTTGGCATCCTGCGGGGTATCGTTGCCTGTGGTCTGCAGCTCACCCGCGACGACGTCGACCGGAACGTGTTCGAAGCTCGTCGCACTGAAATTGGCGAGCGTGAGCCAGCCGCTCAGCGCCAGTGTGTTCGAGCCGGGCTCCACGCGCGCGACATAATCCGCGGACCAGTTGAGCCCTGTCGCGATATAGCTGAGTTTGATCGTGTAATGCCCGGCCGCCGGCGCATCGGTGCGCACCGAAAGAGTCGGGGTATCGGCGAGCCCGCCGGGCAAGTGATCGAACACGAGCTTTTCCGGCAGCGCGCTGCAGTGAAGCGCTTCGAACTTGCCGTCGACCTCAAACACCGTGCCGTTGGGGCCGGAGCGGATGATTGCGGTTTGCTCGACGCGTTTACCGGTTTTCGTGTCGGTGCGCACGAGACGTACGGTTTCGCCGACCGAGTTCGCAAGCAACGAACCGGGACTCAAAAGATCATAGTCGAAATTCTGTTCGAGAACGCCTTGCGGCAATCCTTCGATCGTCGCCGTCTCGGGCACCATCGTCGACGCCACGTCTTCGAGCTTCACCGTCGCCGGGCCGGCCGGCAGGTCGATCGTCCGCGTTTCGGTAATGAAAGCGATTCCCGATTCGCGAATGCCGGAAAGCGGATCGGCCCGAAGCAAATCCGCCGTGTCGACCATGCCCTCATGATAAAACGTCACGGCGACCATGTCGGGACGCTGCGAAAGAACGTCCGCAAAACCGGGCCCGTTCGCCATTAGCAACGCGAGGAAGGAGAAGCGCGCGATCCGCACGATCAATCGCCGGAATCGACCGTGAAGGTCAGTGTCGTCTCGCCGTTGGCGGGCACAGGCGCGCTCCAGCCGAGCGTGTTGGCGTCGATGCGGCGGCTGGCAAAGCTTTCGGTCTCCACCTTTCCGTCGCGCCAAAGCCCGCCCTGCCGCAACTCCACCGTTACAGGTTCCGGCTTCGCGTTCCGCAGCAGATAGGACATCGTGTAGCGCGTCCGCCAGCGCGAGAGCTTCTCGCTGGATACCAGAGTCGGCTGCACGGTGACATCGAAGGCTTCACCGATCTTCACCGAAAGCTCCGAGCCCGCCGGCGTGTGGGAGATGTTGTCTTCGCCGGCGAATTTGGGTTCGCCTGCCTGATCGCGGATATAGACGCGCATGGTTCCCACCGGCAGCGCCTTGCCTCTATTCGAGAAATCGATGTCGACATCCGCATGCGACGGCTCTTCGCTGCTCGCGAAGGAATCGGTGCGATATTCGTAGACCTTCTTGGCGCTCACGCCCTGCTGATCGAGAAAGCCGACCTGTTTGGTCTGCGCTTCCGCGACGGTGACGCGCTCGGGCAATGTGTAGAGATTGTAGTCCGCTATGGACGCTTCATTCGAAGCCTGCGTGCCGGCGCTGTGATTGGCGGGCCGCGGTGGCTGCCAATTGTTGTTCTGATATTCTCCGGTGATGTTGACGTCGCCGGCGACGAGCTGCGTCTTCGCATCCTTGTAGCTTGTGCCGGATTTGTTGGTGAGTGTGATCCAGCCCTGAAGGTTGAGCGCGTTCTGTTTCTCGTCGAACAGTGCCACATAGTCCGCTTTCCAGGACAGTCCCGTCGTCAGATAGCTCAGCGTGACGTCGTGCGGGCCGCCTTGGGCGGCGTCGACCGTAACGGATAGTGTCGGCTGGGCGCGGAGGTTCTCGGGAATGCTGTTGAAGATGACCTGCGTCGGCAGGCCGTCGGCGCTCAGGACCTCGATGCGGTTGCCGATCTTGAGGACGACGCCGCTGTTGACGGACAACACGATCGCCTTTTCGTGCGTCTGCTGGCCGGTGCCGGGAATGGTGCGGACGATCTCGATTTCATGTCCGACCGCTTTCTCCATCATCTTCGACGGCGTCAGCAGATCGTAATCGAAATTCTGTTCGACGACGCCCAGGCCGGCACCGGACAGCGCCACTGTTTCCGGCTTGATGCTCGCCGAAACGTCCTTGAATTCGAGCCGCGTGCGGCCAGCGGGCACGTCGAGGCGACGTTCGTCCTGCACCAGCGCGAGATTGTTGTTGTAGACCGTGATCGAAAGTTTTTGCGATGGATCCGCGGCATGGGCCGCGCTCGCAATCGTGATCGCTGCGATGCAAGTCGCTGAAAATCGCATGAATGCCCCCGCCCTAGCGTTGAAGAACTCTAGGTGGAAACGCTAGCGCCTGCCATGGGGCGGATGCGCGACGGAATTCGGGCGAAATGCGGCGATGTCATGGAAGCGTCGGAATTGAGAAGCCCGCGCAGATTTCGCTGCGCGGGCTCTCGCCTGACGGGCCGCGCGTGGAGGGGCTTGCCGCACGGACCGACGCTTTGGAGATCATGGGCGCTTGCTGGCGCCGCGATCTTCACGATGAAAGATCGCAGAGCTCGCCTGAACGCGGTCTGGATGGCACGTTCATCTGAGGTTCATCGCAAACGCGGTAATAAGCTTCATGTGCCGGCGCGCGCTTTTCTCGCTGTTGTTCCTCGTTGCCCTGGCGTCAGCGCTGCCGTCGCCGAGCCCGGCACAGGAGCCCTATCCCCGCGACGCCTATGGCGGACAGGTGATGCCGCTCGACCGCATCCTGCCCAATGTGCGTGCCGGCCGGCCCGGCCGCTTCTATGACGCCGAGGGCCCCTTTCCCGACGGTTATGGCGGCTATCACTACCGCATCAAATGGTTGACCCCGGAAGGCCGGGTGATATGGCTCGACACGGATGCCCGCTCGGGTCGCGTCCTGGGTCAGGCCCGTGGCGACTGGCGTCAACAGGGTCCCCCGCCGGCTTACGGCGGCGGAAGAATGGAACCGGGATATATGGGGCCGCCACCGGGCGGCTTTCGAGGCGGTCCGCGTGGTTTCGGCAGGCCAGGAGGGCACGGGCCCGGCGGCTGGCGCGGCGGCGGCGGACACGGCCACCGATAGAGCGGTAAAGACGATGCGCATTTTGTTGGTTGAGGACGACAAGGATCTCCAGCGACTTTTGAAGCGGGCGCTGAGCGATGCCGGCTATGTGGTCGACGTCGCCGCCGACGGCGAGGAAGGCCACTATCTCGGCGACACCGAACCCTATGACGCGGTCATCCTCGATCTCGGCCTGCCGAAGATGGACGGCGTGCGCGTGCTCGAGAAATGGCGCAAGGACGGCAAGAAAATGCCGGTGCTGATTCTGACGGCGCGCGACCGCTGGAGCGACAAGGTGGCGGGCTTCGATGCCGGCGCGGACGATTATCTGGCGAAGCCGTTCTACACCGAAGAGCTTCTGGCGCGGGTGCGCGCGCTTCTCCGGCGCACGGCCGGGCTTGCGACGTCGGAAATCGAGATCGGCTCGCTCCGGATCGACACGCGCGCCTCGCGTGTCACCATCGACGGCAATCCCGTGAAGCTGACCTCGCTCGAATATCGGCTCCTCTCCTATCTCGCCCATCATCGCGGCCGCGTCGTTTCGCGCACGGAGCTCGTCGAGCATCTCTATGATCAGGACTTCGATCGCGATTCGAATACGATCGAAGTGTTCGTCGGGCGTCTGCGCAAGAAGCTCGATTCGAACCTGATTCAAACGGTGCGCGGCCTTGGCTATTGCCTCGAGACTCCTGACAAGATTCAAGGCGACGCCAAGGCGTAGCTCGCTCACAAGGCGGCTCATCCTGGCTGCGGCCGTCTGGACGGTGGCGGGGCTCGCCCTCGGCGGCTTCGTGCTGTCGAACAATTTCCGCAACTCGGTGCAGAGCGATTTCGACGAGCGGCTGAAATTTTATCTCGATGGCATGATCGCGGCGGGCGAGCCCAACGCGCAGGGCGAAGTCTCGCTCAGCGGACGCTTTGCCGACGCGCGCTTCGAGCGGGCCTATTCGGGCTGGTACTGGGAGATCATTCCCGTCGACTCGAAGGATTCTGGCGACGGCCAAATCTCCCGCTCGCTGTTCGACTATACGATTCGCCCGTCGGATCTGCGCACCGGCGGCAAGGTGGTTTACGGCTATGCGCAAGGCCCTGACCAGCAACGCGTGCGCTATGTCGCGCAGCGGCTGGAATTTCCGATCACTGCATCTCCACAGCCGAACGATGTGCGCGCCTATTATTTTCTCGTCGCCGGAAACATGACGGAGGTCGAGGCCGAAGTGGCGCAGTTCAATGGCACGCTCATCTGGAGCTTTGCACTGCTGGGCGTCGGACTTGTCGGCGGCATTTTCATTCAGGTGCTGATCGGATTGCAGCCGCTGAGACGCGTGAGCGAAGCGCTCGCCCGCATTCGCGAAGGAAGGGCGCGACGTCTGGAAGGGCGGTTTCCCTCCGAGATCGAGCCTCTCGCGGCCGAGCTCAACAGCCTGATCGAGCATTCTGCGGAAGTGGTCGGACGCGCCCGCACGCATGTGTCCAATCTCGCGCATTTTCTGAAAACTCCTCTGACAGTGCTGTCGAGCGAGGCGGCCGCATCGCCCGGCCCGCTCGCCGACAGCGTGCAGCGCCAGGTCGACACGATGCGCCGTCAGGTCGATCACTACCTCGCACGCGCGCGCGCAGCCGGCGCCGTCGACGCACTCGGCAATCGCACGCCCGTCAAACCGGTGCTCGAAGATCTCGCGCGCGTGCTGTTGCGCATCCATCAGGATCGCGGCCTCGACATCTCGATCGATTGTCCGCCGCATTTGTCGTTTCGCGGCGAGCGACAGGATCTCGAGGAAATGGCGGGCAATCTGATGGACAATGCCTGCAAATGGGCCAGGCACCGCGTTGCTGTCATCGCATCGCGACTGGACGGTCCACAATTTGACATTCGTGTCGACGACGACGGCCCAGGCCTTGATCCGCACGAACGCACACTTGTAGGCGAACGCGGTGAGCGCCTCGACGAGAGCGTCCCCGGCAGCGGCCTCGGCCTCGCGATTGTGCGCGATATTGCAAAGCTTTACGGGGGTGCGCTTTCTCTCGGCGATTCACCGCTCGGCGGTCTCGAAACGCGCCTTGTTCTGCCCGTCATTGCTTAGACGAACGCGGAAAGTGCCCGTTAATAATGTCCTATTAATCTTGGGATCGGGCGCCAAACTGACGTCCGGCGACGAGCGTATAACGTCCGGACATGAGAATGATTCGGAATGACAAACTGAGGATGTTGCGGGCCTTCTTGGGCACTCTGCCCGAGCCCGTCGCCGTGCGCCTTGCGAAAGCGGTCGAAATGGATCGCCTCGCGGACGGAAAGGTATTGCCGCACGATCTCATTCTCGAAGGCTTGCGCCCGGTCCTGCGGCGCGCCGGAAATGTCGAACGCACGCCGTCGCCGATGCGTCTGTTCTGCGAGCCCTTCGCCGATCTGCTCTCGAGCGCGCCACGCAAGGACAAGGTCACCGGCCGCATCGCACACGCCTCGATTCCGAAAGTGTGGACGTGGCTGTCGGAGACGCTCCTTCCGGAAGAGACCGCGAAATATTGCGATGATGTGAAGGCGGACGTTCTCGATTTCCGCATCGACGACGCGCATAAGCGCGCGCAGGCCTTCTGGCCTCTGGCGTCGAGCGAAATGCTCGCCGCGCTTTCTTCTTCGTCGAGCGCGACGATCAAGGCGACCCGTTCGGTGCTCGGCTCCGATGCGGTCGCGGCCGACGCGCGCGAAATGGCAATTCTTCTTTCCGTAGGTCGCGCGATCGTCGAGCTGCAGCGCCGGATGCCGCCGCAGACGCCGGTCCTGACCGATGAGCTTCTGCATACGCTTCGCGAGATCTACGACGTCGTCGTCGATGCTGTGCCGGATGCCGCGCCCTACATCGCCGTCGTCGCCATGAACCGGCTGGTGCGGCCCTGGGAGGCCTTGCGCCTGCCGCTCGCGATTTCCCGCCAGACGCAGGATACGCTCATCAGCAACACCGATATGGGGCTCGTGGGTGAAATCCTGTTCGCCGACATCGAGGAACATGCCACCGCGGTGCGCAATGCGCGGCAGCCCGAATTCGATGTCGACGATCTCCTGGCGCATATCGAAAAGTTCGCCATGCTGTCGAGCGGTCTCGTGATGGAAGTCGAAATGCGGCGTGCCGGCAAATGGGGTCAGCGGCTCCTCAAGGATCGCGCGGCGATGGCCGAAGTGATGGTCGGCTATATGGAGCGCGCGCCGCGCGAAGTGTTCGCGGCATTGCCCACGGTGCGGGCCGGTGCGTTTTCGGGCGGCCCGCGGCTGCCGGATCTCCGCCGTCCGCCGGATGCCGCCAAAGCCGAGCGCGCGCTGCGTTATGCGCGCCTGATCGCGGGCTGCAAGGAATTCGCGGCGCAGGGATCCTTCGGCTCATCGCTAGACGCTGCGCGCGAAGAGGTCGCAACCGTGCTTCAGACCTATTGCGACGAGATGCTGCGCGAGCTCAAAGCCGCGGAAGGCGAGCGGCGCGTCATCGCCGAGCAGTATTTCACGCTCGCGGCCGACCTGACGGGATTTCTCTTCAGCCCCGAAGAAGGCGAATTCCTCCGCCGGCGCGGCCGCGCCGCGCTCGCGCAAGCGGCGGCGTAATAAACTTCATTTCGTCGTCGCCCGGGACCGCGCTTTTCGCGCGGGACCTGGGTGACCGATTTTTGGCGCCGAAGAAAACTGGATGGCCGGACGCTGCGCGCCGAGCGATGACGAACGTATCTAAACCGTGCCATCTGCGATCAGCGTTTCGATTTCTTCGCCCGAATAGCCGAGTTCCCGCAGCACTTCATCGTTATGCTCGCCCAGCACCGGCGCCCGGCGGCGCACTTCGCCCGGGGTTGCATGCAGTTTCACCGGTGTCGCCGCGATGGGTGCGCGGCCGATGCCGGGGAATTCCGTCTCGGTGAAGAAACCGGCGGCTTTGACATGCGGATCGGCCATCGTCTCGCGCATGTTGAGCACCGGGCCCGCCGGCACGCGCGCCTTCTCGAACGCCGCGACCGCTTCCTCGCTAGTCTTCTCCGCGCACCATTTCGCGACATGCGCGCTCACCGTCACGCCGTGATCGCCGCGCGACTTGTCGCTGGCAAAGCGCGCATCCTCGATCCATTCCGGCGCGCCGACGAGCCGCGCCACGCGGCGGAACAATGGATCGCCGTTCACGGCGACGGTGATCCAGCCGTCTTTCGTCCTGAAGATGTCGCTCGGGGCCGCCGTCTGGCTCCGGTTGAGCGACGGCGCGCGATCGAGCTTCAGCACGGCTTCTTCGATCAGCATGCCGCTGAAGAATGTCAGCGCTGTGCGCAGGAGCGCACCTTCGACCAGTTGCCCGCGGCCCGTTTGATCGCGCACGCGCAGCGCTGCCATCACGCCCAGCGCCAGGAGCGAGGCCGTTCCGAAATCGACATAGGGCGCTGCGCATCTCACCGGTTGATCCGGTGTGCCTGAGAAATAGGCGGCACCGGACATCGCCTGCGCCACGCCGTCGAAGCCGACGCGATCGGCATAGGGACCCTCGAGACCGAAGGCCGAAACAACCGCCAGGATCGCGCGCGGGTTGACGGCGGACACGCTGTCATAGTCGAGGCCCATCTGCTTCAGCGTCTGCCCGGGAAGATTGGCGATCACGACGTCGCACTGCCTGATCAGCCGCCGCATAACGTCGCGGCCTTTTTCAGTCGACGGATCGAGCGTCAGGCTCTTCTTATTGCGGTTCATTTGCAGGAACATTGCACCTTCGCGCGGCTCGCCGTCCGGTGTTTCTCCAAGCGAAACAAGGGTGCGGTCCTCGCGGCCGTCGCGCTTCTCGACGCGGATCACCTCGGCCCCGAAATCGGCCAGGAGTGCGCCGCAATAGGGTCCGGCGATGTAGCGCCCGAAATCGATCACCCGGACGCCTTGAAGCGGCTTCGTCATAAAATTTCCCTCTTGGAACTCACGAGAATTTGCGTCGTTATTCCGGTCCCGAACTGGCCGGCCTTCCGGAGTATGCCATGACCGCGCGCGACGCGTTCGCCTACCTGAACCGGATCGCCGGCATCGCACCGCTGAAGGTGCCGTCCTTCACCTCCGACGACCCCATCCTGCCGACGCCGTTTCGCGTCGCCGAAACCTCGGCGGCGTCGGTCGGGATGGCCGCATCCGCCGCGCACGAGATTTGGCGCCTCAGGGGGGGTGGCCAGCAGGAGATCGGTGTCGACCTGAAGACCGCGGCCTCTTCGCTTGTGTCCTTCGCGCTCCTCAAGCGCAACGGCCACTCCATCCCGCGCCCGGCCGAAACCAATCCGACGGTTGGTCTTTACCAGACCGCCGATCAGCGCTGGATCCATCTTCACGGCGGCTTTCCCCATCTCGCCGCGCGCACGCTCGAGCTCCTGAATGCCGAGAACAAGAAGGAAGCGATCGCTGCTGCCGTCTCGCGCTGGAATGCGCAGGCGCTGGAAGACGCAATCGCCTACATGAAACTCAGCGGCGCCATGGTGCGCAGCGAAGCCGAGTGGCGGCAGACAGGGCAGGGCATGGTGCTCGCCAAGGCGGCGCCGATCGTGCTCAAGAAAATCGGCGAGGCGCCGGTGTTGCGTCTCGGCGAGGCGAAGCAGCCGCTCGAAGGCGTGCGCGTGCTCGATCTGACGCGCGTGCTGGCGGGACCGACCGTCGGCCGCACGCTCGCTTCGCACGGAGCGGAAGTGCTGGGAGTCCGCGCCGAAAAGCTTCCGACTGTCGATGTCTTCGATCTCGATACGGGGCTCGGCAAGCGTTCGACCTTTCTCGATCTGACAAAGCCGGGCGATGCCGAACAATTGCGCGCCCTGGCGCGCGATGCCCATGTGTTCGTCGATTCCTATCGTCCCGGTGCGCTCGGAGGCCTCGGCGTGACGCCCGCGGCGCTGTCGCATTCCTCGCCGGGCATCATCTATTGCGCCGTGTCGTGTTACGGCCATCACGGGCCGTGGGCTTCGCGGCGCGGCTGGGAGCAGCTCGCGCAATGCGTCACCGGAATCGCCGCCGAGCAGGGCGCCTTTCTGGCGCAGCGTTCCGGCATCCGCCGCGAGGCGCCGCCGGCGCTGATCCCGGCCGCCGTCTGCGACTACATCACGGGTTATCTCGGTGCGGCGGGCGTCGCGGCCGCGCTCTTGCGCCGGTTCCGCGAAGGCGGCAGCTGGCTGGTCGAAGTTTCGCTGTGCGCGACGGCGATGTGGCTCCAGTCCCTGGGCAGGGTGCCGGCGGCCGACGTGCCGCGCGACTGGTCGCCGGCGGAGGGACTCGACGGCTACGGACAGTCATGCCAAACGGAGTTGGGGCGCCTCGATTTTCTCGGACCCGTCGTGCGCATGTCGGAGACGCCGCCGCGCTGGACGTTGCCGCCACCGGAACTCGGCGCCGACAAGCCCGCCTGGATCAGTCTGTAGGCGGATCATCAGGTATCAAGGATCCTCATGCCTCCCAAGATCAACCCGTTAAAGCTCAACCCTCTTCAATTGCGCACGCTCACGCTCTTGCAGGCTCTGGCGCGCGTGCCCGGCGCGGCCAATGCGGGTCCCGGGCAAGGCGAAGTTACTGTCGCGCGCTTTCCGCAGGCGCATGGCGATCACTTCCATCTGGGCGACGCCGTGGTGGCGACGAAGGATGCGACCGGGCTTTACAACGACAAGGTCTGGCATGCGCTCGAGCGCAAGGGACTCGCCAAGGCGGATTATCCGCACCGCATCGTGCTGACGCCGGCGGGCCTTTCCTACGACACGGGCCTTGCGTCCGAGCTGCTGCGTCGCTCCGGACACTGAGCATCCTCGCTTTGTTAGGCTTCGTCCGCTAATCTTTGGCCCGCGTCAGATGGCCGGATGGCTGCTGTCCGCCATAGCCTCTGGCGAAAGCGGATGGAGGAAAGTCCGGGCTCCACGGAAACACGGTGCCGGATAACGTCCGGCGGGGGCGACCCCAGGGATAGCGCCACAGAAATGACACCGCCTAAGACCCTAAAGGTCCGGCAAGGTTGAAATGGTGCGGTAAGAGCGCACCGCGCATCCGGTAACGGAAGCGGCATGGCAAGCCCCACCGGGAGCAAGACCAAATAGGGACCGCAGGTAATCCGTTTCCGGATAGCGGTCCGGGTAGGTCGCGCGAGGCGTCCGGCGACGGGCGTCCCAGAGGAATAGCCATCTCCTGCTCACGCAGGAACAGAACCCGGCTTACAGGCCATCTGACGCATTCGTTTTCCCGTCGAAAAATGCGCGCGGAATTCGGTGATCTGCGCGGCGTTACAGGCAATTTTTTCTTCGCGCCGATGGTTCGCGATCGAATTCCGGATTTGCCGTCAAAGACGTAGGCGCCTTTCGCAAGTCCCGATCGTGCCAGGATCACGCAATTAACACGGTAACACGCGCGGCGCTCTGCAATGGACAAGACGGCGGGCCTTCGCCGCGCCGAAGCGGCCTCGCCGAAGCGGCTGCGCAGGCGGGCGGGGCGGCCCACGCTCCGGCGTGATTGCCGAAGCTGGTTTCAAAGATCGTCCCCAATGTCGACACGGATGACGTCGGAGCGCCGGCGCCTCGCCCGGATCATCGACGACGTCAGGAATCAAAAGCCCGGCTGCTCGCAAGAGCGCCGGGCGCGGGAATCCGTTATGGCGAAAACGATAGACCTTTTGATCAAAACCTGTCCAGCAAAAAAGAACGCATCGGGAACGATTGGTTAACGCGACATTAATCAGTTTCCTGCATCATGGACGTGTTTTGGATTTGTTCCAGGATTCGCTAGCCCTAGTTACCAGGAGCCCACAGCTAGACCCGCCAACCCCCTCATTCTCTTGGGTTTTTGTTGACTGTTAAAGAATTCCCATGATATCCCATACTGTCCCATAGTCTGAAAAGGCGGCCTCCGACGTTGGGTTGGAGGCGGGGATTCGGGGGATCTGGGGGTTCATGTCTGCCCTGCCGTTCATTTCGACGATCGCGGGCACGCTCGACGGCAAGGGGCGGGTGTGCATTCCCGCGGCCTATCGGCAGATCCTCGCGGCGCAGAATACGGCCGGCGTCTATGTCTGCCCGTCCTTCACCGAAGAGACGCTTGAATGTTTCGGCGACGACGTGCTGCAGGCGTTCGCGAACGCGCAGGCCGAGCTCGATCCGTTTTTCGCCGCCGCGCATGACGACAGATCCTTCGCGGTTCTTTCCAACACGCAGCTTCTGACGACGGACGAAAACGGCCGCGTGCGTCTGCCGGACGATTTCATTGCGCATGCGGGTCTCAAGGATCGCGTCAGCTTCGTCGGCCTCGGCCGCAAGTTTCAGATCTGGGATGCGGAACGCTTCGCAGGGCTGCGCGCGGAAAAAATGGCACGCGCGCGGGCGCTGCGCGAGCAGGGTGGAGCGTCATGAGCGACGGCCACATTCCTGTTCTTCTTTCCGAAGTGATTGAAGCCTTAAGCCCCCGCGACGGCGCGCATTATGTCGACGGCACGTTCGGCGGCGGCGGCTATGCGCGCGCCGTTCTCGACAGCGCGAAATGCAGCGTGCTCGGCATCGATCAGGATCCCGATGCGATCGCGCGCGGGCAGCTGATGGCGCTTCACTACGAAGGCCGCCTCACGCTGGCGCTCGGGCGCTATTCGGAGATGGAACGTCTTCTCGCCGATGCGGGCCACACAAGAACGGACGGCGTCGTCCTCGATCTCGGTATTTCGTCGTTCCAGATCGACCAGGCAGAGCGCGGTTTTTCGTTCCGTCTCGACGGCCCGCTCGACATGCGCATGAGCCTCGAAGGTCCGTCCGCCGCCGACGTCGTCAACACGATGGACGAGGCCGAGCTCGCGCGCATCCTCGCGACATTGGGCGAAGAGCGTTTCGCGCGGCGCGTGGCGCGTGCCATCGTCGCGGCGCGTCCTCTGTCGCGCACCGGCGAACTGGCCGATGTCGTCGCCAAAGCCCTCGGACCGCAGGCGTTGCGCCAGCCGATCCATCCCGCGACGCGCACCTTCCAGGCGCTGCGTCTCTATGTGAACGACGAGCTCGGCGAGCTGACACGCGGCCTCGAAGCGGCGGAGCGCGTGCTCAACACGCATGGCCGTCTCGTTGTCGTCGCCTTTCATTCGCTTGAAGACCGCATCGTCAAGCAGTTCCTCACAGAGCGTTCGCGCCCGCGTCCGCAGGGCTCGCGCCATCTCCCCGAACGGGCGAGCGCGCAGCGCCAGACATTCAAACTTCTTTCGAGCCGTCCGCGCACACCAGGCGCGGCCGAGCTCGCGAACAATCCCCGCGCCCGTTCCGCGAAGCTTCGCGTGGCCGAGCGCACATCGGCGGCGGCCTAGGAGAAAACGATGATAAGGCTCCTCAACTTCACCTGCTTCGCACTGACGGCGCTCGCCTGTCTCGCGCTCTATCACGTGTCGGAACAGACGCGCATCGCGCGCGCCGATCTCCGCGACACGCAGACGAAGATCGCGGCCGAGCAGGAAACGATGAAGGTGCTGCAGGCAGATTGGGTCCGGGTCTCCGATCCCGCCCGTATCCAGCAGCTGGCTTCCGAGAAGCTCGGCCTCGCCGACACGCCGACCGTGGCGCTGGCCTCGCTTGAGCTCCTGCCGCGCCGCGGCGACAACAAGGCCCTTCTGACGGCGAACGCGGTCGCGCCGGTCGCCGATCCGCGGCTTCAGAACGCCTCGCTGCACACCGGAGAATGATCCGTGGCGGCGCCCATGATCCAACGGCGCATCGTACTTTCGGCAGGCCTTCTGGTGATGGCCTTCGCCCTTGTGGGAGTCCGCCTCGTCGACGTCATGGTGCTGAAGGGGCGCGTCACCGGCGCGACAGCCGACATCGCCGACAGGCCGCTTTCCAATCGTGCCGACCTCGTCGACCGCAACGGCCGGCTCCTGGCGCGCAATCTTCCCGTCGCCGATCTCTACGCACAGCCTTCCGCGTTTGAAGACCGTGCGGAAGCGGCGCGCGATCTCGCGGCGGCGGCCGGCGTCAGCGAGCAGCGCCTGACCCGCGAGTTCCACAGCAAGCATTCCCATGTGCTGGTCGCGATGCGGCTGTCGCCGGACGTTCAGGACCGGGTGATGCATCTGGGTCTTCCCGGCCTCGAATTCGATCCGGCGGAAAAGCGCTACTACCCCGAAGGCTTCGCCGCGGTGCAGGTTCTGGGCGCCACCGATCCCGACGGCAACGGCATCGCCGGTCTCGAATTGGGACTCGACCACAGGCTGAAGACTTCGACCGACGGCGTCGCGGTCTCGCTCGACATGCGCGTGCAATATGCGCTGTCCCACGAGATCGAGGAGGCGCGGAAGGAATTCGGCGCCCGGGCCGGCGGCGGCATCGTCATGAACGTCAATACCGGCGAGATCATCGCGATGGCGTCGCTGCCGGATTCGGAATCCGATCCGAGCGCGCTCCAGGGCGTCGATCCGCGCCGCAACCGCATGGCGGCGGACGATTACGAGCTCGGCTCGGTGTTCAAGATCTTCTCCTTTGCACTGGCAATGGAAGATCACACGACGCGGCTGGACGAGGTCTTCCCGGTCGGCTCCGGCTTCAAGATCGGCCGCTACACGATCCACGATGCCGAACACATGCCGCCGGCTCTGGCTGCGCGGGACATCCTGGCGCTCTCGTCCAATCCCGGGACGGCGCAGATTGCGCTGCGTTCGGGCCCGCAACGCCAGCGCGAGTTCCTTGCGCGTTTGGGCCTGCTCTCGGCCGTCCATTCGGAACTGCCCGAACGCCAGTCGCCCATCTACCCGCGGAACAACTGGGGCGAAGTGGAGACGGCCACGATCGGCTTTGGCCACGGCATTTCCGTCACCCCGCTCGCCTTCGTGACGGCCGCGGCGACCATCGTTAACGGCGGGCGGAAGATCGTGCCCACCTTCCTGAAACACCCCGAAGACGCCCGCGGCGAGCAGCTGATCAAGCCGGAAACCAGCGCGACCATGCGCAGCCTCCTGCGCTATGTCGTGACCAACGGCACCGGCAAAAAGGCCGACGTTCCCGGCTACGATGTCGGCGGCAAGACGGGTTCGGCCGAAAAGAACAACGGCCACGTGTATGTGGCCCACAAGCTCATCACCTCGTTTTGCGGAATCTTTCCTATTGACGATCCACGCTATCTCGTCTTCGTCATGTTGGACGAGCCGCATGGCACGAAAGAAACGTTCGGCGTGGCGCTGGCGGGCTTTACCGCCGCCCCGCTGGCCGGAAAAGTCATCGCACGCATTGCGCCGATGCTGGGCATGCCGTCCGCAAACCCGACACTGACGGCAACCAAAGAGAATTCATAATGGGACCACATTCGGGGAGCATTGTGACGGTGGGCAAGGTGGGCGCGAGACCCATGGACATCATGACGGGCATCCGAGGGCTCGCGAGCGACAGCCGCGAGGTGAAGCCCGGCTATCTCTTTGCCGCCCTGCCCGGATCGCGCGCCGACG
>DATKON010000119.1:0-16460 GCA_035524575.1 Rhizomicrobium sp.
GCCTCCGCCTCGGTCGCCCTGAAGACGGCCGTGATGCGCTGAACCGCTTCGTCAACGGAGATCATCGGGCGCGGGCGAACATGTCTTCGACGCGGGCGCGGGCGGCCTGGGCCAGCCGTTCGGCCACCTCGGCCGTCAGCCCGCGCGAACGCCCCGTGAGATAGGAATAGATCTGCGACGCCGGGACACCCGCCTGTTTCGCCCAGTCGGTGGCGCGCAACTGGCGCGAGACCATGAAATTGCGGAAGGCCTCGCGGTCGGCGTTGGGGTCGCCGGCAGGCGGCGGCGCCGAGGTCTCATGCGTGAGCGCGATGGGCTTCGACTTTGTCCGCGGACGCTCGGCGGCGGCGCGTTCGATGCGCGGTTTGCGGTGTGCGATATAGGCGCCGCTCTTGCCGCCCGATTTCGTCAGCAGGCGGATGGATTCGATCACCGCGCCTTTGTCGACCGCCTTGACCATGTCGTAGATGGTCAGCGCCGCGAGGCTCGCCGCCGTCAGCGATTCCATCTCGACACCCGTCTGCGCCGTCGTCTTGGCCATGGCGATGATGCGGATGGCGTTCTTGTCGGCCAGAGGCTCGAAGTCGATGGCGAGCTTGGACAGCGGCAAAGGATGGCAGAGCGGAATGAGCTCGGAGGTCTTCTTGGCGGCCATGATGCCGGCGATGCGGGCCGCCGCGAGCACGTCGCCTTTCGGCGCCGAGCCTTCCATCACCGCGGCGAAGGCTTCGGCGGACAACACGATGATCGCTTCCGCCGTCGCTTCGCGCGCCGTCACCTCCTTGTCGGAGACATCGACCATGCGCGCGGCGCCGTGTTCGTCGAGATGGGTCAGATCGCTCATGGGGAAAGTATAGGACACGAATTATGCATGGTCACCCAGCAGGCGCCGGGTCGCAGCGGCGACGTCCTGTTCCCGCATCAGGCTTTCGCCGATCAGGAAGGTGGTGACGCCCGCCTCGGCAAGACGGTCGAGATCGGCCGGCGCGGAAAGCCCGCTCTCAGAGACGAGGAGGATATCCTTCGGGATGCGCGGCGCGAGACGGAGCGTGACGCCGACATCGGTGACGAAGGTTTTCAGATCGCGGTTGTTGATGCCGATGAAATTGGCGCCGAGGCGCAGCGCGCGTTCGAGTTCGGCCTCGTTATGGATCTCGACGAGCGTGTCCATTTTCCAGCGATGCGCCGCATCCATCAGCGCGGCGGCTTCGTCGTCGGTCACGGCGGCCATGATGACGAGAATGCAGTCCGCGCCCCAGGCGCGCGCTTCCACCACCTGATACGGCTCGAACATGAAATCCTTGCGCAGAAGCGGCAAGGATGCGTTGGCGCGCGCCGTCGTCAGGAATTCCGGCGCCCCCTGGAACGACGGGGTGTCGGTCAGGACGGAGAGACAGGTCGCGCCGCCATTTTCATAATCCGCGGCCAGCGCACCGGGATCGAAATCGGCGCGGATCAGGCCTTTCGACGGACTGGCTTTCTTGATCTCGGCGATGAGGCCGTAGCGGCGGGCGGTGCGTTTTGCCGCGAGCGCCGCGCGGAAGCCGCGGGTCGGCGGGCTCTCGCTGGCGCGCGCTTCCACTTCCCGCTGCGGGATGCGCGCCCGCGCCGCCGCGATCTCTTCGCGTTTGTATCTGGCGATCTCGTCCAGAATGGTCATGGCCGCAGGCCCTGCGATACCGATTCAAGTTTGGCCAGCACATTGGCGGCCGCGCCGGAATCGATCGCCTGCGCCGCGCGCGCGATGCCGGCTTTCAAATCCTTCGTCTTGTCCGCCACGACAAGCGCCGCCGCCGCATTGAGGAGCACGATGTCGCGAAAGGCGCCGCGCGCGCCGCCGAGGAGGCGGCGGATCGCATCGGCATTGTCGTCCGGAATGCCGCCTTTGAGCGCGGAGAGCGACGCATGTTCGAGGCCGACATCCTGCGGCGCGACGGTCAGCGTCGAGACCTTGCCGTCTTCGAGCACGGCCACATGGCTGACGCCCGTCGTCGTCATCTCGTCGAGTCCGTCGCTGCCGTGCACGACCCAGGCTTTTTCCGCGCCGAGTTTCGCGAGCACATTGGCGACGGGCACGAGCCAGTCGCGCGAGAACACGCCCAGCAATTGGCGGCGCACATTCGCCGGATTGCAAAGCGGCCCGAGGAGGTTGAACACCGTGCGGAAGCCGAGCTCGCGGCGCACGGGGCCGACATGTTTCATCGCCGGATGATAGGTCTGCGCGAACAGAAAGCAGAGCCCGGCTTCTCGCAGGCACTGCTCGGCCGCCGCCGGTTCGAGATCGATACGCACGCCGAGCGCTTCGAGGACATCCGCCGTGCCCGTGCGCGAGGACATGTTGCGATTGCCGTGCTTGGCGACGGGAACCCCGCAGGCCGCCACGACGAAGGCCGCCGCCGTGGACACGTTGAGCGTGCCGTGACCATCGCCGCCCGTGCCGCAAAGATCGATGGCGCCGGCCGGTGCTTCGATCGTCCGCATGGCATGACGCATGGCGCGCGCCGCGCCGACGATCTCCTCGACGGTCGCTTCGCGCACCGCAAACGCCGTAAGAAACGCCGCCATGCGCACCGGTGAGACGTCGCCGGCCATCAGTGAGGCAAAGGCGCGCGCGGCCGCGTCCTGGCTGAGCTTTTCGCCGGCGGCCAGTCTCTGGAGCGTAAGGTTAAAGTCTTCAAAGGTGGTCATGCGCCCTTCCTCGTTTACTAGAGGTCGGGGCGGAAAAGAAGCGGGCCGCGGTCAGGCCGGCTCGCGCACGCGGGTCATGTCGAGGAAATTCTTCAGGAGAATATGACCCTGCTCCGAGGCGATGCTCTCCGGGTGGAACTGGACACCGTGGACGGGTCGCGTCTTGTGCATCACGCCCATGATGACGCCGTCGTCGGTTTTGGCGGTGACTTCCAGCGAAGCGGGCAGGCTCTCCGGCGCGATGGTCAGCGAATGGTAGCGCGTGGCCAGGAAATCGTTGTTGAGGCCGCGGAAGACGCTTTTGCCCGTGTGATGGATGCGGCTGAGCTTGCCGTGCATCGGCTCCGGCGCACGCACGACGCGGCCGCCGTAAGCCTGGCCGATCGCCTGGTGACCGAGACAGACACCCAGGATCGGCACGTCGCCGCCCGACTTGTCGATCAGCTCGAGACAGATGCCGGCCTTGTCGGGATCGCAGGGACCCGGCGACAGCACGATGCCGTCAGGCCGCATGGCAAGCGCTTCCTCAGCCGTCAGCGCATCGTTGCGGCGCACGACAACCTCTGCGCCCAACTCTCCCAGATAGTGGAAGAGATTGTACGTGAAGCTGTCGTAGTTATCGATCAGAAGCAGCACGGGCGGCTTTTCCGGCGACGCCTCCTTTGAATAGCAAGTTTCGCCGCGCGGAGCCAATCCCATATAGGCGGGGTCGACCTCATGCGCGTAACAGACGGGTGAAGAAAGCTCGCGATCGTCGCTGGTGCTCATCCAATTTCAGATTATACCATCATCGCCGAGGCGACCACCGATCTCTCGATCAGGAATTGGTCTCGTTGGAATTGGCGGCCAGCGGAATGAAAACCTGAATTTCCGCTGCAAGCGATCCTATGAGGTTTTTGACTTCGCGAACGGGTCCTGTTGAGCCGTCTTCGATATGGGCCTTCATCGCCTCCGTCAGCGCGTGCCGATAGGATCTGCGAACAGCTCGTATATCGCGCGCCAGCCTTTCCGTCGGGGTCATTTCAGCCTCTAAGTTTGTTGCCTCAAATTGTAAACCAGCCCGTGCGGATCGCGCACATAGCAGCGCGGGAATTCCGGTTCGTCCTTGATCACGCGACAACCGTTTCGCGCAAGCCGGAGCTTCGCGTCTTCCACATTGTCGACGCTAACTTCCAGCACCGGTCCGAGTGCGGGGCCGTGTTCGATGAAGAGATTGATGTTCGGTCCGTGCAGGCTGATCATATGCGCCGTTTCGTCGGTGATCGTGAAGCCCAGCTGTCTCACGTAAAACAGCGCGGCCGTCTTCGGATCCTCGGCCTGTATAAGAATATCCGTGCCGAAACCGTTCCCCATACGTCGGACTCCGTTCCCCCGCGGCAATATTGCGCGGGGAAGCGGACGGTTTCAACGTGGGCTATTTCTCCGGATCGAGCTTCAGCGAGGCCGAGTTGATGCAGTAGCGCAGGCCCGTGGGGCCGGGGCCGTCATTAAAGACATGACCCAGATGCGCGTCGCATTTGGCGCACATCACCTCCATGCGCACCATGCCGTGGCTGCGATCGACTTCCTCCGCAACGGCGGTCTTGTCGGCGGGTCGCGAGAAGCTCGGCCAGCCGCAGCCGGCGTCGAACTTGGCATCGGATTCGAACAGCGTCTCGCCGCAGCAGACGCATTTGTAGGTGCCCGGCGTGGTCACCTTGTCGTACTCGCCCGTGAACGGCCTCTCCGTGGCCTTCTGCCGCGTCACCGCGTACTGCGTGGGCGTCAGCTGGGCCCGCCATTCCGCATCGCTTTTCCGGATCTTGTCCGCCATGGCGCCCTCTCGTTCGGGGAGGCTTCGCTCTCCAACATGGTACGCGCGCGGCATTTGGGCAAGCGGGCGACGGCGTCTGCCGCCGCCCCGTGCCTTTACCTCACATTGTCGGTCCTGCGGATGAAGGATGCGACCGCGTCATGCAGCTCCTTCAGCGATTGCTGATGGGCATAGACCATGTGTCCGGACTGGTAATAGTGGAACTCGACATTGCTCATGAGCGCGTCCGGCATCGGCAGGTGATGCATCTCGTACCAGCTCTCGTAATAGGGCGTGGCGAGATCGAAATAGCCGCCGTTGACCATCACCTTGAGGTTCGGATTCTGCTTCATCGCGTTGGCGATGTCGGGCATCACGTTCGTTGGACCGGGAAAGGCGAACGGCATGTTGGGCTGCTTGTGCTTGAAATCCCAGAATTTGAAGACGGGATAGCGCGCGAAGTAATGCTTTCCTTGTCCGTAATTGAGCGTGCTGCGGACATAGTCGTTGAAGGCCGAGACATAGGCCGACCGCAGCGACGCCGATTGCGGATCGTATTCGGAGGTCTTGCTCAACGGATCGAGTGTCGGGCCGGAGAAGCGCGTGTCGAGGCGGCCCGTCGTCTGGCCGGTCGAATCCTGCACCGTCTTTTCGAATTCACCGCCGTCAATCCTGAGATTGGCCTTCAGGATGTACCAGACGGGCAGGCCGGTGAATTGGTGGAGCTTCTCAGCGATCTGCTGCTTGCGCTGCGGCGAAAGACTCGCACCGGCGTTGAGCGCCAGCTGATAGTCCGTCGTCGCGAACTGCTCGACCGTCTTCACGAAAGCCGGAAGATCGGCGGGCTTCTGACCGGGAATGCGGTTGTGATACCAGGCAGTCGCCGCATAGGTGGGCAGCGCCACGACGTAAGGAAGATCGACACCCGGATTGGTATCGGGTCCGTCGACCGACAGCGTGAAGTTCAGGATCTGCGACAGCAGGATGACGCCGTTCAGATCGACGCTGTCATCCGTCTCGAGCTCGTTCGCGACGACTGCCGAGCGCGGCGTGCCGTAGCTTTCGCCAAAGAGATATTTCGGCGAATTCCAGCGGCCGTATTTCGACAGGAATTCCTGGATGAAGCTCGAGAACGCGTGCGCATCGGCGTCGACGCCGAAGAACGCTTTTTCCTTGTCTTTGCCGGCGATGCGGCTGAAGCCGGTGGCCGGCGCGTCGATAAAGACGAGATCGCTGGCGTCCAGAAGCGTCGAGTCGTTGTCGATAAGCTGATAGGGCGCGGCCGGCGTGTGGGTGTCGTCGGCCGTCACCACGCGCTTGGGACCCAGCGCGCCCATATGCAGCCACACCGTCGCCGACCCGGGACCGCCGTTGTAGAGGAAAGTGATCGGGCGTGTTTTCGAATCGGCGCCGCGCTTGGCGTAGTAGACGAAGAACATCGACGCTTCGGCGGATGATTCATCGCCTTTCGCGTCGGGATTCTTGTCGCCGCCGTTCTGCGCGGAATCGTTCCAGCCCTGCGGATGCACGACCAGGGTCCCGGCCACGGCTTGATAAGCGATGCCGTTGACCGAACCCGACGTGACGCTTTCGTCCGATTTAAAGAATTTTCCGGAGTAGAGATCCTGCTTCGCAGGGGCCGTTTGTTGCTGATCGGCCGCAAACGCGATCGAGGCGGCGAAGAGCGCAGCGATGGCGGCTGTCGTGGCGAGAACGCGTTTCATGTTCGGCCCCTCACTTCACGTTGTCGGTCTGGCGGATGAAAGCGGCGACGGCGTCGTGGAGCTCCTTAAGCGACTCCTGATGCGCGTAGACCATGTGTCCCGACGGATAGTAGTGGAACTCGATGTTGTTCATCAGGTTGTTCGGGATCGGCAGGTGATGCATCTCGTACCAGCCTTCGTAGTAAGGCGTGGCGAGATCGTAATAGCCGCCGTTCACCATCACCTTGAGCGTCGGGTTCTGCTTCATCGCATTGGCAATATCCGGCATCACGTTGGTGGCGCCGGGGAACGCGAAGCCCGCATTCGGCTGCTCGTGCTTGAAATCCCACCATTTGAAGACGTCGATTTCGGGATAGTAGATCTTTCCCTGGCCGAAATTCAGCTGTCCGCGAACATAGGCATTGAAGGCCGAAACATAAGCCGAGCTGATCGCGGACGACTGCGGATCGTAGTCGGCTTCCTTGCTCAACGGATCGATCGTCGGACCGGAGAAACGCGTGTCGAGACGGCCGGTGGTCAGGCCGCTCTGGTCCTGCAGCGTCTTCTCGAACTCGCCGCCGTCGATCCTCAGATTGGCCTTGATGACGTACCACACCGGAAGGCCCGTCACTTCGTGGATCTTCTCGGCGATTTGCTGCCGGCGTTGCGGCGACAGGCTCGCGCCTTCCTGCAGCGCCAGCGCGTAGTCGTTCATCGCGAAGCGCTCGACCGATTGCACGAAGGGCACGAGGTCCTTCGGCTTCTGGCCGGGAAGCTTGTTGTGATACCACGCCGTCGCGGCATAGGTCGGCAGCGCCACTTCGTAAGGCAGGTCGACGCCGGGATTGGTGTCGGGCCCGTCGACCGAGAGGGTGAAGTTGAGGATCTGCGATAGGAGGATCACGCCGTTGAGGTCGACGCTATCGTCATTCTCGAGATAGTTGGCGACGACCGCAGAGCGCGGCGTACCGTAGCTCTCGCCGAACAGATATTTGGGCGAGTTCCAGCGATTATACTTGGAGAGAAACTCCTTTATGAAGTTCGAGAAGGCGCGCGCATCCACGTCGACGCCATAGAAGGCCTTCTCTTTGTCCTTGCCCGCGATGCGGCTGAATCCTGTGCCGGGCGCATCGACGAAGACGAGATCGCTCGCGTCGAGCAGCGACCATTCATTGTCGACAAGCTGATAAGGCGCGGCCGACGTGTGCGTGTCATCGTTGGTGACGACACGCTTGGGGCCGAAGGCGCCCATGTGCAGCCATACGGTCGAGGAGCCGGGACCGCCGTTGTAGAGGAAGGTGATGGGACGGCTCTCGGGGCTTTCGCCGCGCTTGGAATAGTAGACGAAGAACATCGAGGCTTCGGGAGATGATTCATCCGCCTTCGCGTCCGGATTCTTGGCGCCGCCGTTTTGCGCGCTGTCGTTCCAGTCCTTCTCGTGCACGACGAGCGTGCCGGCCACCGCGTGATACGAAATCCCGTTGACCGAGCCGTCAGTGTCGGACTCCTCCGATTTGAAGAACTTGCCGGAATAGATATCCGATTTGACGGGCCCCTTCGGGGCGTCGGCGGCGACGAAAGCGACCATGGCGATGGCCGCGACGGCGAGCGTTCCGCCGATCATGTATGCGCGTTTCATAGATCTCCCCTTCAGGAAGTGGCGAGCCCCGGATTGCGACATGTCCCGGACGCCGAATGGAAGTCATCCCCGAACTCAAATATTAGCGGGCTTTTCGGGCCGCGACAGGGGGCTGGGGGCCTTCACGGCTGCTATGCCGCAATGGACTGTGTCCGGAGCATCCGCTCTGGCCCCTTGCGCGCCGCGGCGTTAAATCGTTGCAGAAGATTCACCTCCAGGAGAGATGAGGATGCCAGTCAGGACAGCGGATGCGGAGTGGCGTGGCGGCTTGCAGGACGGCTCCGGGCTCGTCCGCCTCGGCAGCAAGGCCTTCGAAGGCCCCTATTCCTTCAGTTCGCGCTTCGGCGAAGGCAAGGGCACCAATCCCGAAGAGTTGATCGGCGCCGCCCATGCCGGCTGCTACTCGATGGCGCTCGTCGCCAATCTGGGGCGGGAGAAGGTGACGCCCAAGCGTGTCCATACCGACGCTAAGGTACATATCGACCGAGTCGGCGAGGGTATGGCGATCACCAGGATCGAACTGGAAACCGAGGCCGAGATTCCGGGCTACGACGAGACCAAGTTCCTGGCGCTGGCCGAGAAAACGAAGCAGGAATGTCCGGTGTCGAAAGCGCTTGCCGGAACAACGATCACGCTGGTGGCGAAGCTGATCAGTTAGCCGCGCTGGGTCTCCGCAGCAATGCGTTCGGCTTCGGCCGCGCGACAGCGTGGCCAGGGGCGGCTGTCAGGAACTTCGAACGGAAACCCTGCGTTACGAAAGGCGAGACAAGTTGCGGCTGCGCGCCAGTGCTCCGCCTTGCAACGCTTCAGGGCTAACAAAGATGGTGGACAGCGCGCGGTCAATCGCGGAATACGCATTGATCGGCAACGCAAGGTCGGTCGCGCTTCTACATCCGGCCGGCGCAACTCTGTCTTTTGTTCTCGGCAGTGTGATCTTATGACAGCGCGCGCGACCACCCGTTTGGCTGTGGGCATCGCCTTGGCGGTTGGCTGCCTGGGACTCGCGGCCTGTGGCCAGAGCGAACGGCGTGCCGAGTGGGCTCCCTTCAATGGTGATCCGCATCGGGGCGCCGCGCTGATCGCGCAAGCCGGCTGTGGGCAATGCCACATTGTTCCGGGAGTACCGGATGCGGTGGGAACAGTCGGGCCATCCCTGGCGCACTTCGGGGTCCACACAACTGTTGCAGGATTGCTGCCGAACACACCGACGGCCTTGGTGCGATGGATCAAGGAGCCGCAAGCTGTTCTGCCCGGCAACGCCATGCCTGACATGCACCTGAGCAAGCAGCAGGCCCAGGACATGGCGGCCTACCTCCACACGTTGAAGTAAACCGCCATGCTGGAACGTTTGACCCGAATGCAGTTCGCCGTTGTCAGCGTGGTCGGTGCATTTGCGGTAGCCGGCGCCATCGCCGCAATTCTGGTGGCGGCCACCATTGGCTTCGGATGGTACAACACAGCCGCCGACGTACCCCACATGCCGATGGTCGCCTGGCTGCTTCATCGCACGATGATCCGGTCGGTTAAGGCGCATGCCCAACAAGATGCGCCCAGGCAGTTTTCCAGTCAGCAAGTTCAGCAAGGATTCGCGGAATTCGAAGAACACTGCGTGATGTGCCACGGCGGTCCCGGCGTGGCACGGGCCAAGTGGGTCATGGGGCTGGAACCGACACCACCTTATCTTGTGGACGCGGCGCGCCGATGGTCACCCGGCGAACTCAGATATATCATCAGCCATGGCGTGAAAATGACGGCCATGCCGGCGTGGCATTTTAGCCAGTCGCAAGAAGACCTGACCAGCTTGGTCGCTTTCCTTGAGGCATTGCCCAACATATCGACCAAGCAATACGCGGCGATGCGCGCACAAGCGCAAGAAGCTCGGCGCCAGGGCGAAGACGGTCCGCAGCCGGTGGAGCACCCCTGACCCGGCCGCTTCGCGCCTAGCCGCGTTGCGTCTCGGCCGCAATACGCTCCGCTTCGGCCGCGGCCATCATCAGCGCCTTCGCCTTGTTGACGCTTTCCTCGTATTCGGCGAGCGGCACACTGTCGGCGACGACACCGCCGCCCGCCTGCACATACATCGTGCCGTCCTTGACGACAGCCGTGCGCAGCACGATGCAGGTGTCCATCGTGCCGTTGGCGGCGAAATAGCCGACGGCGCCGGCATAGACCGCGCCGCGCTTTTCCTTTTCCAGTTCGTCGATGATCTCCATCGCGCGGATCTTGGGTGCACCCGAGAGCGTCCCTGCGGGAAGACCTGCTGCGAGCGCATCGATCGCGTCGAAGCCTTCGCGCAGCTTGCCTTCGACATTCGAGACGAGATGCATCACATGCGAGTAGCGCTCGATGAAGAAGCTGCCCGTCACCTTCACCGTGCCGATTTCCGCCACGCGGCCAACATCGTTTCTGCCGAGATCGAGGAGCATGAGATGCTCGGCGCGCTCCTTCGGATCGGCCATCAATTCTTCGGCCAGCGCCGCATCTTCCAGGGGCGTGCCGCCGCGTTTGCGCGTGCCGGCAATGGGACGGATCGTGACCATGCCATCGCGCAGTCGCACGAGGATTTCCGGACTCGAGCCGACGATCGCAAAGCCGGGGAATTTCAGATGGTAGAGAAACGGCGAGGGATTAAGCCGTCGAAGTGCGCGGTAGAGCGAGAACGAGGGCAAGGTGAAGGGGCGCCGGAAACGCTGACTCGGCACGACCTGGAAGATGTCGCCGGCGCGGACATACTCTTTCGCGCGCTCCACGATCTTCAGATAGTCCTCAATCGTCGTATTCGACTCGATGCCGGGGCCGCGCCCCATGTTCGAATCCGAAACCTGGAGGGCCGGAGCAGGGCGCTCGAGATCGGAAATCGTGTCGATGACCCGTTCGCAGGCGCGCGCATACGCCGTGCGCGCATTGACGCCTGCTTCCGGCCACACGGGCGAAACGATTGTGATCTCGTCGCGCACATTGTCGAAGATCGCCGTGATCGTCGGGCGAAGGAGGATCGCGTCGGGGAGCCCCAGCGTATCGGCGGGCGGCGGTCCCAGCCGCTCCACGGCACGCACGAGATCGTAGCCCAGATAGCCGAATAGCCCGACCGCCATCGGCGGCAGATGCGGCGGCAGATCCATCCGCGTCGCCTGAAAGAGATGCCTTAAGGACTCGAACGGCCGATCGCCGTCCTCGGCCTTTTCGAACGCGTCCGGCGCGCCGCGGGCATTGCGATTGATCTCGGCCTTGCCGTCGCGGCAGCGCCAGATGAGGTCGGGCTTGAGGCCGACAACCGAATAGCGTCCGCGCGTCTCGCCGCCCTGCACGCTCTCGAGCAGGAAGACGTTGTCGCGACCTTCGGCGAGTTTCAGATAGGCGGAGACCGGTGTGTCGAGATCGGCTACGCGCCGCGCGTAGACGGCCTGCGGACGGCCTTCGTCATAGGCTTTCGCGAAAGCCGCAACGTCCGGTTCGATGGCCATCGGTCGCTCACGATCCTTCGCCGCCGCCCAGCACGCGATCGACCTGTGCCTGGTTGATGGTCACGCCCTGTGCTGCGCGCGCCGCCTTGCCCATGGTTTCCTGAATGTCGTTGCTCAGCTGCCGGTCGAGCTCCTGCGCGAACGCGACGAGCTGCGGATCGCCGGGAACGAGTTCGGGATGATAGACCCCCGTCACGCGCGCGACGATGAAGCTTTTGCCGTCCGCGGCCGTGCCGGACACTGTCCTTCCGCCCGGAACCGAATAGATCTTCCGCATGAAGTCGGCGCTGATCACGGCCGTCGGCTGATCGCGCAGAAGCGCCGGACTTGACGCGAGAATTGCGTGATACTGGTTCGCGATTTGCGCCAAATCTTTGCCGGCATTGGCCTGGCTGGCGATTTCTTCCGCCTTGGCCGCCAGCTGTTTGACGCGCTGCTCGTCCGTCCAGGCGGCGACGGCTTGCGCGCGCACGGCTTCGAGCGGCTTCAGCTTCTGGGGAATGACTCCTTCGACTTTCACGATGTAGTAGCGGCCGTCGCTCGATTTGAACGGATCGGTCTCGGTGCCGACATCGGCCTTGAACACCTGGTCGAGGAAATCGGGCGTGGTCGGGACGTCCGCCTTCGATCCGTCCGGCGCCAGGCCATGGGAGTCTGTCGCGGCGACGCGGACGACCTTCATTCCCACCTTCTTCGCCGCATCTGCCATCTCCGAGCCGGCATTGTGCGCGTCGTCATAGGCATTGATGACGTCTTCGAGCTTGCTTCCGGCGAGCTGCTTCAGGAGCTTGTCCTTCAACTCGGGCTTGGCTTCCTCGAAGGTCGTCGTCTTGCCGGGCGTGATGTTCGTCACCCGCAGCAGCGACCAGCCGAAGGTGGACTTCAGGGGTTGGGTAACACCGCCGACCGGCAGCGCGAAAGCGGCCGGACCCTGCACAGGACCGAGATCGGCCTCGGCGAGACTGCCGAGTTTGAGATCCGTCGGCGCGACATGCTGCTCGGCCGCTATATCATCGAACTTGGCACCGGCGTCGATTTTCGCCCGCGCCGCTTTCGCGGAAGCTTCGTCCTTGAACGTGATCCGCTCGATGTCGCGCCGCTCCGGGACGACATACGAGTCTTTGTTCAGGTCGTAGGCCTGGCGGAGCTGCGCGTCAGTCACCTGCACCTGATTCAAAACGTCGTCCGGGCCGAGCATTGCGTAGGTGAGCTGGCGATATTCCGGCGTGCTGAAGGTATTGGCGTGCGCCTTGATGAAAGCTTCGAGCTGCTGGTCGGTCGGCTGCGCGATCGGGCCGGCTGCGTCGGCGGGGAGGATCATGTACTGCACCGCACGCCGCTCATTGAGATACATGGCGATCGCCCGGACATAGCCCTGCGGCAGCTGCGAGGCGCTCGCGCCGGCGCGCACGAGCTGTTGGCGGATCATCTCGCGCTTCAACAGAGCAACGAATCCCTCCGGAGAATAGCCGCTGCGGTCGAGCGCTTGGTTGAAGGCGATCTGGCTGAAGCTGCCGTCCGGTCCCTGGAAGCCCGGAATGCTGCGGATCATCTGTGAGACTTCGTCGTTGGAGGTCGACAGGTTGAAGCCGCGCGCGGCATTGTCGAGTGCCGTATCGTTGATGGTTTCATCGAGAAGCTTGTGACCGAGCTCCGCCGCCCGCGCTGCCGACAATTGGCCTCCGCTTCTCTGGGCTGCGGCGCGGCGCGCATTGCTGTAGTCGCGCGAGAAGCTTTGAGAGTCGATCTTGACGCCCCCGACCGTCGCAAGACTGGTATCGACGCTGCCGCGGAAAATATCGGCGATGCCCCACACGACGAAGGTGGCGCTGAGCGGCAGGAGCAGAACGAAGGCGACCCATTTGGGAAGCCTGCGCATTTGTTGAAGCATGTGTGATGTCCGGACGTGGCGGTAAAAGGCGGCGGATGATAGGGATGGCCATCAAGGGGGGCAAGGTCGCGCCTCTATCAACCGATACCAGCAAGGTGTGAGGGATGCGCCCCTTAGTGGCGGGAAACTGGAAGATGAACGGTCTCGGCCCAGCGCTCGCCGAGATCGAAGCCGTGGCAGACGCGGTAAACGGAGCGCAGAGCGGGCCGGAAGCGCTCATCTGTCCGCCGGCAAGCCTCGTCGCGCGCGCGGCAGCCAAGGCTGCGGGGCGCATTGCGATCGGCGGGCAGGACTGCCATGCCGAGCCCTCCGGCGCTTTCACCGGCGACATCAGCGCGGAGATGCTGAAGGACGCGGGTGCGTCCTACGTGATCGTCGGCCATTCCGAGCGGCGCCAATTTCACGGCGAAACGGATAGCGACGTAGCCGCCAAGGCGAGGGCAGCCTGGCGGGCCGGTCTGTCCGCCATCATTTGCGTGGGGGAGAGCGAAGCGGAGCGGGATGCCGGCCGGGCGCTCGATATCGTCGCCAACCAGATCCGCGGCAGCCTGCCTCAAGATGCGGACGGCGCCACGACTGCCATTGCCTACGAGCCCGTCTGGGCCATCGGGACGGGGCGCACCCCGACCCATTCGGAAATCACGCAAATGCACGTCCTCATCCGGGTGGAGCTCGTGGGTGCCCTGGGCGCCAGGGGGCGCGACGTGCGCATTCTCTACGGCGGCTCCGTCAAGCCCACCAATGCCGGCGAAATCCTGGCCCTGCCGGAGGTGAGCGGCGCCCTGGTCGGCGGGGCCAGCCTGAAAGCGAAGGATTTTCTTGAAATTTTCAGGGCTGCGCCCCGCAAGTCTTAACCAAAGGTTCCCACCGTTCCTTAACTCGCAGACTGGCATTCTTGCGACAGTTACAGCGGGCGGAATTACCCATCGATGTCACGGCTATCTTTTGATACGGCCGAAGTGCTGGTTTATGACCCCGTGTCGTCGAACCGGAACGCGACGCGCGCGTCGCTTTACCAGATCGGCTTTCGGCGGATCGAGACCGTCGCCACGATCGACGCCTTTGTCGAAAGCGTGCGCCGCAGGCCGCCGGATCTTGCTCTGTGCGAAGCGCAGGGCACCGAGGCCGAGACTTGCGACACCATCCAGAACCTGCGCCAGGGCGCCACGACTTATAACCCCTTCATCGTGATCATCGTCACGGCCTGGGAGCAGACCAGCGCGCTGGTCAACCGCGTGCTCAATTCCGGCGCCGACGATCTTCTTCTGCGGCCGTTCTCGACGACGACGCTGCAGGCGCGCGTGCGCAGCCACATCGAGCGCCGCAAGGGTTTCGTGGTGACGACGGATTACATCGGACCGGACCGGCGCCGCGCCGGCGATCCGACACCGTCGAACATCAATATCTTCGAGCCGCCCAATTCGCTGCGCATGAAGGCGCATGAAAGGCTGACCTCGGAAGAAGCGACACAGCGCCTCGACAAGGAGCTCAAGACCGCACGCGACACGCTGTCCACCGAAAAGCTCCGCCGGGACACCTTTCAGGTTTGCATTCTCTGGCGTCTCATCGGGGACATCAATCCGGCCAGCGAGGAATACGCGCGCGAACTTGCGCATCTGCGCGACAAAGCCCGCGCCATATCGCGACGCTGCAGCGACATCGAATTCGAAAAGGCGGTCGAATGGTGCGAGTCCGTTCAAGCGGCGATCGAAGGACTCGAAGTCGGCATCGACCGCAATGCGTCGATGCATATGCTCGGGCACGCCGCGCTCAACCTGAGCGCGATTTTCACGCCGGAGAAGACGGAGCAGGAGCACCTCAAAGAGGTGGATGCGACCGTTGTCATGATCAAAGCCCGCTCGGCGCCCAAGCTCGCATCCTGATACCGGCCTCCGTTGACTTGCGCCGCCGCCGCCCCGCATGCTTTCGCCGGGGTGGGGGTATCGATGGCAGAAGGCAGGCGCGCCTACGGTTTCGGGCTGAGCCGCGATGGCCATATCGCCTTTGTCGCCGCCTATATTGCGGTTCTTGTCACAATCAGCGGCTTCGGCGTCGCCCGCTTTGTCTCGACGACATTGCCGAAACTCCGTCTTCCGTTCTCGGCGCAGCAGGCCACGACGGCGCATCGGCCGGTCGCCTATCGCGCGCGACCCATCCGCGATCCTGCCTTTCCCAGCACGCTCAACATCTATCCGCGGGTCGCGCTCCTCAATCGCCAGCAGGGCACGGTGCTGATGCGCCTGCTGGTGCTGCCGAGCGGCGAAGTGGGCGACGTCAATTTGGTTAAGTCGAGCGGCTACCCGCAGCTCGACGCCGCCGCGATGGTCGAGGCCGGCAACTGGCGCTACCTGCCGGCCGTCCGCAATTGGGCGCCGGTGAGCGCCGAGATCGACGTCGCGGTCCGTTTCAAGCTTGAGGACTGAGGGGGCGCGCGGGGACAAGCAGGCGCTTTCCCTCGGCCCCGGATTGGTCTAAGGAGCCCCCGCGAAACTGGCTTCTCCGGAACTCCATGCAGGCCGTCCTCCTCGTCGTTCAACTTCTCGTTTCGATCGCGCTGATCGGCGTCGTGCTTCTGCAGAAATCGGAAGGTGGGGCGCTGGGTATGGGCGGCGGCGGTTCGGGGCTGGGCGGATTGTTTTCCCCGCGCGGTGCGGCGGACACTTTGACGCGGACGACGGCGATCCTCGCCATCTTCTTTTTCCTGTCGAGCCTGGGGCTGACGCTCCTCGCGCTGCGCGGTCATCCCGAATCAAATGTGGTGCCCGGGCTGCCGACGCCGAATTCGTTGAACTATCAGTTGCCAAAACAGGCTCCGAAGCCTGTCGGTCCACAGCTTCCGGCTGTTCCCAGGCCGCACTGATAAATCTTTATCGATCAGAGGTTTCGTCTCGCGCTTTCGCGCAGGAGTGGAGCTTTTGAAAACCAAAAGCGCGTTTCGCGCTTGAGTGAGCCTATGCAGTCTCAGTATGGTCTAATTCCATGGCGCGGTTGATCTTCATCACTGGCGGCGTGGTCTCTTCTTTAGGAAAAGGTCTCGCGTCGGCGGCTCTCGGAGCGCTTCTGCAGGCACGCGGCTACAAGGTCCGTCTGCGGAAGCTCGATCCCTATCTCAATGTCGATCCGGGGACGATGAGTCCCTATCAGCACGGCGAGGTCTTCGTCACCGACGACGGGGCTGAGACCGACCTCGACCTCGGCCACTACGAGCGCTTCACCGGCGTCTCGGCGACCAAGGCCGACAACGTCACCACCGGTCAGATCTATCAGAAGATCCTCGAACGTG
>DATKON010000120.1:0-19581 GCA_035524575.1 Rhizomicrobium sp.
CCACGATCATGCTGGCGGGCTCGGAGATGCAGCTCGCGCGCGAAGAGACGATCGCCGATACGGCGCGCGCCATATCGCGCTATGTCGACGCCGTGATGATCCGCCTGCTCGATCACGAGATGGTGCGCGATCTCGCCGACAACGCGACGATCCCGGTGATCAACGGTCTCACCAAGCTGTCCCATCCCTGCCAGGTGATGGCGGACGTGATGACGTTTGAAGAGCGCTTCGGCTCGATCAAGGGCAAGACGATCGCATGGACGGGCGACGCCAACAATGTGCTGACCTCGTGGGTGCATGCGGCGGGCCGTCTCGATTTCACGCTGAAGGTGGCGACGCCGCCGGAGCTTTCGCCCGGCCAGGCCGTGCGCGACTGGGTGAAGGGCGCAGGCGCCGACGTGCAATTCGGCAACGATCCCGAGAAGGCGGTCAAAGGCGCACAATGCGTGATCGCCGATGCCTGGGTGTCGATGGGCGACGAAGACGCCACCAAGCGTCACAACCTCCTGAAGCGCTATCAGGTGAACGAGCGGCTAATGTCGCTCGCCGCCAACGATGCGATCTTCATGCATTGCCTGCCGGCCCATCGCGGTCAGGAAGTGACGGATGAAGTGATCGACGGACCGCAATCGGTGGTCTTCGACGAAGCGGAGAACCGGCTGCATGCGCAGAAGGCGATCCTGCTCTGGTGTCTTACGTGAATGCGCCCGCATACCGTCGCGCGCCGCCGGCCGATTTCATGCTTGCCTTCGACCTGCCGAGAGCGCGCATCCGCGGCCGCCTCGTGCGACTTGATTCCGTTTCCGCCCGTGCGCTCGAAGCGCATCGGTTGCCCGAAGCGCCATCGCGGGTCGCGGCCGAAGCCTGCGTGCTGGCGACGCTTCTCGGCTCGGCGCTCAAGCTCAACGGCCGGCTGACGGTCCAGGCCAAGAGCAACGGCCCGCTCGATCTCGTCACGGCGGATTATTTCGGTCCCGAGACCGATCTTTCGTCCGGCGTGCGCGGCTATGCCCGCCTCGAGCCTGATCGCTTCGCGGCGCTCGGCACTCAGGCGCCCGATTTCACCGCGCTGGTCGGTGAAGGCGTTGTCGCCATCACCATCGAACCCGAACGCGGCGGGCAAACCTATCAGGGCATCGTGCCGCTCGCGACGAGCCTTTCGGCTTCGGCGGAAGCCTATTTCGCGCAGTCCGAGCAATTGCCGACCGCGATCCGGCTCGCGGCTGCGCCGCTCTTCATGCCGGGCGACAAGAGCCCACGCTGGCGCGCCGGCGGGATCATGCTGCAGGCGACCCCCGAAGGCACGATCGACGTCGATGACTGGGAGCGGCTCTCGCTCTTCCTGGCGAGCGTCGAGGATTTCGAACTCGTCGATGTGGGCCTGTCGGCCGAGACGCTGCTATGGCGGCTGTTCCACGAAGACGAGGTTCGGGTCCATCCGGCGGAGCCGGTCGCCTTCCGCTGCCGCTGCGAGACGGCCCGCATCGCCTCCGTGCTAAGGGCTTACACCGAAAACGAGCGCGAAGGGCTCGCAGACGCGGACGGCATCATTCGCGCCAAATGCGAATTCTGCGGGACCGTGCACGAGATCGGCCCTAAAGAGCTCGAAGGCATCGGTTAATCCCGAAGCAGCGATGCTCATGGATCGCGATTGATCTTTTGGGGCCCGAAAGCGCATCCTTGAAGCCGCCGGACCGGTGCCGGCGTTGAATTGGGACGATCATGGCCGAGGCGCAGCAGCACTTCCCCGAAACTCCGCCTACGGAGGTTCCGCGCTGGACGCTGCAGAACGCGTTCTACGCGGCCGGGCTCGCGGCCATCATCGTCGGCACCATCTATTTCGGCGAACCGATCCTGATGCCGATAGCGCTGGCGGTCCTCCTGGCCTTTGCGCTGGCGCCGCTGGTGGCGCGGCTGAGGGCCTTCGGATTGGGCCGCGCGCCGTCGGTGCTGGCGACGGCGATTCTGGCGCTCCTCGTCATCGGCGCGCTCGGCACCTATATCGCCACGGAGTTCGCGGAGCTCGTGCACGATCTGCCCCGCTACGAACGCAATATCGCCGGCAAGATCAACGCACTGCGCAGCGACGCCGAGGGCAACAGCCTGTTTGCGACGGCGCAGGCCGTGCTGCAGCGTCTCGACAACGACCTGACGGCCGCCGACAAGCCCGCGGCGAAGGTCGCCGCCCAGCAGCCGAAGCCGGTTCTGGTGGAAGTTACCTCGCAGCAGAACTCGCCGTTCCACATCGTTCAGACCGTCGTCGGCCCTCTGCTCGATCCGCTCGCGACCATCTTCATCGTCTTCATCTTCGTGCTCTTCATCCTGTTCCAGAAGGACGATCTGCGCGACCGCTTCATCCGTCTCGCGGGCCCGAGCGATTTGCGGCGCACGACCGTCGCGCTCGACGACGGCGCCGCAAGACTTTCGCGCTATCTTCTGATGCAGACGACGATCAACACCTGCTTCGGCATTCTGGTCGGTACCGGACTTTGGCTGATCGGGATACCCAATGCGGGACTCTGGGGCCTGATCGGCGCGATGTTCCGCTTCGTGCCTTATGTCGGCGTTCCGGTGGCGGCCGCAGTTCCCGTCGCGCTGGCCTTTGCCATCGATCCGCATTGGCTGAAGATGCTGGAGACGCTGGCGCTCTATCTCGCGATCGAGCCGGTCCTGGGCCAGTTCATCGAGCCCGTCGTCTACGGCCGCAGCATCGGGCTGTCAGCTACGGCAGTGGTGGTGTCGGCGACGTTCTGGACCTGGGTGTGGGGACCGGTCGGTCTGCTTTTGTCGACGCCGCTGACGATGTGCCTCGTCGTCATCGGCCGCCATGTCGATCAGCTGCGCTTCCTCGACGTGCTGTTGGGCGATCGTCCGCCGCTGGCGCTGGAGGAAGGGCTTTACCTGCGCCTGTTGGGCGGCGATCCGGACGAAGCGGCGCTCCAGGCCGAACAATTCCTCGAGCACAATTCGCTCAGCGCCTATTACGACGAAGTGGTGGTGAAGGCGCTGGTCATGGCTCAGGCCGATGCGAGCCACGGCGCCCTCGATCGCGAACGCCGCCACACGATCCGCATCGCCGTCGAAAGCCTGATGCAGAATCTCGCCGAACGCGGCGACGATGCGCGCCCCGCAACGTCACACGCCAACGCTGAAGCGCAGACCAGCGAGACCTGGAGCGGAGACGCCGTGCTGTGCGTCGCCGGTCCCGGCCCGCTTGACGAAGTGGCTTCGCTTCTGCTCGCGGATCTTCTGACGCGTCACGGCATCGGCACGCGCATCGTCTCCCATGCGGACGCCTTGCCGGTGAACATCGAGCGGCTCAACAAGGACGGCGTACGCCTCCTCGCGGTCTGCTATCTTGAGCCCGCGAATTTCACCAATGCGCGCTATCTCGTGCGCCGGCTAGGCCGGCACTTCCCGCAGTCGAAGCTGCTGTTGAACTTCTGGGGCTTCGGCGCCGACGACACGCGCTATCTCGACGCCATCGAAGCGACGGGCTGCGAGCTGATCGCGACGACGCTGCGCGAGGCGGTCGAGCGCATCCTCTTTTTCGCCAAGCACAAGGGTCTCGACACGGCCCTCGACCATGACGGCGCGATGGTGGCGTGAGATTGCCGACGCTGCGCCTTACTCGTCGTCGTCTTCTTCGTCGTCAGGTTCGTCGAGCGGCACGAGATAGACCATGAAGTCTTCCGCATCGGCGTGCGGCTCGTCTTCCCAGTCCGCTTCCCGCTCTTCTTCGAAGAGATCTGCTTCGTCGCCCGTCGCCAGCCTGACGCTGATGGGATCGCGGCCGTTCCACAAAGGCGCGCCGTTCGATGTCAGTTCCTTCAAATCCTCTTCTTCGCCGACGCTTTCCGCATAGGCACGCGCCTCGTCCAGGCTGTCGGCTTCAAAGGCGAGGACCGCGGTCCCCTTGATTTCCAGAACATATATCATCGCATTCCTCGTATTTCCGATCTTGTGCCGCCCGACCGGTTCAGCCTACCAGTTCACCGATCGAAGCGCATTCGGCGGCTTTCCAAAGTCCTTCCCGCTGCGTGTCGCCGGGTAAGGTGCATTGCCTTTCAGGCCCGCCCACAGGATGCGGTCATAGGCAGCGGCGGGAATGCGATCCTCATGGCTCCAGTCATAACCGCGGGTCTTGTCAGCCCAATAACGCGCATCATGCGGCAATGGCGCTGCGCGGCCGAGTTTTGTGTGGGGGACAGGCAGAGCGGTGTGCGCCAGGAGCGGCGACGGCGTCGCCGAATAGGACCAGTCCCTGGTCTTGAGATCGAAGATTTCGCTCATCGGGCCCTGATAGGCGTCGTTGAGGCTCATGGGCTCCATCCCGAGAACGTCTTCGATGGTGCGCAGCATGTTGACCGTCGAATAGCGCGCCGAAACGACCGAGCCCTGTTTCACGTAAGGCCCCGCGACAAAGGCGATGCTCCTGTGGGCGTCGACATGATCGGGCCCGTCCTGCGCATCGTCCTCGACCACGAATATCAGCGTAGAGGAGCGATAGGGACTGTTGGCGACCGCCTCGATCAGCTTCCCCACGGCGTAATCGTCGTCCGCCACCTGCAGCTCCGGCGTGTTGACGCCGTCGATGGCGCGTTCGAAATCGCCGGTATGGTCGTGCATGAAGCGCACCAGCGACAGGCTCGGCAGATTGTGATGCGCCACATAGCCGTCGAATTCGCGCTTCCATTCGCGTTCGCGCCAGAAATCCGGAAAAGCGTTGTCGAAGCTGCGGAAATAGGGATCGGTGAATTTCCGCAGGACGGGATCGGCCGTATAGACGACAGTCGTGTGGGTCTTGGCCGGATCGCGCTCGAGCGGCAACGGCACGGGCACGCGGGCATCGTAGCGTACGAGATCGCCATAGAAGCCGTAATTCCTGACGGTCAGATGCGCCCTCAGCGCCGCATCCCAGAGATGGCCGCGGTCTTCCTCGCCGGAAGGCGAATCCGGCGCACCGACATCGGCCGTTCCGGGCAGAAGATCGGGATCGTCGGGCGTAATGGGATTGGCCGCGTGCCGCCCGGCCATTGAGGCGATGCCGACATTGATGTTGCGGTTCGTGCCTTCGACGTCATAGCTCTGGCCGCGCTGCGCATATTGCATCGGAATTGCCTTGACGCCGACATCTGTTTCGCGCGCATCCGTGCTCCACGGCCAGCCGTTGCCGCTCACCTCGCCCGAATCCATGAAATTGTCGAGTGTGACGAAATCCTTCGCAAGGGCATGTTCGTTGGGCGTGACCTCGGCGCCGAACAGCGTCAGCGAGGGATCGCCATTGCCGCGGCCGAGATCGCCCAGCACCTGATCATAGGTGCGGTTTTCCTTGACGATGTAGATCACGTGCTTGATGCGCGCGCGCAAGGCCGCCATCAGCTTTTCGTCGGCGGGATCGCGGCGCTTCAGGAAGCCGTTATTGGCTGCGACCTGATCGGTCAGCTGACGAAGATCGTCTGCCTTCGGCGCCGGCAGAGACAGGAAGCCGGCTTGCGACCATTGCAGCACATAGCGATTGCGCGCACGGCATTCCGCGCTCTTGGCCCGGTCGGGATAAGCCGAATGGCACCAGCCGGGATTGGGCCTGACATTGCTGCGTCCGTTGACGACATAGAGCATGTCGCCTGCCGCGGTGACGGAATTGGGATACCAGCCGGTTGGCACCAGCCCTGCGACCTTGTGCGGGGCGCCGCCGGCCAGAGGTACGACGGCCACAGCGTTGATGCCGCCGTCGCTGACATAAAGCGTGCTGCCGTCCGGCGAAAGCGCGAGGCTGTTGGGTGTGGCACCCCCGAAATGTTTCGGCAGCAGGCCCGGCGGCGCGGCGACGGTAATCGTTTCGACGACGGCATTCGCTTTCGTGTCGATCACGCTCACCGTGTCGCTGTTGTCGGACGCGACATAGAGCAGGCTCTGGTCGGCATTCAGCACCATCCGGTTCGGCACGCCTTCGACCCTGATGCGCGCTGTTACGCGCGGTGTGCCGGTGATGTCGACGACGACGATCTCGCGATCGCGCTGGCTCGAGACATAGGCGGTGCCGTTGCCCCTGATCGCGACCCAGACGGGATATTCTCCGCCGGCGACGCCTTTCTTCGCGGGATCGGTCTTGCCGGGTCTCAGATCGAGCTCGCCTGCGACGCTGTGCGTTTTCGCATCGACAATGGTGACCGCGTCGTTGTGGCGATCGGCCACCACGATTTTCGAACCGTCCGCAGAGACCGCGAGGCCCGCCGCGCTGGGTTTGACCTCGATACCGAGGCCGACCTTGTGTCCGAATTTGACGGCGGTGCCCTCTTCCGCCCACCCATTCGCACCGCGTGCATAGACACGCAGCGAGTCGTCGACGCCGCCCGAGACATAGAACCGCGAATCGTCGGGCGCGAAGGCAATGCCGACATCGGTGTTCGGCACTGGGATGACCTGCGTCTGTTTCGGCGTGTGCTCTGTGATGTCGTAAACGAAGACAAATTCGCTCGACGCGGCGGGATCGGGCTTTCCGTTCGGCAGCGACCAGCGATTGAAGCCGCTTGTCAGGATGAGCAGCGTCTTGCCGTCATGGCTGGCGACCGTCGTGACCGCCATGCCGGCACGGCGATCGGGATGTTCGGGGAAGCCCGGATTGAGGGTCCGGAACGAAGCGCCGGCCGCTGCGGCCGGCGTGATCCTTTGGCCGGTGGGGAGCATCTCGCCGGAGCGGGCATCGTCGGAGTCGGCGCGGGCCGCGGCTGCGACAGCGAGAACGGATAGAAGGCCCAGAACGACACGCTTCGTTTTCATCTGATTCCCCTGATGGCCGGCCGGCACTGTCGCGCGGAATTGCGACAAGTGTTTTCAAGCCTGACGAATCGCCGATACTTCCCGCCGGCGCATAAGAGCGCAAAGAGGGCGTCATGGCCAAGCACGGTTTCGCAGGAATTCTTCTCGCGCTGGGGCTTCTGACCCCTTCGGCTGCGGCGGCCGGGCCCGGCTGGGATTGTACCTTCGAGGGGGCCGGCGGTGACGCAGCCCACTACATCGCCCATCTCGACTTACGGGGCCGGAAACTGATCGAGCCGCACTGGCCCGCGAGCATCGCCTATCGCATTCTCGTCGATACGCGCGACATGCTGATCGCGGCACGTGCCTACGAAATTGCGCCCACGTTCCGCAGCAATGCAAGCGGCGCCGCCACGGTGCTGATGATCAACAAGCGCGACGGCCGTTTGCGCCGCGCGACAACTTCGATGGGCGGGCCCGACGACCGCATCGAAACGGGGACGTGCGCGCGGCGGTAGGTTCAGATCTCGGCGGTTTCGGTGAGGACCGTGCCAGCTTCGGTGCCGAACTTGCGTCGGAATTCGCGCAGCACCAGCAGAAGGCTGGTCACCGCCTGCAGCGTCACGCTGGCGACCGAGAGATACCACACGTCTTCAATGCGGAATTGCGGCCAGGTCGACATCCACGCGGCCGGAATGACGAATGTCAGGAGCCGCGATGCCGTGCTCATCAGCGACGGCAACGTGTTGCCGAGCCCCTGAAACAGGGCCGAGCAGCTGAAGATGATGCCCGTGGCGACGAAATTCCACGAAATAATGCGCAGGAACAGCGTGCCCTGCGCGACGATGCGCGGGTCATGCGTGAAGATCTGCACCAGCCATTCCGGGCGCAGCTGGCACAGAATCGTCAACGGCAGCATGACGGCGGTGCAGAAGACCACGGCCGCTCGCAGCACGGCCCGCACGCGTGTCACGGCATGGGCGCCGTAGTTCTGTCCGGCTATCGGACCCGCGGCGAAGGCGATCGCCATGCCCGGAAGGAAGATCGCCAGCGTCAAACGATTGCCGATATTGAAACCTGCCTGGGCGACGTCTCCGAAATGTCGGATAAGCACGAGAATGACGGCGGTATAGACGAACAGGAATGCGAACTCGCCGCCGGCCGGCAGACCGATCGCCAGCAGCCGCCGCCATACCGCCAGCCTCGGTTTCCACTCCGCGGCGACGAAGTGCACGTATTTCTCGAGTTTGAGCAGATAGAACAGCATGAAGAGAACGCCGGCCAGAACCGCAATGGAGCTCGCGAGACCGGCCCCGACGACGCCGAAAGGATGCCCCGTGCCCCAGCCTGCAATCAGCACAGGCGCCAGCACGATGTTCAGCGACAGACTCGCGGCCTGAACGATCAATGTCGGCTGTACGAGACCTGTGGCGCGCAGCGAGGCCCCCATCGCCGTCAGGACGAATTGAAGTGCAAGGCCCGGCAGGAAGCAAAGAAGATAAATCGTGCCGGCATGGATCGTCGCCGCCGTGGCGCCGACGAAATTCATATAGGCATAAGACAACGGAAATCCGAGCAGGATGACACCCGCCGCGGCCGCCGCGGCCAGCGCACCCGACTGATTAAAGATCAAGTTGGACTCGCCATGGTCTCTGCGTCCGACCGCATGCGAGAGCAGCGACATCGTGCCGGCGTTGATGATCTGCGTCAGCGCGATAATGAGAAAAACAAAGTTTCCCGCATCGCCGACTCCGGCGATGGCGACCTCTCCAAGCTGCGACACGAAGTAGAGATCGACGAGATAATACAGCGTCTGGAAAACCATGCCCGCGGCAATCGGCAACGCGAGACGGAAAAGATGGGATTGAATGGAACCTACAGTAAGATCGCGCAAATCCTTCGGCTCCGCCCCTCGACCAGTTTCCGATTGGATATGTCGAGTATTCTTATCCTACATCTCAAGTCGTCAATGCATAGGTAACAGCAGAGCGCGAATCAAGCGCATCCGATTGCCATCGTTACCATCACAATGCGGCGTAGAGTTTCCAGACCTTTTACGTGTTTCCGAGCCGAGCAGCGCAGCAAAAGTTGTCGTCCGCGTTGGGGCGAAATCGCATGCCTCCATGCGGGATTTTGACAAGCGCGGGCGGCCGGGCGGAAATGGAGCCACCGCCATTACTGGGAGTTCGTCATGATCAGGACCCGCGTCAGTGAGCTTTTGAATGTCGACTACCCGATAGTGCAAGCGCCGATGGGCTGGATCGCCAGAGCAAAGCTCGCCTCGGCTGTATCGAATGCCGGTGGCCTCGGCATCATCGAGACCTCCTCCGGCCGCCTCGACGAGGTGCGCGAAGAGATCAAATTGATGCGCACCCTGACCGACAAGCCGTTCGGCGTGAACATCGCCCAGGCCTTTGTCCGCGATCCCGATATCGTGAGCTTTGTTGCCGACCAGGGCGTCAAATTCGTCACCACCTCGGCTGGCGATCCCAATCGCTATTGCAGTGCGCTGAAAGAGGCGGGCCTGACGGTGTTCCATGTAGTACCGTCTCTTACAGCCGCGCTGAAAGCGATCGACGCCGGCGTTGACGGGCTCGTCGTGGAAGGCGGTGAGGGCGGCGGTTTCAAGAATCCGCGTGAAGTCGCCAGCATGGTTCTCTTGCCGCTGGTGTGCTCGCGCGTGAACGTGCCCGTGATAGCCGCGGGCGGTATCTGCGACGGGCGCACGATGGCGGCAGCATTCGCGCTTGGCGCCGAAGGCGTACAGATGGGCACGCGCATGGTGTCGGCGGCTGAAAGTCCGGTACACGACAATTGGAAAAACGCGATCATTGCGGCAAAGGAAACCGATACCGTGTTCCTCAACCGCTTTGGTCCTGGGCCGGCGCTGCGGGCTCTGCGCACGGAGCGGACCACGAAGTTCGAGAAGGAGCCGCCCCAACCGATCATGAGCGAGTTCGCCAACGCGCTCGCGCTTTATTTCGGTGGGGACATGGAAGCGTCGATCGCACTTTCGGGGCAGGTCGCGGGTCGCATCGATGAGGTGAAACCTGTGGCGCAGATCATCGCCGAGACGGTGTCCGAATTCGAAGAGACAGTCTCGACGCTCGGAAGGCGCTTTGCGGCGACGGGTTGATCTCTGCGTGATCGCAGCGAGCGGGGCCAGTCCGGAAGGTTGGCGGGCACCGAGGTTTGGGCGCAATGTACGTGGCGATAATCATCTGAACGAGGAAACGCCATGGCCATCGATTTCGAGATCCCCAAGGAAGCCAAAGAGGTACGCGAGCGCGTGCGGCGCTGGGTGCAGGAAGAATGCATCCCGGCCGAGAAGGAGTTGCACGAACGTCCTTACAAGGAAGTGCTCGGCGAATTGCGCAAGAAGGCGCGCGAGCAGGGGCTGTGGTGTCCGTTCATTCCGAAGGAATGGGGCGGCATGGGGCTGGGCCCGCTTGCCAATGCCCTGGTGCAGATGGAGCTCGGTCAGAGCTATCTCGGTGCCTTGTCGATGAACAGCCAGGGACCCGACGACGCGACGATCCTGACACTTCTCGCCCACGGCACGGAGTATCAGAAAGAGAAGTTCCTGAAGCCGCTCCTGAACGGCGAGAAGCGCGTCTGCTACTCGATGACGGAGAAGGCCGCAGGGGCCGACGCCACCGGCATGCAGACTCGTGCCGAGAAGGACGGCAATGAGCACTATCTGTTGAACGGCGAGAAATGGTTTTCGAGCGCCGCGAGCGTCGCCGATCTCGCGCTCATCATGGCGAAAACCGATCCCGAAGCGCCGCGCCACAAGCAGTTCTCCACATTCATCGTCGAACTGCCGAACCCCGGCTACAACATCAAGCGCAACATCAAGACGATGGCGATGGAGGGTCCGCTCTCGCACATCCTGGGCGGCGGGCATGCCGAGATCGAGATCAAAAACCTCCGCGTGCCCGCCGAAAACATCCTCGGCGGTGAAGGCAATGGCTTCAACATGGGCCAGCATCGCCTCGCTTACGGACGTCTCCGCCACGGCATGCACAATGTCGCAATGGCGCAGCGTGCGCTCGATCTGGCCGCGAAGCACGTCACCAACCGTTCGACCTTCGGTAAGAAGCTTTCCGAGCGGCAGGGCGTGCAGTGGATGCTGGCCGATTGCGCCAGCGAGCTCTACATGGCGCGGCTGATGCTGTTGCACATCGCCTATAAAGCGGAGAAGGGCCTCGATCTCCGACAAGAGAACTCGATCGCAAAAGTATTCCTGGCGCACATGGTGCACAAAGTCGTCGACACGGCGATCCAGCTGCATGGCGCGCTCGGCTACAGCGCCGATACGCCGCTGGCGTCGTGGTACACGCATATCCGATCGCAGCGTCTCGTCGACGGGCCGGACGAGGTTCATCGCTGGACGGTCGGCAGGAACGTCATCAAGGCCTATGAGAAGTTCGGCACCACGGCGTCGGCCGCCGGCGGAGACCTGATCTAGGCTCCTTGCAGGTTAAGGCCCGGGGGCGCAGGATCGTCGCCGGGCTAGGGCGTTCTCGAAGCAACGGGAGAACGACATGGCAACTAGCGAGCATGCGGTCTATCGCGTCACCGAAATCGTCGGCACGAGTCCGACTTCCTGGGAGGAGGCGGTGAAGCACGCCGTGGAAACCGCCGCAAAATCGCTGCGGGATTTGCGCATCGCGGAAATCAAGGAGATGGACGTGAAGGTCGATGACGGCAAGGTCGTGGCCTATCGCGCACGCGTTTCGCTCTCGTTCAAATACGAAGGCTGAACGAGCCTCGCTTTGCGTCGGGCGGCGGTACGGTTCTAGGATCGGCATGGGAGAGGACTGCCATGCTGACCGAGATCGACCGCGTGCTCGTTGCCGTGCCGGATGCGGACGCCACGAAGGAGAAGTGGTTCGCGCTTGTCGGCGCGGAGGAAGTCCGGCGCGATCGGCTCGTATCCTTGTCGGCGAACCGCATCACCTTGCGTGCAGGCCGGTCCGATATCGAGCTTCTGGAGCCGGACGGCGCGGGGATTCTGGCCGACGAGCTTAAACGCCGCGGCCGGGCACATCTCTTCGCCGCCGGAGCTTCGTCGCCGAAGGCGGGAAAAGTCGCCGATCAGGCGCGCAATTCCGGTGCGGCGGTTCTCACCGAACGCGGCCGCCACCTCATCACGATCGAAATCGAAGGCGCGCCGATTCGCTTTGTGGTCTCGGACGAGCAGGCGCGGGAGAAAGCCGGAGATATCGATTTTCTCTACGAAGCGACGGTTCTCGCCGCCGATCAGGCGCGCGCAGTCGATCGCATCGCCGAGGTTTTCGATCTCGACAAGACGCATTTCACGACCATCACGTCGGACACGTTCGGATACACGGGCGTGCTCACGCTGTTCCGTGAAGGCGCGTTGCATCGTTTCGAAGTGATCACGCCGACCGATATGACGAAGACGATGGGCCGCTACTACGCGCGCGAAGGCGCCTCGTTCTACATGGCGTTTGCCGAAAGCGCGGCGATGTTGAAGATCGAAGCCGCGGCGAAAGACGCGGGCGCCGGCATCACCGTCGATCGGCCCGAAACGCGCAGTGCCAGCGAAAGCGCCGACCAGCTCTGGCTCCATCCGTCCGCGCTCGGCGGCATGATGCTCGGCATCTCGCGGCCCACCATGGCGTGGAAATGGTCGGGACACCCCGAACGCGTCGAAGCGCTATAATCTCTTGCTGCTTAAAGCGGTTAGCCAATATCCACCATTCCGTCTCTGGAATCGGGTCGCTTTTGTCCGCGGCGCGACCGAATTTGGCCGCACGATTTTCGGACAAAGGAGTATCGTTCCCGACAGATTCGAGAAGGGTATCCGGGCATGACGACGCTTCACATCAACGGGGAAGAGAAGACCTTCGACGCGCCGCCCGACACGCCGCTGCTCTGGGTGCTGCGCGATGTCCTCGGGATGACCGGCACGAAATTCGGTTGCGGCATTGCGCAATGCGGCGCCTGCACGGTGCATGTCGACGGCAAGCCGGTGCGCTCCTGTCTCTTGCCGGTCAGCGCCGTCGGCGATCGCGCGGTGACCACCATCGAAGGCATCGGCGCTACGGATGCGGGTGCGCGCGTGCAGAAAGCCTGGCTCGCTCTCGAAGTCATCCAGTGCGGCTATTGCCAGTCGGGCCAGATCATGTCCGCGGCGGCGCTGCTCGCTTCGACCCCGCATCCCGACGACAGCGACATCAATGCCGCTATGGCGGGCAATATCTGCCGCTGCGGCACCTATGTACGCATCCGCGAAGCCATCAAGCGCGCCGCCGGTGAACGCGAGGAGGCGAAGAATGGCTAAGCTCGACACCACGCGCCGCGGCGTTCTGGCAACAGGTCTCACCGGCACGTTCCTGTTCGCCTTTCATCTGCCCGTGCGCGCCTTCACCGAGCCCGAAGAAGCGCCCGACTCGACGCAGGGCAAGTTCGCGCCGAACGCCTTCATCCGCATCGATCGCACGGGAAAGATCACGCTTGTGATGCCGCAGGTCGAGATGGGACAAGGCGTCTACACCTCGATCCCGATGATCATCGCCGAGGAGCTGGATGCGGATTTCGCGCAGGTCGCGTTCGAGCACGCGCCGGCGAATGAAAAGCTCTATGCCAATCCGATGCTCGGCGTGCAGGCGACGGGCAACTCCAATTCCGTGCGCGCCTGGTGGAAACCCTTGCGCACCGCCGGCGCGACCGCGAAAGCGATGCTGGTTGAGGCGGCGGCACAGCAATGGAAAGTCGATCCGGCGAGCTGCACGGCGGCGAACAGCGTCGTCACGCATACGGCGTCGGGGCGCAAGCTCGCTTACGGCCAGCTTGTCGATGCGGCGGCCAAGGTCGCGCCGCCGAAAAACGTGACGCTCAAGGACCCCAAGGATTTCGTGCTCATCGGCAGGCGCGTGAAGCGCCTCGACACGCCGAACAAGACGGACGGCAAGGTCGTCTACGGCATCGATGCGATGCTGCCCGGCATGAAGTTCGCGACCATCGAGGCATCGCCCGTCCTGGGCGGCAAGGTTGCGCAGGTCGACCAAGCCGCGGCGATGAAGGTGCCCGGCGTCGAGAAGGTGATCGTGCTCGACGACATGGTGGCGGTGGTGGGCCAGCATTTCTGGGCCGCGAAAAAAGGCCTCGAGGCTGCAAATGTCACCTGGAACGACGGCGCCAATGCGAAGGTGAATTCCGCTCAGATATGGAACGAGCTGCGCGCGGCCAGCAGGAAGGACGGTCTTGTCGCCAAGCAGCGCGGCGATGCGGCGAAGGCGCTCGGCGACGGCGAGAAAGTCGAGGCGGCTTACGAGATGCCGTTCCTGGCGCATGCGACAATGGAGCCGATGAACTGCACGGTGCAGCTGAAACCGGACTCCTGCGAGATCTGGCTCGGCACGCAGATCATGGCGCGCGTGCAGTCGACGGCGGCGCAGCTGACCGGCCTGCCGCCTGAGAAAGTCATCGTGCACAATCATCTTCTGGGCGGCGGCTTCGGGCGCAGGCTCGAGCCCGACATGGCGCTCAAGGCCATCCGCGTCGCGCAGCATCTGAACGGCGAGCCTGTGAAAGTCGTGTGGACGCGCGAGGAAGATCTGCGCCACGACGTCTATCGTCCCGTCTATCGCGACGTCATCCAGGCGAGCCTGAAAGACGGAAGGATCAAGGGCTGGAAATACAAGGTATCCGGCTCCTCGGTCGTCGCGCGCTGGTTGCCGCCGGCCTTCACCGGCAATCACGACATCGATTTCGACACGGTCGACAGCGCCGTCGACACGCCGTACGACCTTCCCGATTTCCGCGTGGAGGTGGTGCGCTGCGAGCCGCCCGGCGTGACGACCGGCTTCTGGCGCGGCGTCGGACCCAACAACAACGTCTTCGCCATCGAATGCTTCATGGACGAGCTCGCGAAGAAAGCGGGCAAGGATCCGGTGCAATTCCGCCTCGATCACCTTCACGGCTCGCCGCGGCACCAGGCGGTGCTGAAGCTGGTGGCGGAGAAATCGGGCTGGGGATCGCCGCTGCCGGAACGTGTCGGGCGCGGTGTCTCGGTGCAGCCGTCCTTTGCGAGCTACATCGCGACCGTTGTCGAAGCCGAAGTCGATCATGACGGCGAGGTGCGCCTTCGCCGCGTCACCTGCGCCGTCGACACCGGCATCGCCGTCAATCCCGATACGATCGAAGCGCAATTGCAGGGCGGGCTCATCTTCGGCCTCACGGCTGCGCTCTATGGCGACGTGCCGATCAAGCATGGCCGCGTGCAGCTCAGCAACTTCAACGACTACCGCATGCTCCGCATCGACCAGACGCCGCCGATCGCGGTGCATGTGGTCAAAAGCGCGGAGCCGCCCGGCGGCATCGGCGAGACGGGTGTGACGGCGGGACCGCCTGCGCTGCGCAACGCGATCTTTGCCGCGACGGGCATTCCGCTTCGGCGCATGCCGGTCGATCGCGAAGTCCTCGCGGGGAGGAAACAGGCATGAGAGAGTGGTATCTCGGCCGCAGCCACACGATGCGGCGCATCCTCATCGCGATCGCCGTCGTCGTCGCCGTGATCGTCGCGGCGGGACTTTGGATCGTCACCGGTCCCGGCCCGCTCGCCTTCGCACAGGGCGAGAAGGTCGCGCTGTCCGATTACAAAGGCGCCGATCCCACCGGTGTTCCGGCGTCGCTGAAGACCGCGAGCCTCGTCGAGCGCGGCGCATGGCTGGCGAAGGCGGCCGACTGCGAGGTCTGCCACACGGCGAAAGGCGGCACGCCTTATGCCGGCGGCTTCGCGTTCACGCTGCCCTTCGGCACGATCTATTCGCCCAACATCACGCCGGACAAGGAGACAGGCATCGGCAACTGGACCGATGCGCAGTTCCTGAACGCGGTGCACAAGGGCCTCGACGACGAGGGGCAGCATCTTTATCCCGCGATGCCTTACGCGTCCTTCACCCGCATCACCGACGCCGACGCGCTGGCGATCAAGGCCTATCTGTTCAGCCTGCCGCCGGTGCATGCCGACATCCCGGACAACACGCTGCGCTTTCCGTTCAACCAGCGCTGGCTGATGGGCGTCTGGAACCTGTTCTTCGCCGCCGACGAGCGCTTCAGGCCGGATACGGCGCAAAGCCCGCAATGGAACCGCGGCGCCTACATCGCCGAAGCGCTGGCGCATTGCGGCGAATGCCACACGCCGCGCAATCTGGCTTTCGCGCTCGACAACCGGCGCAAATTCGCGGGCGAAGTGAACGCCGGCTGGCGCGCCTACAACATCACCAACGACAGCGCCACCGGCATCGGCGCCTGGTCGGACAATCAGCTGTTCGATTATCTCTCGAGCGGCCACGCGATGGGCCACGGCACGGCCGCAGGGCCTATGGGCGAAGCGGTGGACCAGAGCTTCAGCCGCATGCCGCCGGAAGACATCCACGCGCTGGTGGCGTATCTGCGCAGCATTCCGGCTGAGACCTCCGACCTTCCGGCGCTCGCGCCGCCCGCGCCCGCCTCGCCGAAGGAAGGCGTCGCCATCGCCGATGCGCGCGGCAAGGAGATCTATGAAGGCGCCTGCGCAAGCTGTCACAGCTGGACGGGCATTTCCGCCATCACGCCTTACGCGACGCTGACCGGCGCGCGCGCCGTCAACGATCCGGGCGGCGGGAATGTGGCGCAGGCCGTCATCGCCGGCGTGCACCGCTCGTCGCTGGACGGCGACGTCGCGATGCCGTCCTTCGGAGCCGCCTATTCCGATGCGGAGATCGCGGCGGTGGCGAATTACGTGACGGCGCGCTTCGGCGCCAGGCCCTCGAACCTCACGGCGCACGACGTCGCCGCCTTGCGCAAAGCCGTGGCGCAGCCGGATTAGGACGCGCTCCCATCTTGCGTGGGGGGATGCGACTGGTGGAAAAGAAAGATTCAGCGCAGAGGTCGCGGAGGCTGCGCGGTGGACGCAGGGGAAAATTGAGCCCGGTCTTGAAGCATCGCGCGCGCAGCGCAGAAAAATATCTTACCACTGAGGCAGTGAGGCAGTGAGAGACCGAGTACCTCACTGTCTCACTGCCTCAGTGGTAAAATTATTTTTTTGCGCTTCGCGCGGTCCAGACGGCGAGACGCGATCCCCTGCGCCCCCTGCGCAGCCTCTGCGTCCCCCGCGCTAAAATCTTTCTCGCCGCCCGCGCCCAGTTGCTAAGCTGTCCCGCCCGCAACACAGGATCTCCGCCATGTCCGTCGCCTCGCCGCATGCGCTGTTCGATCTTTCCGGCAAGGTCGCGCTCGTCACCGGCGGCTCGAGAGGCCTCGGCCTCGAGATGGTCCGCGCCTTTGCGCGCGCCGGCGCCGATGTCGTCATCGCCAGCCGCAAGACGGAGGCCTGCGAGGCCGCCGCCGCCGAAGTGCGCAGCCTCGGCCGCAAGGCGCTCGCCTATGGCGCCCATGTCGGCGCATGGGACGGCCTCGAAGGCCTCGTCGACGCCGCCTACGGCGCCTTCGGCCGCATCGACATCCTCGTCAACAATGCCGGCATGTCGCCCTTGGCGCCGTCGTCGCGCGAGGTGAGCGAAGCGCTGTTCGACAAGGTCGTCGCGGTGAACTTCAAGGGCCCGTTCCGGCTGACCGCGCTCATCGGCGATCGCATGGCGAAGGGCCGGGGCGGCGCCGTCGTCAACATCTCGTCCACCGGCGCCATCCGGCCGCATCCGCGCTTTGCGGCTTACGCCGGCGCCAAGGCCGCGCTCAACGCACTGACGCACGCCTTCGCGCAGGAATACGCGCCGGCCGTGCGCGTCAACGCGATCATGGCGGGCCCGTTCCTGACCGACATCGCCAAGGCCTGGCCCGAAGAGCAGCGCAGCCGCGCGCACAACGCGCTCGGCCGCCCCGGCCTGCCGCACGAGATCGTCACCGCCGCGCTCTATCTCGTGAGCCCCAGCTCCAGCTTCACGACGGGCAGCGTGATCGAGGTGAGCGGCGGGACGCTGTGAAGTTCCACCTCCCCCTTGCGAGGACGCGAACGCAAATCCCACCTCCCCCTTGCGGCCCACCTACGCTGAAGCTTCGGTGGGCTTGAGCATGCACTTGGTCCGCCGAAGCCTTCGCGAAGGCGGAGGAGGTCGAAAATCGCAAAGCGATTTTCGGGTGGGGGTCGCGCAGGTGTCTCCGCCCCCCACCCGGCTCGCGCCCTGTGATTGGCATCATCCAAACTGATAGGCTCGCCGACCTCCCCGCGAGGGGGAGGTGGGTCCGTGCTGCTTGAAGGGGTCTTCCGAATGAAACGCATCGTCGTCGCGGCGGTCTTCGCGAGTGTCGCCGCCTCCGCCGCCCACGCCGACGCGATCGCCGACAGGGTGCGCCTGTGGCGCCAGGCGCATGAGAAGGAGATCGTGCTCGATTTCATGAATTTCCTCGCGCTGCCCGACGTCGCCACCAACGTCTCCGATGTCGAGAAGAACGCGGCCTATCTCGAGAGCCTGCTGAAAGAGCGCGGCTTCGCGACGAAGATCCTGGCCGCCGCGCCCGGCACGCCGCCCTCCGTCTTCGCCGAGATGACCGTGCCCGGCGCCGTGCGCACCGTTCTCTTCTATGCCCATTACGACGGCCAGCCGGTGAACCAGAAAGGCTGGATCGCCGATCCCTTCAGGCCTTCGATGCGCACGGCGCTTCCCGAAGCCAGGCCGATCGACTGGGAAGCCGCACCCGGCCCGCTCGATCCCAACGGGCGCATCTATGCGCGCGCGGCGGGCGACGACAAAGGCACGATCGAGGCGTTTCTCTCGGGATTCGATGCGCTGAAGGCCGCCGGCATCAAACCCTCCGTCAACATCAAGCTCCTCTACGAAGGCGAGGAGGAGCAGGGCTCGCCGCATCTGGCGAAAATCGTGGCCGACAACCTGGCGCTGCTGCATTGCGATCTCCTCATCATGGGCGACGGCCCCATGCATCAGAGCGGCCGGCAGATGATCAATTTCGGCAATCGCGGCATCGCGAGCTTCGAGGCCACCGTCTATGGGCCGACGAAGCCGCTGCACGACGGCCATTACGGCAGCTGGGCGCCGTCGCCCGCGGTGATGATCGCCGAGCTGGTGACGAGCCTGCGCGACGACGACGGCCACATCCGCATCCCCCATTTCTACGACGACGTGGCGCCGGTGACGCCCGCGCAGCGCGCCGCGCTCGCCGCGCTGCCGCCGGTGGAAGCGCAATTGAAGACGGCGCTGGGCCTCGGCCGCACCATCGGCCCTGCGCGTCTCGCCGACGGTTACCTGTCGCCCACGCTCAATGTGCGCGCCATCCATGCGGGCGACGAAGGCCCCAACGCCGCCAACGCGATCGCCACCGAAGCAAATGCCTCCTTCGATTTCCGCCTGGCGCCCGGCGAGAAACCGGCGCGCGTGCACGCGCTGCTCGAGAATTATCTGGTGCGCGAAGGCTGGTTCATCGTGCGCGCGGATCCCGACATCGCGACGCGGCTCGGCCATCCGAAGGTGATCAGGATCGTGTGGGACAGGGGCGAGAGCGAAGCGGTGAGCGCGCCGCTGGACGCGCCGCCCGCGAAAGCCGTCGCGGCCGCGATCAGCCGCACGGTCGGCACTCCCGTGATCGAGCTTCCCATCGTGGGCGCCAGCTCCGGCATGGCCGACGTCGTCAACCAGCTCCATTGCCCCATGGTCGGCGTCTCCATCGCCAACTACGACGACAACCAGCACGCCCGGAACGAGAACCTGCGCCTGGGCAACCTGTGGGACGGGATCGAGGTCTACGCGGGGCTGCTCGCCGATCTGGATTGGTAGGGCGCGGCGGCGGGCGCTTGCATCGGCCCCTGGGGCCGCCCTTACAGGGGGCGGG
>DATKON010000121.1:0-16563 GCA_035524575.1 Rhizomicrobium sp.
ACCAATCGCTATTGTCGTCGGCCTTTTCTTCGTCTGGCAGGGGGCGCCGCAAAACCTCGCGAACTACACGATCGCCACGACGATCGAGGGCGCCAAGCAGATCATCGCGCAGGGTCCCGTCGCCTCCCAGGAAGTCATCAAGATGATGGGAACGAACGGCGGCGGCTTCTTCAACGCGAACTCCTCGCATCCGTTCGAGAATCCGAACGCGATCACCGATTTCGTGCAGATGATCCTGATTTTCTCGATGGGTGCCGCGCTGACGAATTTCTTCGGCCGCATGGTCGGCAGCCAGCGTCAGGGTTGGGCGATCTTCGCCGTCATGGGTGTCCTCTGGTTCGCCGGAACGACGACCGTCTATTGGGCGGAAAGCCAGCCCAATCCCGCCTATGCCGGCATGCATATCGATCAGACGGTGTCAGCGCTGCAATCCGGCGGCAACATGGAAGGCAAGGAAGTCCGCTTCGGGATAGCCCAGAGCTCCCTTTTCGCCACCGTCACGACCGATGCGTCCTGCGGCGCGATCAACGGCTGGCTCGACAGCTTCATGCCGCTCGGCGGAATGATCCCGATGCTCAACATCCAGCTGGGCGAGATCATCTTCGGCGGCGTGGGTTCGGGCCTCTACGGGATGCTGCTCTTCGTCATCATCGCCATGTTCGTAGCGGGGCTCATGGTCGGACGCACGCCGGAGTATCTCGGCAAGAAGCTCGAGTCGAAAGAAGTGAAGATGGCGATACTCGCCATTCTCATCCTGCCATTGTCGATCCTGGGCTTCGCGGCTCTGGCCGCTGTGCCTTCGCTTGGCGCGCTGTCGAGCCTCAACAATGCCGGCCCGCACGGCTTTAGCGAGATTCTCTACGCTTACACGTCGGCGACCGGCAACAACGGCAGTGCCTTCGGCGGCCTCAACGCCAACACACCGTTCTACGATTCGACATTGGGTGCGGCGATGTTCATCGGCCGCTTCCTGATGATCGTGCCGATGATGGCGGTGGCGGGTTCGCTGGCCGCGAAGAAGATCGTGCCGGCTTCCGCAGGCACCTTCCCGACCACCGGCCCGCTCTTCGTCGGACTCGTCGTCGGCGTCATCCTCATCATGGGCGGCCTGACTTATTTCCCCGCACTTTCACTCGGACCCATCGTCGAGCATTTCGCGATGCAGGCCCACAATCTCTATTGAGAGCACAAGACCATGGACGCAGCGACACCTCTGGGCGTGGAAAAAATCCGCAAGCGGATGCCCGTCTCGACCCTGACGGATACAAGCATCCTGTTCCCCGCCATCGGCGACGCATTCAAGAAGCTCGATCCCCGACACATGATCTCCAACCCGGTCATGTTCGTGGTCGAGATCGTGGCGACGCTGACGACGTTCCTGTTTCTCCGCGATCTATTCACCGGCGGCGGGAATCTCGGCTTTTCATTGCAGATCAACATCTGGCTGTGGTTCACGGTCGTGTTCGCGAATTTCGCGGAGGCCGTCGCCGAAGGACGCGGCAAGGCGCAGGCCGCTTCGCTCCGGCGCACCAAGACTGAAGCCAGTGCAAAGCTGCTCGAGAAGGGCGTCGCCAATTGGCGCACCGTGGCGGCGACGGCCCTCAAGCCGGGCGACATCGTGCTGGTGGAAGCAGGCGATCTGATCCCCAGCGACGGCGAAGTCATCGAAGGCGTGGCGTCCGTCAACGAAGCGGCGATCACAGGCGAGTCCGCGCCGGTCATCCGCGAGTCGGGCGGCGACCGTTCCGCCGTCACGGGCGGCACGACCGTCATCTCCGACTGGATCAAGGTGAAGATCACGGCGGCGCAAGGCTCGACCTTCCTCGACCGCATGATCGCGCTGGTCGAAGGCGCGGAACGCCAGAAGACGCCGAACGAGATCGCGCTGAACATCCTGCTCGCCGGCATGACGATCATCTTCGTCTTCGCCGTCGCCACGATCCCGAGTTTCGCCGCGTACGCGGGCGGCCATGTCAGCGTGCTGGTGCTGGTGGCGCTGTTCGTGACGCTGATCCCGACGACCATCGGCGCGCTCTTGTCTGCCATCGGCATTGCGGGCATGGACCGGCTCGTGCGCTTCAACGTTCTCGCCATGTCGGGCCGCGCGGTGGAAGCGGCAGGCGACGTCGACACGCTGCTGCTCGACAAGACCGGCACGATCACGCTCGGCAATCGTCAGGCGACCGAGTTTCTTCCGCTGACAGGCGTCACCGCCGGGGATCTCGCAAACGCTGCCCAGCTTTCGTCTCTCTCCGACGAGACCCCAGAAGGCCGCTCGATCGTTGTGCTCGCAAAAGAGAAATATGGCTTGCGCGGTCGCGAAATGGCGCCGATGCATGCGCAGTTCATTCCGTTTTCCGCGCAGACACGGATCTCCGGCGTGGATATGGAAGGATCTGCCATCCGCAAAGGCGCGGTCGATGCCGTACTCTCATGGGCCGGACAATCGAACGCTACGACCGCCGGCGAATTAAATGCGCTGGCCGAACGCATCGCCAAGACCGGCGGTACGCCGCTTGCGGTGGCGAAAGACCGCAAGCTGTTGGGCGTCATCCATTTGAAGGACATCGTCAAGGGCGGCATCCGCGAGCGGTTCGCGGCGCTCCGGAAGATGGGTATCCGCACTGTCATGATCACCGGCGACAATCCCTTGACCGCGGCCGCCATCGCCGCCGAATCCGGCGTCGACGATTTCCTCGCGCAGGCGACGCCCGAGACGAAGCTGAAGCTGATCCGTGACGAGCAGGCGCAGGGCAAGCTGGTCGCCATGTGCGGCGACGGCACCAACGATGCGCCGGCGCTGGCCCAGGCCGATGTCGGTGTCGCCATGAACACCGGTACCATGGCCGCGCGCGAAGCCGGCAACATGGTCGATCTCGACAGCGATCCCACGAAACTCATCGAGATCGTGGAGATCGGCAAGCAGCTGCTGATGACGCGCGGCGCGCTGACGACCTTTTCGATCGCCAACGACGTGGCAAAGTATTTCGCCATCATTCCGGCGATGTTCGTCGCGTTCTACCCGCAACTCCAGGCACTGAATGTGATGGGCCTGCATACGCCGCAGAGCGCCATCCTTTCGGCCATCATCTTCAATGCGCTCATCATCGTCGCGCTCATTCCGCTGGCGCTGCGCGGCGTGAAATACCGCGCCATCGGCGCGGCGTCGCTTCTGCAGCGCAATCTTCTCGTCTACGGCCTCGGCGGCATCATCGTGCCGTTCGCGGGCATCAAGCTCATCGACATGGCCGTTTCGGCCATGGGACTGGTGTGAGGACATCATGTTGAAACAAATCTGGCCCGCCTTCGCGATGATCGTGGTGATGACCATCATCACAGGCATCGTCTATCCGCTCGGCATGACGGGCATCGCGCAGGCGATCTTCCCGCATCAGGCCAACGGCAGCCTCATGTACGCGAAAGACGGCAAGACCGTGATCGGCTCCGAGCTGATCGGACAAAGCTTCGCCGGCGACAAGTATTTCCACGGCCGTCCTTCGGCGGCCGGCAATGGTTACGATGCGTCCAATTCCGGCGGCTCGAACTATGGCCCCACGTCGAAGGCGCTGGTGAAGCGCATTGCCGGTGATGCGGCGAAGCTGCATGCCGAGAACCCGAACGCGCCTGTTCCCGTCGATCTCGTGACCGCGTCCGCCAGCGGCTTTGACCCGGACATCACCCCAGCGGCGGCCTATTTCCAGGTGCCGCGCGTGGCGAAAGCACGGGGACTTTCGGAGGATGCGGTGCGCAGCCTTGTCAAGGCGCATATCGAAGACCGCTTCCTGGGGATCATCGGCGAGCCGCGTGTGAATGTCCTGAAGCTGAATATGGCGCTCGATCAGATGGCGAAGAACTGATTCATGCAATGTCATCGGCGCGCTCACCGCTAATCCTCCCCCGAACGAAGTTTGGGGCAGGTGGATTGCCTCGCGCAGCCTGGCAAGACGGAGGGTGCACCTCGCGTGAACTGTGCCGCCGTCTGCCCCTCCACCGCTTCCGCCTTCGCCAAGGCTTCGGCGGACCACGTGCGAACTCAAACCCGCCATAGCTTTAGCGCAGGCGGGTCGCGGACCCCCCTCCCCCAAACTGCGTTCGGGGGAGGATTGCGCGTTTTGCTGCATTCGCGCGCGCAAAAGCGTAGATTCGCGCTATGAGCGACGACCGCACCGATCGTGACTTGAGACCGTCGCCCGAGGCGCTGCTCAAGCAGTCGGACCGGGAATCGCGCGGGCGTCTGAAGGTGTTCCTCGGCGCCGCACCCGGCGTCGGCAAGACTTTCGAGATGCTGAATCAAGGCCGACAGCGCCGGCTGGAAGGCATCGATGCCGTCATCGGCGTGGTCGAAACGCATGGACGCGTCGAAACCGACCGGCTCACCAAAGGCTTCGAGATCATTCCCAAGAAGCGGCTCTCCTATAAGGGGCGCGTGCTGGCGGAAATGGATCTCGACGCGATCCTGCAACGAAAGCCGAAGCTGGTGCTGGTGGACGAGCTCGCGCACACCAATGTCCCCGGCAGCCGGCATCCCAAGCGCTATCTCGATGTGCAGGAAATCCTCGATGCCGGCATCGACGTCTATACGACGCTCAACGTCCAGCATCTCGAAAGCCTCAATGATGTGGTGGCGCGAATTACGCGCATCCGCGTGCGCGAGACCGTGCCCGATTCCATCCTCGACCGTGCCGACGATGTCGAACTCGTCGATCTGACGCCGGAAGATCTCATCCAGCGTCTCAAGGAAGGCAAGGTCTACGTCCCTGCACAGGCCGAGCGCGCCGTGCGCCATTATTTCCAGCCCGGAAACCTGACCGCCTTGCGTGAGTTGGCGCTCCGCCGGACGGCGCAGCGCGTCGACGAGCAGATGGTCAACTACATGCGGGCGCATGCGATCCAGGGGCCCTGGGAAGCGAGCGAGCGCGTGCTGGTTGCCGTCGGTACGCGGCCCGGCGCCTCGGCGCTCGTGCGCTATGGCCGCCGCCTGGCCGATCGTCTGCGCGCCTCCTGGACGGCCATCTACGTGGAGACTTCGGAAGCCCAGCGCCTCAGCGAACACGAACATGATCGCGTCGCAGAGGCCCTGCGCGTCGCCGAACGCCTCGGCGGCGAAGCCGTGACGATCCCCGCGTCCACCGTCGCCGACGGCGTGATCGACTATGCGCAGAGCAACAACTTTACGCATATCGTGGTCGCGGCCATCCGCCAGCCGCGCTGGCTCGAATTTATCCGACCTTCAGCCGCGCACGAGATCATCCGGCGCGCCGGCGATCTCAGCGTCCATGTAGTCTCGGAGGAACGGACCTCCGCCAAGGACAAGGATGAGCCCGCGCGCGCACCGCCTGCCGCGGATGGCTTCAAGGCGGAGCCGTTCGTCGGAAGTCTCGGCGTCGTGGCGGTGGCGCTGGCGATCGGCCTCGTGCTGCAGCAATCGCTTGCCGTCTCGAACATCGCGCTGGTGTTCATGGCGGCGGTCCTGGTGTCGGCCATCAGCTACGGCCGCTGGCCGTCCCTGTTCGCCTGCTTCGTAAGCGTGCTGGCCTATAATTTCTTCTTCCTGCCGCCGCTCTACACATTCACCATCAGCGACCGCGAGAACGTGGTGGCGCTGTTCTTCTTCGCGCTGGTCGCGGTGATCGTCAGCAATCTCATGGTGCGCGTGCGCGATCAGGTGATGACGGCGCGTGAACGGGCCAAGGTGACGGAGGATCTCTATCTTTTCAGCCGCAAGCTCGCCGGCATCGTATCGCTCGACGATCTTCTGTGGGCAACGGTCTATCAGATGGCCGCGATGTTGAAGGTCCGCGTCGTGCTGCTGTTGCCGGACGGCGAAGGCGTATCGGTGCGTGCGGGCTATCCGCCCGAAGACCTGCTCGACGATGCCGATCTCGCAGCCGCTTCCTGGACCTGGCAGCACCTCCGCGCAGCCGGCCGCGGCGCCGACACGCTGCCCGGCGCCAAGCGCCTCTTCCTTCCGATGCGCACGGGCCGGGGCCCCATCGGCGTGATCGGCCTCGACAACGATCGGCAGGGGCCCATCCTCTCGCCGGATCAGCGGCGCCTGCTCGATGCGCTGTCCGATCAGGCCGCACTCGCCATCGAGCGCGTCAATCTCGTGCAGGACATCGACCGTGCCAAGCTGACGGCGGAGACGGAGCGCCTGCGCTCGGCATTGCTGACCTCGATCTCTCACGATTTGCGGACGCCGCTCGCCTCGATCCTCGGGTCCGCCTCGAGCCTCAGAGCCTTTCACGGATCGATGGACGTCAAGCAGCAGGAGGAGCTGATTGCCACGATCCAGGATGAAGCCGAGCGCCTGAACCGCTTCATCAGCAACCTGCTCGACATGACGCGTCTTGAATCGGGCGCCATCGACGTGCGCGCCGAAGCGACCGACCTCGCCGATGTGATCGGAAGCGCCTTGAGGCGTGCGTCGAAAGTGCTGAGCATGCATCGGGTGCAGGTCGAATTGGCTCCAGAGCTGCCGATGCCGCGGCTCGATGCCGTGCTGCTCGAGCAGGTAATCTTCAATCTTCTCGACAACGCCGCGAAATACGCGCCACCCCGGACCGAAGTGATGGTGAAGGCGATCGCCGAAGGCAATCTCGTGCGCATTGAGGTGAGCGACGAAGGCGATGGCGTCCCGCCTGCCGATCTCGAGCGCATATTCGACAAGTTCTATCGCGTGCACGCGGTGGACCGGAAACGCGCCGGCACGGGCCTTGGCCTTGCTATCTGTCGCGGCTTCATCGAAGCGATGGGCGGCACGATCACCGCGAAAAACCGCAGCGACCGCTCCGGCGCCGTCTTCACCGTGACGCTGCCCGTCGAGGCCATTGCGCCCAGCGAGAAGGCGGCATGACCAAGGATCTGCGCGTCCTTGTCGTCGACGACGAGCCGGCGATCCGTCGCTTCCTGCGCGCCAGCCTCAGCGCCGAAGGCTATCAGGTGATCGAAGCGCAGTCGGGACACGGCGCGCTCGAGCTGTTCCGGCGCAACACGCCCGATGTCGTTGTGCTCGATCTGGGGCTGCCGGACAGCGATGGTTTCGAGATCATCCGGGCGCTGCGCGACAGCGGCTCCGCGGCGCCGATCGTCGTCCTGTCGAGCCGCACCGACGAAAGCGGCAAGGTGCGCGCGCTCGATCTCGGCGCCGACGATTACGTGACCAAGCCGTTCGGAGTCGAGGAGTTGCTGGCACGCATCCGCGCGGCGCTGCGCCATCGCCTGCAGCAGCAGGGCGAAAAGCCGATCTTCAGAAGCGGGGATTTGACGGTCGATCTCGTCCGCCGCATCGTCACGGCGCGGGGGGCAGAGGTGAAGCTGAGCCCGCGCGAATACGATCTCCTGCGGCTTCTCGTCATGCATGCCGGCAAGGTGCTGACGCACCGCTTCATCCTGCGCGAAGTGTGGGGCACCGAGACAGACGTGCAGTACCTGCGCATCTATATCCGCGCCTTGCGCCAGAAGCTCGAAGCCGATCCTGACAGGCCGCAGCTCATCGTCACTGAACAGGGTGTCGGATACCGGCTCAGGGCGGCGGACTAGGGCCGCGCTCCTCACCGTCGCCTGTGAAGATTCTTTCCTTGTGCTACGCGCGACGTTTCCGTTTAGCGCTCAGCCTTCTCGAAATGCGCCGCCATGATCATCGCGATGCAGGCGGTGACGCGTTTGCCGGTCGGGATGTGCAGGAATTCGTTGGGCCCGTGCGCGTTCGAATGCGGACCCAGAACGCCCGTCACGATGAATTGCGTCTTGGGGAATTTCTCGCCCAACATCGCCATGAACGGGATGGATCCGCCTTCGCCCATATAGGCGGGCTCGGAGCCGAAGGTTTCGCGCGATGCGTTCACCACGGCGGTCTCGAGCCACGGCGCCAGCTGAGGCGCGTTCCAACCTGTCATCGCGGTTTCGGGTTTGAAGCTCACTTGCGCGCCGTAAGGCGGCGAGGCTTCGAACAGTTCTTTCAGCAGGCCGTCGACTTTCTTCGCCGGCAAGGTCGGCGGCAGGCGGATGCTGACCTTTGCAATCGTCTCGGGCAGCATCACATTGCCCGCATTGGCCGGCTGAGGAAGTCCATCCATGCCGGTGACGGCGAGCTGCGGCTTCCAGGTGCGGTTGAGGATCAGCTCGGCGAGATCGCGCGTGACCGGCTCGACGCCTTTCGCGAACGGGAATTCGTCAAAGACATGGCTGCCGAGGATCTGCGCCGCCTGCTTGGCCTGATCGACGCGCTGCTGCGGAATCGTGACGTAAAGATCCTTCGGCGCAAGGACGCCCGTCTTTTCGTCTTCGAGGCGCGCGAGCAGCTGGCGCAGGATGCGGAAGCTCGACGGCACGATGCCCGAAGCCGAACCCGAATGAACGCCCTCGTCGAGCACGCGGATCGACAAAACGCCGCCCGACACGCCGCGCAGCGACGTCGTCAGCCACAAGCGATCGTAATCGCCGCAACCGGAATCGAGACAGACGACCAGCGACACATCGCCGATGCGGCGCGCCAGATGATCGACATAGAACGGAAGATCGTAGCTGCCCGATTCCTCGCAGGCTTCGATCAGGATCACGGCGCGAGCGCGCGGGGTCTTCTGCTCGGCCAGCGCGAGGATCGCCGACAGCGACGCGAACATCGCATAGCCGTCGTCCGCGCCGCCGCGGCCGAAAAGCTTGTCGTCCTTGATGACAGGCGTCCAAGGCCCGGTGCCTTCGGCCCAGCCTTTCATCTCGGGCTGCTTGTCGAGATGGCCGTAAAGCAGCACCGTGTCGTCGCTGTCGCCGGGCAATTCGATGAAAATCAGCGGCGTGCGCTTCTCCAGCTGTACAACTTCGAGCGAGGCGCCGGGGATGGCCGCGATCTTCTCCCGCGCCCAGCGCTCGAACAGCGCCACGACCTTCGCCATGTGCCCGTGGGCCGCCCAGTCGGGATCGAAGGCCGGCGATTTGTTGGGAATGCGGATGTAATCCACAAGCGTCGGCACCACGGCCTCGTCCCAGAGATGATCGATGAAGCGGGTCAGCCGTGCCTTGTCCATGGGTCATTTTCCGTGAATGCCGGGGCTTTCTACGCCGCCTTTTGCCGCACGACCACCCTTGGCAACAGCCAAATTTCCCGGTTGCCTCAAGGGTCGCTTGGCAGGCTTTTGCCGATGCCTATATACCGGATGCGATTTTGATGAGGCGGGCATGTCGCAATCCGGCGAGGAATTCGCCACCCAGCTGGCATATGTGGCGCAAGGACGGGCGAAGAGCCGGTCGATAAGGCCGCTGAGGCGGCTGTTTCCTTTTTTGAGGCCCTATCGCTGGCAGATCGGTGCGGCGCTCTTCGGACTTCTGCTGTCGTCCACCGTCACGCTCCTTCTGCCGGCGCTCATGCGGAACGTGATCGATTTCGGCTTCGGGCCGGCAGCGATCGCGCGGCTCAGGGAATATTTCCTGCCGCTGCTGATCGCGGCGGCGGCCTGGGCGGGCGCAACGTCGTTCCGTTTCTATTTCGTCACCTGGATCGGCGAGCGCGTCGTGGCCGACATTCGCAGCGCCGTCTTCGATCATGTGATCGGACTGACGCCGGCGTTCTTCGAAGTGACGCGCACCGGCGAAGTGCTGTCGCGCCTCACCGCCGATACCACGCTGATTCAGACCGTGGTCGGCTCTTCCGTTTCGATCGCCATGCGCAATCTCGTCATGTTCGTGGGCGGGTTGACGCTGATGTTCGTGACCAATGTGAAGCTGACGGCGCTGGTGATCCTGGCCGTGCTTCTCATCATGGTGCCGCTCATCGTCGTCGGACGCTGGGTGCGCAAGCTGAGCCGCAGTAGCCAGGACCGCGTCGCCGACACGAGCGCCCGCGCCAGCGAGACGCTCAACGCCGTGCAGACCGTGCAGGCGTTCACGCATGAGGATATCGACCGGAAGCTTTTCGGGCGCGCGGTAGAGATATCGTTCGACGTGGCCGTGCTGCGCACCAAGGCGCGAGCGGTCATGACGGCGGCGGTGATGTTCGGCGCGGCCGCGTCGATCATCGGAGTCATCTGGATCGGTGCGGCCGATGTGGCCAACCACGTCATCACCGGCGGACAGCTCGTGCAGTTCCTCTTCTATGCCTTCATCGTCGCCGGCGGTGTCGGCGCCTTGAGCGAGACCTGGGGCGAGGTGCAGCGCGCCGCCGGCGCGTCCGAGCGCCTGATGGAATTGCTTCACACCGAACCGCAGGTGAAGGCCCCGGCCAATCCGGCGCATCTGCCGGCCGTGGCCGAAGGCGCCGTCATTTTCCGCGACGTATCGTTCCGCTATCCGACGCGGCCCGACACGGCGGCGCTCGACAACTTCTCGCTGGCCGTCTCGCCGGGCGAAGCGATCGCGCTCGTCGGCCCGTCCGGCGCCGGCAAGTCGACCGTGTTCCAGCTGCTGCTGCGGTTCTTTGCGCAACAGGAAGGCCAGATCATTTTCGACGGCGTCGACACCGCGAGGCTCGATCCGGCCGAATTGCGCAAACACATCGCCCTGGTGGCGCAGGATCCGGCCATCTTCTCCGGCACCATCGCCGACAACATCCGCTATGGACGGCCCGAGGCGAGCGACGACGACGTGCGCCGCGCGGCGGAAGCGGCGGCCGCTGCGGAGTTCATCGAACGTCTTCCGGACGGCTATCAAAGCCGCGTCGGCGAGCGCGGCACGACGCTGTCCGGCGGCCAGCGCCAGCGTCTCGCCATTGCGCGCGCCATGCTGCGCGACGCGCCGCTGCTTCTCCTCGACGAAGCGACCAGCGCGCTCGACGCCGAGAACGAGCAGCTCGTGCAAACAGGCCTCGCCAATCTCATGGCCGGCCGCACGACCATCGTCATCGCGCACCGCCTCGCCACCATCCAGAAGCTGAAGCGCATCGTCGTGATGGATCAGGGCCGCGTCGTCGCTGAAGGCAGCCACGCCGAGCTCGTCGCCAAAGGGGGGCTCTATGCGCGGCTTGCCGCGCTGCAATTCGCGAGCGGGATGGCGTTGGCGGGGTAGACCGCGAGCGGCCGGTTCAGCTCTTCTGCGCGCTCACCGATGACGGGTAGGTCATGTGGCCGCCGAAATAGCACTCATGCGCGGCGATCTTCTGATCGCGCAGCCGAAAATACTCCACATTGCGGAAGCTTTTTCCGTTCGGCGTGTGGCAGAGATATTTTACGAGCGCCTCGTCGCCTTTGACCGCGACAAGCTCGAGGTCGAAGCTCTGGATATAGTTGACCTGCGTTTCCCAGCAATTCTTCTTGAAGGCGGCCTTGCTGATATGGTCGTCGGGCGTCGGGCTCGTGAACGTGTAATCGTCCGCCATCATCGCGTCGTAGGGGCCCCAATCTTTCTTTTCCGTTTCCCACAGCCCGTACCATTTACGCAGCACTTTTTCGGTCGTGGACATCGTCGAGGCCTGCGCGCCGGAGGCTTCCAGCAGAAGAGCCGTTCCGGCGAGGGTTCCGCCTGCTGCTTCGAGCAGATTGCGGCGTGAGACGGCACGCGTGGACATGATCGCTTCTCCCCATAATCTCAGAAGATTACTGACAGACAAAACTTCACCAAACGGTAAAGTATTGAAATGCGTTCCGTCAATGGCCAAAGGACGCCCACGCGCAGTGATCTGCAGGTCGAGGATCACAAATTCGTGCGCTGTCCTCGTGCGCAGTCCCGTCATCACCCCCATTGCCGTCGTAACAGTCTTCGTGTTTGCGGCAACGCTTGGCCGCGGCCTGGGAGGCGCGTGAGTTTCAAAGGCGGGAACGAGATATCTCGCCGCACGGAAGCGTGTCGTCAGCCAATCTCTTTGCCATCCTGCTCCGCGCGCGCCGTCCGCTTCAGCAGATCCAGAAACCAGCGATGCGCCTGGTCTTCCTGGCGCGCCACGCTCCACAGCACCTGAAGCTCGATCTGCGCCATGGGGCCAGGCGGTGGAACGATTTCGATGGGCAGATAGCGGCCGAGTTTGCGCGCCAGACGCTTCTGCACCAGCGCGGTCAGGCCGGCTTCCAGCGCAACGAAGGGCAGAACCGAAAATTGCTGGAAGTCGTAGCTTACAGGGATGGGATCGCGGTGGCCGGCGATCAAACGCTCCGCGGGCGACGGTGTCTCGTGCAGATCGATTCGGAAAGTGGCGAAGGCATCCTCGCGGCGCCGGGCCTGACGGCGCCTGGGCTTCGCCGCCACGGCGACGAACTCGTCCTTCAGAAGGAACGCGGTCCGGATCTCGGTCGTGTCGAGCGGCGCAATGACGTCCTTCGGCAGGATTCCGAAATCGATCTCGCCGTGGCGGAGCCGCTCGACCATGCGCCGCGTCGGGTCCACGAATTGGAGCGTCAGGCCCGGAGCTTGGCGCCGCAAATGTGAGATCAGCCCGGGCGCCAGGATGATCGCGACGTAATCGGCGGTCGCGATCACGAAGCGCCGCTTCGCGCTCTTGGGGTCGAATTCGCGCCGCGTCCAGACCGCCTCGGCCGACTCGCTGGCGATCTGTACCGGTACGATCAGCGCCTTGGCGCGATCCGTCAGCTCCATGCGCCGGCCAACCTGCACCAGCAGGGGATCGCCGAGCGCCGTCCTGAGGCGCGATAGCGCGGCGCTGGTGGCGGACTGGCTGAGGCCCAGATTCGCGGCCGCGCGCGAGACGCTGCGTTCGCGCAGGAGCTCGCGAAGCACCGGAATAAGATTGAGGTCGACTGACCGCAGCAGCATGGCGCGCCTCCGGAGAATGCGGCAGCCTACCGAACCTTCCATGAGGTCGATAGCAGTTATTCGACCTATCGATTTGATCGATGGCATGACGGCCGTCAGTATCCGCGGTCAATAACAAGACAAGATCCGGAGGAAACAGCGTGGACGTCAGTGCACTCGGTTATCTTGGATTCGAGGTTTCGGACCTCGCAGCGTGGCGCATATTCGCCACCGATTTCCTGGGCCTGATGGATGTCTCGGAATCGGCCGACTCACTGAAGCTGCGTCTTGACTCCCGCGACTGGCGGATCGCCGTGCGCGAGGGCGCGCGTGACGACCTTGTTTTTGCGGGTTTCGAGGTGGCGGATCCCGGCGCGCTCGACGGCCTCGCCGCGCGCCTTGCGTCACTGGGCGTCGAGACCCGGCCGGAGCCTGCGCTCGCCAAGAAGCGCGGCGTGACGGCGCTTCTGTCCTGCACCGATCCGTCGGGCCTCAGAGTCGAACTTTATTGCGGTGCGACCGAGGCGTTCGATGTGCCGATGATCTCGCCGGCGGGCGTTCGTGGATTCGTCACGGACGGCCAGGGACTGGGCCATATCGTCCTCTACGCCGCAGACGTCAAGAAGACGCTCCGCTTCTACATGGAGGGCCTCGGCTTCAGGCTGTCGGACCATATCGACATGCCGTTCGGGCCGGCGGCCACCCTCGAGCTGACATTCCTCCACTGCAATCCGCGCCACCACACCATCGCCATTGCGCCGGTTCCGTCGCCCAAGCACATGAACCATTTCATGGTGCAGGCCCAGCACATGGAGGATGTCGGCTTCGCCTATGACCGCGCCGAGAAGCTCGGGCTCAAGATCGCCAATACGCTCGGCCGTCATACCAACGACCATATGTTTTCCTTCTACACCTACACGCCGAGCGGCTTCGAGGTCGAATTCGGATGGGGTGCGCGCAGCATCGGCCCCGACTGGACGGTGACGCGCCACAAGGCGACCTCGACATGGGGACACAAACGGCTGCCCGGCAACTGAACGCGAAGGATTGAAACCATGAGCATGCCCATCAAGGCCAGAATGCCAATGACGGAAGCGGAGCTGATGCGGCGCGCGCGCGAGCTTGTGCCGGTCGTTGCGGGGCGCGCAGCGGACTGCGAGGAGCAGCGTCGGGTGCCCGACGAAACAGTCGCGGATTTCGAGAAAGCGGGGTTCTACCGCATCGTGCAGCCGTCGCGGTATGGCGGCTACGAGATGTCGCCGCTCGTGCTGTTTCGCGTGGCGATGGAGATCGCGCGCGGCTGTCCGTCGAGCGCATGGTGCCTCTGTGTCGTCGGGATCCACAATTGGGAGCTTGCGCTGCTGGATCCGCGCGCGGCCGAAGATGTCTGGGGGAAAGACCCCGACACGCGCATCTCGTCGTCCTATGCGCCGTTCGGAACGGTCGAGAAGGCGGAGGGAGGATTTTACATCAGCGGTCGTTGGCCATGGTCGAGCGGCTGCGATCATTGCAGCTGGGCATTTCTCGGCGGCCTTGCACCGGCTGAAGGTCCGGCGCCCGACATGCGCGCCTTCCTGATCCCGCGCAGCGATTATGAAATCGTCGACGACTGGCACGTGATCGGTCTCAAGGGCACCGGCAGCAAGGAGATCGTGGTCAAACGCGCATTCGTTCCGGATTACCGGACGCACAGATTTTCCGAAGCCTTCCTGATGCAGGATCCCGGACGGAAGGAATTTACGGCGCCTTGCTACCGCTATCCGTTCGGCATCGTTTTCGCCTATTGCCTCGCGAGTGTCGTGCTGGGCATGGCGGACGGCGCCGTGGAGACGTTCTGTGCGCAGATGAAATCCCGCCGCGACAGCTATACGCACGCGGCGTCCATCGAGGATCCCTTCGTGCGGCAGCGCGTGGCGGAGGCCGATGCCATCGTTCGCGGGCTGCATGCGCGGCTCGAGACGAACTTCGCGGACATGACGGGTTATATCGCGCGCGGCGAGCCCATACCGTTGATCACACGCGTGAACAATAAATGGGACGCCCAGACAATCGGCAAAGACGCCATGCGCGCCATCGAACTGATGTTCAAGGCGTCGGGCGGGCGAGGTCTTCGTCTTTCCAATCCGATGCAGCGCTACTTCCGCGACGCTCACGCCGCCTCGAACCATGCCTATCTGAATGCGGATAAGGGATCGCTGAATGCCGGCTTCGTCGCCATGGGCGGCGAAACCATGGATTTCTCGATTTGACGGGCGGCTGAATGGATCTGGGAATAGGGAGGCCGCAAGGCCATCGTGTGCGGCGGAAGTCTACTATCTCAAGCGCTCAATCGATCCCGGCCGGCTCTATTTTCCGACCATCTGCGCCATGGCGCTGCCGCATTGCGCTTTCATCGCGTCGGACACGGTGTAGTTCCAGTTGAGCCGCTTTGCGGCCAGAAGGTCGTCCACGGTGCCCTGGCAGTCGTGCTTCGCGAAGCGGGCGAGTGCGCGGTTGACGTATATGCGTCCTGTCTTCTGGTCGAGGCTGATGGCGCGATCGAGATCCGTCAGCGCCGCATCGTTGTCGCCTTTGAGGTAATAGGTGTATCCGCGATTGCTATAGTAGAGCGCGACGTCGGATTTCAGCGAAATGGCGCGATCGTAATCGGCGATCGCATGGTTATAGTCGCCGGTCTTCGTGTAGACATTTCCCCTGTCGTCGAACGCGTCGGCATAGGTCGGATCGAGCCCGACGGCCTGCGAGAAATCCGCCATGGCGAGGTTGTATTGCTTGGTGTTCTCGTAGGAGAGGCCGCGATCGTAGAGAATGATGGCGAGGTCGCGTCCGCTGAACTGCCCCGACTGCGCAAGTGCCGTACAGCCGTCGATGGTCTGCTCATCGGTCGCTTCCGGTGCGTAGCACCATTTGCGCTGCTCGTCGGTATAGGCGGACGCGCTGGTTGAGCCGATAAGCATTGTCGTCGCCGCAAGCACGGCCACACGTATCCAGATTTTGCCCGCTGATTGCATGATCGCTACGCCCCCGAAGAGATATGCAGGGCGCGAAGCTACCATTGCGAAGCGGATTATCCAATGCCGCGCTGTGCTGCAATGCACTCTCGACGGCGGCGCGCCGTCGGCAGCGGACGGATCCGGCACGGCGCCGCCCCAGGTGATCGCCCTCGCGAAGGCAATCCAGGTTGGGCTCGGGAATGTGCCGGCGCAAACGCAACGCAGGGAAAACGCGCGCCGGCGCGATGCGATGCGATGATCTCGCGCCGATATGCCGGCGCTGCCGGGACCGCAGGCGGGGCGCGCATTTTCGCGCTGCCCCTGGGCGCAGGGGAGGAGCGCAGAAGCACAAAGGGCGCCGCAGGGGCGCCCTTCGTCGCGAGGCTGTGGTGCGGCTTAAGCCGCAATCTCTTCCGACGGGTCGCGCAGCACATAGCCGCGGCCCCAGACGGTTTCGATGTAGTTGTCGCCGTTGGTTGCCGCCGCGAGCTTCTTGCGCAGCTTGCAGATGAAGACGTCGATGATCTTCAGCTCGGGCTCGTCCATGCCGCCATAGAGATGATTGAGGAACATCTCCTTGGTGAGCGTCGTGCCCTTCCTGAGCGACAGCAGCTCGAGCATCTGATATTCCTTGCCGGTCAGATGCACGCGGCTGCCGTCGACTTCGACCGTCTTGGCGTCGAGATTGACGGTAAGCTTACCGGTCGTGATCACCGACTGCGAATGGCCCTTGGAACGGCGGACCACCGCCTGGATGCGAGCGACCAGCTCTTCCTTGTGGAAGGGCTTGGTCATGTAGTCGTCGGCGCCGCCGCCGAGCGTCTTGACCTTGGTGTCGATCTCGCTGGTGCCCGAAAGGATCATGATCGGGGTGTTGACCTTCGCCACCCGCAGG
>DATKON010000122.1:0-17764 GCA_035524575.1 Rhizomicrobium sp.
CCGGCGTCCCGTAAATGGCAGGCGACATAAAAAATGCTATAATTGCCAGCCTGATCGGCGTGTGGGGGGATTTATGACAGTTCGGATATTGGCTGCGGCCGCATTGGCCGCATTTTTCGGCGCGCGCGCCATGGCCGCGCCTCTCGAAACGTACGGCCGTCTTCCGACCCTCGAAAAAGTCACGATTTCACCCGACGGCAACACATTGGCTTACGCGGCGAACACGGACACGAAGCGGCTGGTCGTCATCCAGACACTGCAGGACCGCAAAATAATCGGCGCGATCAATATCGCCGACGCGAAACTTCGCGATCTTTCCTGGGCGGACGACAAACACCTTTTGCTGACCACTTCGACGACGTCTCAGGTCATGGGCCTGATCGGGCCGCGACAGGAATGGTCCATGGCGCAGGTCTTCAATGTCGATACCCACGAATCGATCCCGATGATGGAGCACGGCGACGACGGCGTTCAGACGATGAATGTCATCACTGGGATTCCCCGCGTCCGCAACGTCGACGGACGTGTCGTCGCCTTCGTGGAAGGCATCTATTTTCCGGCGGATTCAGGCAAGCGCGCGCTGTTCAAAGTCGATCTGGACACAGGACGCACGCGGTTCGTCAAAGGCGGCGGAACAGACACCGACTGGATTGTCGATGCGCAGGGCGAAATCGTCGCCCAGGCCGACTACAACGAAAACACGCAGCATTGGACCTTGCAGGTACAGAGCGATGATTCATGGAAAAAATCGCTCGATATTCCCGCGGCAATCGAAACGCCGGACATGGACGGATTGAGCGTGGACGGCACGGCAGTTTTGGTGGAGACCCATAATAAAGGTCAGGCCGACATCCAGCGGGTGTCGCTGAAGGACGGCAGTTCCACACCCGCCCCCAAATCGTTGCTGGGTTTCGACGATCTCATTCTCGATCCCTCCAACAGCCGCGTCATTGGCGGTGTGCAATTGACGGACAAGACCGACTACGTGTTCTTTCCGGCGCGCGCCGAAACGGTATGGCGCAGCGCAAAGGCGGCCTTCCCCGCCGCCGACAACGTCGAATTGGTGTCGTGGTCGGAAAACTGGAACAGGATCGTTTTGCGCATCTCAGGCGCGGAGTACGGCGACGTCTACTATCTCGTCGACATGACGACACATAAGGCCGATCCGATCGGACCGGAATACAAGGACATCGGCCCCGACGACTACGCGCCAGTGAAGTGGATCACCTACAACGCCGCGGACGGACGGCCCATTTCCGGCTATCTCACGCTTCCGAAAAATCGCGCACCTCAGAACCTTCCGCTGATCGTGCTGCCGCATGGCGGCCCGCACGCGCGCGATCTTCCCGGCTTCGACTGGCTGTCGCAGGCTATCGCCTCGCGCGGGTATGCCGTGCTGCAGCCGCAGTTCCGCGGCTCCGCAGGCTTCGGCTGGGATTTGTTGTCCGCCGGATTTGGCGAGTTCGGCCGCAAGATGCAGACGGATCTGTCCGACGGCGTGCGCGCGCTGGCAGCCAAGGGGACCATCGACCCCAAGCGCGTTTGCATTGTCGGCGCGAGCTATGGCGGCTACGCGGCGTTGGCGGGGGCGACCATGGACACCGGTGTCTATCGCTGCGCCGTATCCGACGCCGGCCTGTCAGACTTGCATGATTTCCTGCGTTACATGGAGCGCGAAAGTGTGCGTTCAGACAATCTGAACACGCGCTTCTGGGATCGCTTCCTCGGCGTGAGCAGCACCGACGATCCCGCGCTCGATGCGATATCTCCGATCAAGCACGTCGACAAGGCAACCATTCCGATCCTCCTCATCCATGGCCGCGACGACACGGTCGTTCCGATCGAGCAAAGCGAGGACATGGCGGACGCGCTGAAGGACGCCGGCAAACAGGTCGAATTCGTCAAATTGGATGGCGAAGACCACTGGCTGTCGCGCAGCGAGACACGTTTTCAGATGCTGAATGCGACGATGAAGTTCATCGAGGCGAACAATCCGCCGAACTGAGCCACACGGCAGGCCTGGCGGAATGGAGGAGCGAGCCGGCCATCATTGTGAGCGGCCGGTCACAGGGGGCCTGCGCCGCGTTCAGCGCAGCCGGGCGAGTTCGGCGCCGGCGGCGGAATATTCGATAAAATCGTGCCGGCAATTGTCGCGGACGTCTTCGAATAGCGGCACCGCCGCGTCCACGCCTTGTTTCGAGAGCATCCACTCCGCCAGATAGAAGTGGGCCTCACACAGATTGTCCCGAACCGCGCTGGCATCGCCAACATGAGCCGCGCGCAAAATGTCGTCCGGCGTCGCATCGCCTTTGTAGAGCGCGAACACCTGGCCGGGCCAGGTATTCATATCGATAAGGTCTGTCTTTCCGGCCAGGTCGCTCGCTTCGAACTTGCCTTCGCGCATGCGCGCGATCGAGTACCAGAGCAACGGATAGGGCCATTTCGGCGCGAACAGCATGGCGGCCTGGCTGTCCGTGGCCGAGCCTTCGAAATCGCCGGCGTTGTAGCGCGCGAGCGCGCGCTGCCAATAGGCGTTGCCCGACGGCTTCAGCCGGATAACTTCGGTATAGTCCGAGATAGCCTCGGCATATCGGCCGGCGCAGCGATAGGCCTTGCCGCGCATCATGTAGTCGTCGGCATTGCCGGGTTTCAGACTGATCGCCTGGGTGAGATCGGCGACGGCAGAGCCGCAAGCCTCTTCATTCATATAGGCCCGGGCGCGATCGAAATAGGCGATCTTTGCCAGGCCAGCGTCGAGATCCCCGTTTGCGAGCGCCGCCGAGAAATACGCTATGGCGCTGCCATTGTCGCCGCGATTGACGGCGGAAAGTCCGCGAGCGATGTCATCATTGCCGGCGGCGAGAGCGCTGGACGCGCCCACATATAAAGCGAGCCCCAAGCCCAGCTGTCTCCACCCCATCCTATCCCCAATGATCTAATTACGGGTCTGTGGGGTATACGGATGGACTACAGATTTGGTTCACGCCGCCTGTGCTCTGGGATCGTAATTTAAGAGGGGGCCCAGCCAGCGCTCCGCGACCTCGATCGGCCAGCCCTTGCGGCGGGCATAGTCCTCGACCTGGTCCTTCTCGATCTTGCCTACGCCGAAATAACGGCTTTCAGGATGCGAGAAGTAAAGCCCCGATACGGACGGGCCGGGCCACATGGCGAAACTTTCCGTCAGCCGCACGCCTGCGCGCGGCTCCGCTTCGAGAATCCGGAACAGAGTTTCTTTCTCCGTGTGATCGGGCTGCGCCGGATAGCCCGGTGCCGGACGGATGCCGCGATAGGCTTCGGCTATCAATTGTTCATTCGTGAAGGTTTCGTCCTGCGCATAGGCCCAGAACTCGCGGCGGACCCGGGCATGCAGGCGCTCCGCAAACGCTTCCGCGAATCGATCGGCCAGTGCACGCAGAAGTATGGCGCTGTAGTCGTCCTTATCCGCCTCGAAGCGCTTGATGTGGTTTTCCTCGCCATGGCCCGCCGTCACGACAAAGCCACCCAGATAGTCCGCGGGCCCGCTATCGCGGGGGGCCACGAAATCGGCGAGCGCCAGGTTTGGTCTCCCCTCCTCGCGCACCATCTGCTGGCGCAGCGTGTGCAATGTGGCCAGCGGCGCCTTACGGCTTTCGTCAGCAAACAACACAACGTCGTCGCCATCCGCCGCCGCAGGCCAGAAGCCGAAGGCCGCTTTTGCGGTCAGCCACTTTTCGTCGACGATCTTTTTGAGCATCGCCTGCGCATCCGCAAAAAGATTGCGCGCAGCCTCGCCCACCGTCGCATCCTCGAAAATCAGCGGATACGGGCCGGTCAACTCCCAGGTCCGGAAGAACGGTGTCCAGTCGATATAGGGCACGAGATCGCCGAGATCGTAGTTCTCGAAGGTCTTGAGGCCGAGGAATTTCGGCTTGGGTGGTGCGTAATTTTTCCAGTCGAGCTTGGGTTTGTTGGCTCTGGCCTGCGCGAGGCTCAGGCGCTTCGCCGGTGCACGTTGCGCGGCGTGCCGCGTCGCGATCTCCTCATATTCGCGGCGGATCCCGGCGGTATAATCGGCGCGAGCAGTCTTGCTCAAAAGGCTCGATGCGACGCCGACGGCGCGCGAGGCATCCGCCACATAGACCGTCTGGCCGCGGCGGTAATTCGGATTGATCTTCACGGCCGTGTGCACGCGGCTCGTCGTGGCGCCCCCGATCAGGAGCGGAATCTCGAAACCCTGTCTCTCCATCTCCGCCGCGACATGGCACATCTCGTCCAGCGACGGCGTGATAAGGCCGGACAGCCCGATGATGTTGGCCTTGGCTTCCCGCGCCGCATCGAGGATCTTCTGCGCCGGCGTCATCACGCCAAGATCGATCACTTCATAACCGTTGCACTGTAGCACGACGCCGACGATGTTCTTTCCGATATCGTGGACGTCGCCTTTGACTGTGGCCATGACGATGCGGCCCACCGGTTCGCGTGCGCCGGATTTCGCCTGTTCTTCCTCCATGAACGGAATGAGATGGGCGACAGCCTTTTTCATCACGCGCGCCGACTTCACCACCTGCGGCAGGAACATCTTGCCGGCGCCGAAAAGATCACCCACGACGTTCATCCCCGCCATCAGCGGGCCTTCGATCACGTCCAGCGGCCGCTTGGCGGCAAGGCGCGCTTCCTCGACGTCGTCCACGATGAAATCGGCAATGCCGTGCACCAGAGCATATTTGATGCGCTCTTCGACCGGCGCCGTGCGCCAGGCGAGTGTCGTCTCTTCAGCGGCGCTGCCGCCCTCGTTCTTGTAGCGTTGCGCGATCTCAAGGAGCCGTTCGGTGGCGTCCGGCCGGCGATTGAGAAGCACATCCTCCACGCCATCGCGCAGTTCGCCCGGAATGTCCTCGTAGACGGCAAGCTGACCGGCATTGACGATGCCCATGTCCATGCCGGACTTGATCGAATGATAGAGGAAGGCCGAGTGCATTGCCTCGCGCACGGTCTCGTTGCCACGAAACGAGAATGAGATGTTCGATACGCCGCCCGAGATGTGCACATATGGCAGCTCGTCGCGGATCCGCTTGGCGCCGGCGATGAAATCGACTGCGTAATTGTTGTGCTCTTCGATGCCGGTCGCAACGGCAAAGATATTGGGATCGAAGATGATGTCTTCCGGCGGGAAGCCGACCTTGTTGACGAGGATGTCGTAAGCGCGCTTGCAGACCGCAAATTTGCGCTCGGCAGTGTCGGCCTGGCCCGTTTCGTCGAACGCCATGACGACGACGGCGGCGCCATAACGCAAGACTTTCCTGGCGTGTTCGATGAACGCCTCTTCGCCTTCCTTGAGGCTGATCGAGTTGACGATGCTCTTGCCTTGCGTCGACTTAAGTCCCGCCTCGATCACGCTCCATTTGGAGGAGTCGATCATCACCGGCACGCGCGCGATGTCCGGTTCGGCCGCGATCAGGCAGAGAAAGCGCCGCATCGCAGCCTCGGAGTCGATAAGGCCTTCGTCCATATTGATGTCGATGATCTGCGCGCCATTCTCCACTTGCGTGCGCGCCACATCGAGGGCGCCTTCGTAGTTGTTCGCCGCGATCAGCTTGCGGAACTTGGCCGAGCCCGTGATGTTGGTGCGCTCGCCGATATTGACGAAATTCGTTTCCGGCGTGAGCGTGAACGGCTCAAGACCGGAAAGGCGAAGATAGCGCGGCTTCACGGGAACTGTGCGCGGCGGAACGCCGTCGACGGCCTTGGCGAAGGCCTGGATGTGCGCAGGCGTCGTGCCGCAACAACCGCCGATGATATTGACGAGTCCTGACCGCGCGAATTCGCCCATGACCTTCGCCATCGACTCCGGTCCGTCGTCGTAGCCGCCGAACTCGTTGGGCAGGCCGGCATTGGGATGCGCGCTGACGAGAGTGTCAGCGACCTGTGCGAGCTCGTCGACGTAAGGACGCAATTCTTTTGCACCCAGCGCGCAATTGAGGCCGATCGCGAACGGTTTGGCGTGCCGAACCGAATGCCAGAACGCCTCGGACGTCTGGCCGGTCAGCATGCGCCCCGACAGATCGGTGATCGTGCCGGAGATCCAGATCGGCAACTCGGCGCCCGCTTCGTCGAATGCTTCCTGAACGGCATAAATGGCGGCCTTCGCATTCAACGTATCGAACACCGTCTCGACCATGATGAGATCGGCGCCGCCTCTGATGAGGCCGCGCGTCGCCACGCGATAGGTCTCGCGCAGTTCATCGAAGGCGATGTTGCGGAAACCCGGATCGTTCACGTCCGGCGACAGCGATGCAGTGCGGTTCGTGGGGCCGAGCACGCCGGCCACGATCCTCGGACGCTCCTTGGTCTCCGCGGCGTCGCAGATCTCCCGCGCCAGTCGGGCGCCTTCTTCGTTCAGCTCTTCGACGATGTGTTCGAGGCCATAATCGGCTTGGCTGACCGACGTCGCATTGAACGTGTTCGTTTCGAGGATGTCGGCGCCGGCCTCGAGATAGGCGCGGCCGATGTCGCGGACGATGTCCGGCCGGGTCAGCGTCAGAAGATCGTTATTGCCCTTGAGATCGCGACCGTGGTTTCCGAAGCGCTCGCCCCGGAATGCCGCCTCGTCCAACCGATAGCCCTGGATCATCACTCCCCAGGAACCGTCGAGCATCAGGATGCGTTTGCGCGCCGTATCCTTCAACCAGGCGATGCGCGCAGTACGATCGAAACTCATGAAACGCCCTTTCCGCAGGCCTGCGGCAGGCCCAATAACCTGCATGCCGCAAAGGTAAGATCGGCCTGGTTCAATGTGTAGAAGTGGAAGTGATCAAAGCCGTAGCTCCTGAGGGCTTCGACCTGATCGGCAAGAAGTGCGGCCGCGATAGCCCTTCGGCTTTCAAGATCGTCGTCGAGACCTTCATAGATACGCGACAGCCAGGGCGGAACCGAAGCGCCACTGCGTCCGGCCATTCGCGCCACGCCCTTGAAATTGGTGGTCGGCATCAGCCCCGGCACGATCGGAATGTCGAGGCCGCGCGCGGCCACACGATCGCGGAATTCCGCGATGGTTTCCGCCGAAAAGCAGAATTGCCCGATTGCACGCGTGGCGCCCGCGGCAACTTTCCTTTCGAGGAGATCGATGTCGCCATCGACGGAGGGCGAGTCCGGATGACGTTCGGGGTAACACGAGACGCTGATCTCGAACGGCGCGATCTTGCGGATGCCGGCGATCAGCTCCGGCGTCGATTGATAGCCGTCGGGATGCGGGACATAGCGCGCACCCGGCTCCGGCATGTCGCCGCGCAACGCCACGATGTGGCGGACACCAGCCTCCCAATAACGACAAACGACATCGTCGACTTCGCTGCGCGAAGCGCCAACACAGGTCAGATGCGCCGCGGGGACAAGACTTGTCTCTTCGACCAGCCGTTTGACCGTCGCGTGCGTGCGATCGCGTGTCGAACCGCCGGCGCCGTAAGTTACGGAAACGAAGGACGGCTTCAATGGCTCGAGCCGCCGCACCGCGCGCCAGAGCTGCTCCTGCATCTCCGGTGTCTTGGGCGGGAAGAATTCGAACGAAACGGCAAGGGGCCGTTCGTTGGTGCTGAGATGGCCAAGTCTCATGACAAGGCCTCGGCGCGCGCGCGCGCCGGCGCTTTCTGCGATGTCGCCGCCCAGATCTTCACGGTCAGTTTCGCGGAAGCCGAATCCACATGCGGCGCGATCGATCGCGTTGCGGAGGGCGCAAGGCCTGCGGCACGAAACCAGCCTTTGACTTCTTCATCGGAGAACCCCAGGCGGCGATGATTAAGCTCGTCGCGCAGGAATTCGACCTCGTGCGGCGCAAAGTCGACGGCGATCAGGCGACCGCGCGGGCGCAGGACGCGTGCGGCTTCGACGATCGCCGCCTGCGGATCGTCGAGGTAATGCAGGACCTGGTGAAAGAGCACGACATCGAAACCCTGCTCGCCGGATCCGTCGGCAAAAGGCAGGCGGTAGAGATCGCCAAGACGTACCTGGCAATGTTGCACTTGAGCGCGTTCAAGCCTGTCGCGCGCGATGGCGAGCATTTCGGGACTGACGTCAAGTCCCACGCCGCGCCGGATCGCCGGCGCGAGCAGCTCGAGCATCCGACCGGTTCCCGTCCCGACATCCAAAAGGGAATCGACCTCGGCGCCCTGCAGGAGCGCGACGATCGCCGCTTCCACTTCCAGCTCCGGCGCGTGCAACGAACGGATACGTTCCCATTCCGACGCATTCGCCTTGAAATAGGCTGCGGCGGCTTGCGCGCGCTGCTCTCGGATGGCCGCCAGCCGTCGTCTGTCCGCCTCCAGCACATCCGGCTCGGCGCCGGCCAGAGCAGCCAACGTGTTGCCCAGTTGGGCCCGCACGCCGCGATCGACGGCACGATAGAAGACCCAGCTTCCCTCCTTGAAGCGCTGCAAAAGACCGGCCTCGCAGAGCAGCTTCAGGTGGCGGGAAACGCGCGGCTGGCTCTGCCCCAGAATGTGGGTCAGCTCCGTCACCGTCAGCTCGGCTTCCCGCAGCAATAGGAGCAGCCGGAGGCGCGTAGGATCTCCGGCGGCCCTCAACATGGCCAGAAGCTGTTCCATCCCTATCCTTGCCGATTGCGCATAAAGATATCTTTATATCATTATGTATCGCTTCGCAATTGACAATTTCGGGCGGCTTTTCTGCAAATTTTCCGGTGCGACGACCCGCAATTCGCCCGCTCTATGCGTATATGTTAATCGTAATTCGGTAGAAGGGGCCGGCGAGTCGAATCCCCGGCAGTAACGAGAAAGCCATGCGGACATCTTGGGCAGCGCTCACGATAGCGCTCGGCCTTGTATTGGCCGGTTGTGCGAGCACTTCCACTACCAACTCACAGCTGCAGACCGACCCCGACGACCCGCTGGAAGGCTGGAATCGGCAGGTCTTCGACATGAACCAAAGGTTCGACGAAGCGATCATGAAACCGACCGCGGAGGCCTATATCGCGGTTGTTCCGGAGCCTGCCCGGAAGGGTGTCCACAACTTTTTGACCAATCTGAACTCGCCTGTGGTGTTCGCAAACGACCTGTTGCAGGGCGAGGTGGGCCTTGCGGGCGAGACAGTCGGCCGCTTCGGGCTCAATACGACCATCGGCCTAGGGGGCCTGGTGGACGTGGCGACCCCCGCCGGCATACCGGGCCATTCCTCGGACTTCGGCCAGACGCTCGGCGTTTGGGGGGTCGGCGAGGATCCCTATCTGGTCCTTCCGCTGCTGGGTCCGAGCAATCCCAGAGATCTCGCCGGCTACGTCGCCGACCAGGCCATGAGCCCGCTCAATTACGTCGGCATCCGCGATTACACCTACTGGTCGATCGGCGCCGGCGCCGTGAACATTGTCGACGAGCGCGCACAAAATATGGATACGCTCAACCAGCTGGAGCAGACCTCGCTCGATCCCTACGCATCGATGCGCAGCCTGTATAGGCAATATCGTCGCTCCCACATCCGGCACGGCAAGTCGAGCGTTAAAGACCTGCCATCCATGTGATTCCGCCGCCACGAACTTGCCATAGATCGAAGCGAGCTTACGTCCAGGGAAGGGCGAGTTTCCGCCGAAGAGAGGACAGTTATGACCCGATTGCAGTTTTCGCCGTTTAGCCGGCTTCGCGCGGCCATGGCTGCGATTATTGTCGCCATTGTGGCGTTCGCCGCGTCGGAACCGGCGCTGGCTTCGACGCCCGCAGAGCAGTTCGTCTCGCAGAATGTTCAGCGTGGCCTTACCATTCTTAACAATCACAGCATTCCCGAAGCGCAGCGCCGCGCCGAATTCCGGGACTTTCTGACCGGGCTGACTGATATCCGCCGTATCGCGCTCTTCACGCTCGGCGCCGCGCGCCGAACAGCTTCTCCGGCAGAGATCGATGCGTTCGTCAATTCGTTCCGCGACTATGCGGTCGCCGTATATGAATCACGCCTCAATCAGTATTCCGGCCAGTTCCTGCGCGTGTCGGGTTCAAGCGAAGTGAGTCCCGGTGACACCGTCGTTCAGACGCTTCTGGTCGATCCGAGCGGCCGCTCGAACGGCCAGGAGCCGATCGAGGTGGACTTCCGCGTCGTTCAGGACAACGGCCATTTCGTGGTGATCGATGTCAGCATCGCCGGCGTCTGGCTCGGCCAGGAAGAGCGCGAGCAGTTCTCTTCGTTCCTTCAGCAGAACAACAACAACGTAGAGGCATTGACCCAACACCTGCAGCAGCTTGCGCTGCAGGTACGGGCGGGTGGCGGCCAACCGCAGCAGCAGCGTTAGGACGGCTTAGGCGCGCGCGAAACGCTTGTACTTGATGCGGTGCGGCGTTTCCGCGTCGATGCCGAGGCGGCGTTTCCTGTCGGCCTCGTAGTCCTGATAGTTGCCCTCGAACCATTCGACATGGCTGTCGCCTTCGAAGGCAAGCATGTGTGTCGCGATGCGGTCGAGGAACCAGCGATCGTGGCTGATGATCATGGCGCAGCCGGCGAAATCTTCCAGCGCCGCTTCCAGCGCACGCAGCGTATCGACGTCGAGATCGTTGGTCGGTTCGTCGAGCAGAAGCAGGTTGGCGCCCGACTTCAGCATCTTCGCGAGATGCACGCGATTGCGCTCGCCGCCTGACAGCTGTCCGACCTTCTTCTGCTGATCGCCGCCTTTGAAATTGAAGGCGCCGACATAGGCTCGGGACTGCATGCTGCGCTTTCCGAGCTCCAGCACTTCGGCGCCGCCGGAGATCTCTTCCCAGACGGTCTTCTTCGCATCGAGCGCGTCGCGCGACTGATCGACATAACCCATCACGACCGAGTCTCCGATGCGCAGGCTGCCGCTGTCCGGCTTCTCCTGGCCGGTGAGCATGCGGAACAACGTCGTCTTGCCGGCGCCGTTCGGTCCGATGACACCGACGATGCCGCCCGGAGGCAGCTTGAACGCGAGATTTTCGATCAGCAGCCGGTCGCCATAGGCTTTGTTCAGGCCTTCGGCCTCGATGACGATGTTGCCGAGGCGCGGGCCCGACGGGATGATGATCTGCGCCGCTCCGCCGCGCTGCTCCTGCGATTTTGCCAGCAGCTCCTCATAGGCGGCGATACGCGCCTTCGATTTCGCCTGGCGGGCGCGCGGGCTCGTCTGAATCCATTCGCGCTCACGGGCCAGCGTTCGTTCGCGCGCTTCTTCGGCCTGGCCTTCCTGCAGAAGTCGCTTGTCCTGCACTTCGAGGAAGCTCGTGTAATTGCCTTCGTGCGGAATGCCGCGGCCGCGATCGAGCTCGAGGATCCAGCCCGTCACATTGTCGAGGAAGTAGCGGTCGTGAGTGACGAGCACGACGGTTCCCTTGAACTCGCGCAGCGTATGCTCGAGCCAGGCTACCGATTCCGCATCGAGATGGTTGGTCGGTTCGTCGAGGAGAAGAATGTCCGGTGCCTCGAGGAGAAGCTTGCACAGCGCCACGCGGCGCTTCTCGCCGCCCGAGAGTTTCGCCACGTCGGCGTCCGGCTCGGGACAGCGCAACGCATCCATCGCCATCTCGACCTGCGCATCGAGATCCCAGAGGCCCTGCGCCTCGATCTCGTCCTGCAGCTTCGCCATTTCGTCGGCGGTTTCGTCGCTGTAGTTGGCGGCGATCTCGTTGTAGCGGTCGATCAGCGCCTTCTTCGGCGCGACGCCGAGCATCACGTTGCCGAGCACGTCGAGCGAAGAATCGAGTTGCGGCTCCTGCGGCAGATAGCCGACGCGCACGCCGTCGGCCGCCCAGGCCTCGCCGGTGAACTCCGTGTCCATGCCGGCCATGATGCGCATAAGCGTCGATTTGCCGGCGCCGTTGACGCCGACGATGCCGATCTTGGCGCCGGGCAGAAAGCTCAGCCAGATGTCCTTCAGAACCTGGCGCCCGCCCGGATAGGTCTTCGAAAGACCTTTCATTACATACACGTATTGCGGTCCGGCCATGGCTCTGCCTCAGAAGGAAAGGCGGCGGTTTTAGCGAAGCGGCGGGACTGCCGCAACGGTGCCGGAAAAGACTGCGGCCGGAGCGTGCTCGCCCCGGCCGAGAGTCCAAAGTTCCCAAAAAGATCAGAAGTTGATCTTGGCCCGCGAGATCACCGACACCGCATTCGATCCGCCGAGGCCGGCGACATTCATCTGGTAACCGGCATTGGCTTGAAGGGCCAGCGCGCCGTCCATGAACGTCGTGACATAGCCGACTTCGAGATCCGTTTCCGGCGTGTTGCTCGCCAGCGGCACATATTCGTGACCGATCTTGAGATCGCCCGTCGTGGAGTCGACCCCGTCAGCCGCCGTGATATTCACGCCGCCCGCATAGATCTGCAGCGGACGCGTCACGGCGAGACCGAGCGAGTCATCCTCGTCGAACAGGCCGTGCTTGGCGACCGCGAAGCCGTAAGCGCGGCTGTGCAACGTGTCGGCCGAGCTGATCAAGGCGTCCGGCTTGAGCGATAATTGGGTCAGACCTTCGTTGTAGGAGAATGTCGTCACCCAGCCGTCGCCGAACCCGACGCGCGCGGACACGCCGATAGCAGAGGTGTTTGCAGATTTCGCGACCGACAGCGCACCGGAGTTGAAGCCGCCCAGCAATCCGTTCTGCTCGGATGTCTGCGTGGCGATGACGCCGAGGCCACCCCACGAGGCGAAGTCCCAATCGACGCCGAAGAGGCTCGATTGCGCCTGGCGCATGTCGTAGAGCGGTTGCGGACCTTCGAGCTGCGCCAGATAGGAGAACTCCGGCACCTGATACTGGCCGCGCTGCGGATCGAGGACGGATTGGCCGAAGCGCATGTGTACATCGTCCGCCAGCTGGATGGTCGAGCCCAGATAGCTGCCGCCGTTGGTCAGCGATGCGTAAGGCGAGTTCACGGCGCCGGCCGAAAGGAACAGCCCGCCGAAGGCGCTGCTCGAACGGCTGTCGTATTCGCTGAAGTGGCCCGAGAGATCGAGATTGTAGCCGATGTTCAGATCGACGCCCGGCATCAGCTGCTGATCGACGATGACGTCTTCCATCGTGTGCTGATGCGTGTCGACATACTGACCGGACAGACCCGCCGGCAATGTCGTCTCGACTTCATAGCCGCTGGCGGCGAAGTGACCATACGGCCCCGTTCCGGAGACCGCGAACGGCGTCACCGACATGAACTGGCTGGCAAGCATCGCCGAGACGATGTCGATGCCGGGATTGTACGTCGCGTTGTTGAGATTGGCCGAGAAGTTGCGGCCGAAGGAGTCAACCACGACGGCGTTCTGCAGCACCGTGCTGTTCCTGATCGCGACCGACAGCGGACCGCTGACGAGGCTCGCCTGCGCGCCGCCAAGGCCCGTAACGGATGCGGGCGTCGCCGTGCCGTTCAGCGTCGAAAGGGAGTGCGTCACGCCGCTGCCGCCGGATCCCGATCCGCCGGAAACGCCGGGGAGATAGCCGCCCGTCGCAACGATCGACTGGCCGACCGGCCCCATCGCCTTGGTGATGTCGACCGCGCCGCGTCCATAGACGGGATCAACGCCCGGCGCGCCGAGATCGTCTGTCGTTTGGAAAATGATGCTGGCGACCTGCTGCGAGGTCAGCTGGGGCCATTGGCCCTTGATGACGGCCGCAACGCCGGCAACGAACGGCGTCGCCATCGAGGTGCCCGAGAGGTAGCCGTAATTGCCGGCGGGACTGCTGCCGTTGCCGACGGACGACCAAATGTCGACGCCGGGCGCGACAACGAAATAGTTGGCCATGCAATAGCGCTGCGTGCCTTCGACCGTGCATTGCGTGCCGGGCACCTGGCTGAAGCTGGCGATGCCGCCATAGCCGCCGTTCGCGCAGCTCCCGGGCGAATACGGATCGGGTCCGTTGCAGCCCGTGGCGCCGACGACGATCATCGAGCCGCGAACACCGTCCGCAAGCGCGGCGCCGCCGAGAAAGCCGCTGACGGGATCCTTGGTGCCGGAGTTGCCGGCGGCAACCACGAGCAGCGAACCGTTGGCCACGGCCGTCTGGAAATTCGCGATATCGCTTTGGGCGAGGACCGGTCCGCCGATCGACACGCTGATGACGCTGGCGCCGTGCTGCGAAGCCCAGACGATGCCCTGATCGACACCGATGCAGGAATCGACATTCGAGCCGCAGACCTTCACCGGAAGGATCGAGGCCTGATAGGCGATGCCGACATTGAGACCGGCGGCAATGCCGGTAGTGTGCGTACCGTGCGTGGAGTCGCCGCCGGGGAATACCGTGTCGTCGCCGCCGACCGCATTGTCGCCCGTGCACGCGTTGACGGAGCTGACGACGCAATAGCCCGGCAGGACACGCGAGTTGCCCATGCTGTCGAGGAATTCCGGCGAGTTAAGGTCGATACCCGTGTCGACCATGCCGATGATCACACCCTTGCCGCCGGCGCTGAAATTCCAGCCGAAGACATTCGCTGCGATGTTATGGGCGGTGTCGCACCAGCCGCCGGGAAAACCCGCAGAGCTGCATGCGCCCGCTGTCGGCGTGTTCTGCGGCTTGAGCGCACCCGGCAGAATTTCCAGCGAGCCGCTTCCGAGCGGCGAGGCGAGATTCAAGCTGGGACCAAGGAGCGCAGACTGCATCGTAACGTCGGGCCGGGACACGCCCGCCAGCGTCAGCAGCGATTCGCCGTCGGAGGCCGGCGTCGCACCGGCGCCCAGATCATACGATGAGCCGTCCGTGTAGGATTTTACCTGCGTGAGGGTGACGATTTCGGAGGAATCGCTGTCGACATTGTGCTTCACAGTTTCGACCGCGCCAGCGCCGGCCACGCCCATCGCGAGGGCGAATGCCAACGAACCGGCCAGCCAACTTTGAATGCGCATTACTCCCCCCAACGATCCCAACGAGGCACGGATTGCCTGCGTTCCCTCGACAAAAAATCCTAACAGATGCCGTTGGCGGATCAACGAAATCGTCCCTCGAACCTGTGGTTCCTTCGTCACAGTCAGGCGGTAGTTTTTCTGTCAAAAAAGGCACTTGGCTGTCCACCGCGCCGCGGTGGTTGAGGCGCCGACCGTAAGACGCGTTCTGCGCGAATTCCTTTGCGGAGCGGCCGGTCCGCCTTTAATGCCGGAAGACCCATGAGCGACGTTCCCTTCAAGGCCCTTGTCATTCCGGTCACGCCGTTCCGCCAGAACTGCACCCTGTTGTGGTGTACGCGGACCTCGAAAGCCGTGGTCGTCGACCCGGGCGGCGACTTGGAGCTTATAGAAAAATCCATTGCACAGCAAAAGGTTACACTGGAGAAGGTGCTGCTCACCCACGGCCATCTCGACCATGCCGGTGGGGCGGCAAAGCTGTCCAGGACCCATGGCGTTCCCGTCGAAGGCCCGCATGAGGACGATACGTTCCTCCTGGACGGCCTCGCCGAGCAGGGCAGCCGTTACGGCTTTTCGGGCAGCGAAGCCTGCACGCCGGACCGCTGGCTGAAGGACGGGGACACCGCGAGGTTTGGCGAGGTGGAACTCGGGGTCCGCCATTGTCCCGGGCATACTCCAGGCCACGTGGTGTTCTTTCATGCCGGCGCGAGGCTTGCGCTGGTCGGCGATGTGCTGTTCGCGGGCTCCGTCGGCCGGACGGACTTTCCCCGCGGCAATCACGCACAGCTGGTCGCTTCGATCACCGAGCGCCTCTGGCCTCTGGGCGACGAGATGCGTTTCGTGCCCGGCCACGGCCAGATGTCGAGTTTCGGCTGGGAGCGGAAGACGAACCCGTACGTCTCCGACCTGGCGCTCGGTCGCGCCTAGCTCCCGCCCCGGATTGCCGTACACGTATCATCCGCCTTGGACTCTTGGTCGAAGAGCGTGCTTTCCTCGCGCCACAAGCCATACAGGGACGAAACTGGAATGACCGCCATCAACGACGTGACCGACCTCGCCCGCGAGGGTGAGATCGCCATACTCGCGCTGAATTCGCCGCCGGTGAATGCGCTGTCGGCGCCCGTGCGCGACGGTTTGGCGGAGGGTTTCAAGAAAGCCATCGCCGATGACGGCGTCAAAGCGATCGTGCTCATTTGCGAAGGCAAGACTTTCATCGCCGGCGCCGACATCAGCGAATTCGGCAAGGCCCCGAAGGGCGCGAGCCTGTTCGACGTGCAGAACGGCATCGAGAATTCGCCGAAGCCGGTGATCGCGGCGATTCATGGAACGGCGCTTGGCGGCGGTCTCGAGGTGGCGCTCACCTGTCATTATCGCGTCGCCGTGCCTTCGGCGCGTTGCGGGCTGCCGGAAGTCAATCTCGGACTGCTTCCGGGCGCCGGCGGCACGCAGCGCCTGCCGCGCATTGTGGGACCGCAGAAAGCGCTCGAGATGGTGACCTCGGGCCTGCACGTGCCCGGCAAGGCGTGCCTCGAGATGGGCCTCGTCGACGAACTCGTTCCCGAAGGCGAGTTGCGCGCGGGCGCCGTCGCGTTTGCGAAAAAGGTGCTTGCCGAGAAGCGACCGCTCAAGAAAGTGCGCGAGAGCAACGCGAAGGTCGAAGCCGCGCGCGGCCACCCCGAAATCTTCGTCAATTTTCGCAAGGAGAACGCGCGCAAGTTCCGCGGCTTCCTGGCGCCGGAATACAACATCCGCTGCATCGAAGCGGCCGTGAATGAGCCGTTCGACGAGGGCCTCAAGACGGAACGCAAACTGTTCCTCGAACTCGTCACCGGCTCGCAATCCGCCGCGCAACGCTATGTGTTCTTCGCGGAACGCCAGGTCTGGAAGATTCCGGATGTGCCCGACGACACGCCGACGATCCCCGTCAGCAAGGTCGGAATCATCGGCGCCGGCACGATGGGCGGCGGCATCGCGATGAACTTCGCCAATGTCGGCCTTCCCGTGACCATCGTCGAGACGAAGCAGGATGCGCTCGACCGTGGCCTCGCCGTCATCCGCAGGAATTACGAAAACACTGCGAAGCGCGGCCGTCTCACCATGGACGACGTCGAAAAGCGCATGGCGCTGATCAAGGGTTCGCTGAACCTCGAAGATTTGGCCGACAGCGACCTCGTCATCGAAGCGGTGTTCGAGAACATGGACGTGAAGAAGGACGTGTTCGGCAAGCTCGACAAGATCGTCAAGCAGGGCGCGATCCTTGCCACCAACACGTCGGCGCTGAACATCGACGAGATTGCGACCGCGACGAAGCGGCCAGAGGTCGTCATCGGGCTTCACTTCTTCTCGCCGGCGAACGTCATGCGTCTGCTGGAAGTGGTGCGCGCCGATAAGACGTCGAAGCCGGTCATCGCCACCTCGATGCAGATCGCCAAGAAAATCGGCAAGATCGCGGCGTTGGTCGGCGTCACGCCCGGCTTCGTCGGCAACCGCATCTTGCGCCAGCGGCAGATGGAAGCGCAGAAGCTCATGCTCGAGGGCGCCGCGCCCTGGCAGATCGACAAGGTGCTCTATGATTTCGGCTTCCCGATGGGGCCGTTTGCGATGAGCGATCTTGCCGGCCTCGATATCGGCTGGAACAAGGAAACATCGAAAGGCGAAACCATTCGCGACGTCCTCTGCGAGATGGATCGCCGCGGCCAGAAGACTGGCGCCGGCTATTATGACTACGACGAGAACCGCAACGCCAGGCCGTCGCCCGTCACCGAGAAGATCCTGGAGGATTTCCGCAAGAAGCGCGGCATCAATTCGCGGTCGATTTCGGACGAGGAAATCCTCGAGCGTTGCATCTATCCGATGATCAACGAGGGTGCGAAGATCCTCGAAGAGAAGAAGGCCATCCGCGCGTCCGACATCGATATCGTCTGGATCAACGGTTACGGCTGGCCCATCTATCGC
>DATKON010000123.1:0-7337 GCA_035524575.1 Rhizomicrobium sp.
CGCTCGACGGCGTTGAGACTTTCCTCAGCGTCGCGCAGCATCGGAGCTTCCGCAAAGCCGCCGCAGAGCTTGGCGTCACGCCATCGGCGATCAGCCAGGCGGTGCGCGCGCTCGAAGCCCGGGTCGGCGCGGCGCTTTTCATCCGTACGACGCGCAGCGTGGGCCTTACGCAAGCCGGCGAACGTTTCCTGGCGCGCGCAAAGCCCGCCTTCGAAGAGCTCGTGGCCGCAAGCGAAGTCGCGCGCGATCTCGGGCAGCGTGCCGCCGGATTGTTGCGGCTTGCGATGCCGCGCGCGATCGTGCCGATCCTTTTGGAGCCGCTGATCGCGTCTTTTTGCAAAGCCTATCCCGAGGTCGAAGTGGAAGTGGCCGCCAGCGCCGAGCTCGTCGATCTTGCCGCCGAAGGCTTCGATGCCGGTATCCGGCTCGGCGAGTTCGTTGCCGCCGACATGATCGCGGTCCGGCTGACGCCGCCCTTCCCGTTCGCGGTCGTGGGAAGCCCCGATTACCTGCGCCAATGCAGGCCGCCCGAGCGCATCGGCGATTTGCGCGAGCATGCGTGCCTGCGCTTGCGGCGCTCGAACGGTTCGCTGGCGCCCTGGACGTTTGTCGACGGCAACAAGAGGGTCGAGGCCATCGTTTCCGGGCCACTGATCGCGCACGACTATCCGACACTTCTCGGCGCGGCGATGAAAGGCCTGGGACTGGCGCAGTTGCCCAGTCCCGTTGTCGAAGCCGCGCTGGCCGATGGGCGATTGCAGGCGGTTCTCACGCCTTTCGCCGTCACGACGCCGGGCGTCTTTCTCTATCATCCCGACAAACGCCAGGTGCTGCCGAAGCTGCGCGCGTTCATCGATCATGTGAAGTACAAAGGAGGACCGGACCATGGCTGATTTTCGCGTCGAACGCCTCGATCACGTCCACGTTTATGTGAAAGATCGCGATCGCGCGGTCCGCTGGTATGAGGACGTCCTGGGGCTTTCCAAACAATATGAGGACACCGACCATGGGGATGGCCGCGGGCCGGTCGTCATGTCGAGCGACGGCGGCAGGACGCATCTGGCGCTGATCCAATCGAACGATGCGGGACCTCATCTGCGCGTGATCGCCTTCCGCGTCGATGCGAAAGGGTTCAAGGCGTTTGCGGCGCGGCTCGGCAGTCTCGACCTGCGCGGTCTGAAAGGCGAGCGCATCACGGCTGCCGACGTCGTCGACCACGGCGACACGTGGTCGATCTATTTCTGCGATCCCGACGGCAATCCTTACGAGGTCACCACCTACGACCACGCAGGCTTTGCGGCGAGCCGCTGAGAGCCCCGAATTCCGCAAGAACCGGATTGTTGCGGTCGCCGGGCGCCACCATATTGCGGCCATGACAACGCACCACGTCATCTTCGAAACGGCGCTCGGCTTTGCCGGCCTCGTCGCTCGGACGGCTCGATCGCACCCTGGCGCTTTGTCGACGGCAACAAGAGTGTCGATGTCGTCGTTACGGGTCCGCGGCAAAGGCTCGAACGGAACGCTCGACCATTGGTTCGAGTGAGGTTGGCAGTAATCGAGGGCTCTTTGTCATTTCCGCCGAGCCCGGCCTTCCTACATCTGTCCTGTCCGCCCGCAAACCGAGCGGACCCCGTCGTCAACGCCGGTCGAAAAAGGTGTTCCCATGACAGACTTTCCGGTTCACACGCTCGAAACCGCGCCCGAACGTTCCAAGCCCGCGCTGAAGCAGTTGCAGGCGGCGTTCGGCATGATCCCCAACCTCCTCGGCTCGATGGCGACCTCGCCGGTGCTGATCAACAGCCTCGTCGGCCTGTTCGGCAATGTGCATGGCGGCAGCTTCATGGAGGCCGAGGTGCAGATCGTGCTGCTCACCGACGCGGTCACCAACAAGGCTGCATGGGCCGTCGCGTTCCATACGGCGCTCGCACTCAAGGAAGGCATCGATCCCGCCGACGTTGCGGCGATCCGCGAAGGCAAGCTGCCCAAGGACGCCAAATTCGCGGCGCTGTCGGGCCTCGCCAAGACGATGATCGAAAATCGCGGGCGTCTCGATGATGCGGACTTGCGTCCCTTCCTCGCCGCCGGCTTCGGCAAAGACCTCGCGCTTGAAGTCATCGCCATCGTGGCGGCGTCGACGATCACGAACTACACGGCCAGCATCACGAAGCCGCCGGTGGAGGCGATGTTTCGCGATCACAAATGGGAAGGATGAAGCCGCGAGCGTGGGCCATTAGCGGCTTGGACGGCACGTTGCAGGCGCCGGGGCAGGACATCCATGTCCTGTCCCGGCGTTTCCGCTATGCGCAAGAACCGGATTGTTGTGCGCGCCGGGCGGCACCATATTGCGGCCATGACAACGCACTACGTCGTCTTCGATACGAAACTCGGCTTTGCCGGCCTCGCGTGGAACGAGGCGGGCGTCACGCGCTTTCAGTTGCCGTCGGCCAGAGAGGAGACGACGCGGCGCCATCTCTTGCGGCGCGCGCCGGATGCGGAAGCAGCGGAGCCGCCGCCGCACATCGCGCGGATCGTCGACGCGGCGAAGCGCTATTTCGCCGGCGAGAAGATCGATTTCTCGGATGTGACGCTGGATCTTGGCGGTCAGGACGATCTCTTCCGCGCGATCTATGCCGCCGCGCGGCGCATCGGCTACGGCGAAACGACGACCTATGGCGGGCTCGCCAAAGCGATCGGCCGCACCGATTGGGAAGCGGCGCGCGAAGTCGGCCAGGCGATGGCGAAGAATCCCGTGGCGCTGATCATCCCCTGCCACCGCGTGCTGGCCGCCGGCGGCAAGATCGGCGGCTTCTCGGCGCCGGGCGGCGCGGAGACGAAAGCGAAGATGCTGGCGCTGGAAGGCGTGCAGCGTGGCCCCGCGCAGCCGTCGCTGGGGTTGTAGCGTCTCGCGTTTTCCGCGCGTCTGAGTGATCCCGTTTGCAGAATTCGGCGACGCGCTAAGAGCCAGGAACTTGCTGCCGAAAAGTGAGTGAAGGCGCCCGGCAACGCAGCGCGCTCGGCCTCCTCTTGCAAGCCGCCAGGACGTCTGTTACATACTGAACCGCATGGTTCAGTATTCGCAGGCCCGCTTCGACGCCTCGTTCGCTGCGCTCTCGGACGCCACAAGGCGCGGCGTTCTGGAGCAGCTGGGGCGTGCCGACGCGTCGATCACGGAGCTGGCCTCGAAGTTCGACATGACGCTGACGGGCATGAAGAAGCATGTCGGCGTGTTGGAAGAGGCGGGGCTTGTCGTCACGGAGAAGATCGGGCGTGTGCGGACCTGCAGACTCGGCGCGCGCCGGCTGGAGGAAGAAGCGGCGTGGCTCGAGAAGTATCGCCGGCTCTGGGCCGCGCGCTTCGACGCGCTGGACGCGGTTGTGGAAGATCTGAAACGGAAGGAAAAGGCCAATGAACGCAAAAAGCGAAAATGACCGGAACCCCACGACGGTCGAACGGAAATCGGAGCGCGAGCTCGTCATCCGGCGAACCTTCAACGCGCCGGCGCGCATCGTCTTCGAGGCCTGGACGAAGCCGGAATTGATCATGCGGTGGTGGACGCCGAAGTCGTACGACACGTCGTTCGTTTCCTGCGAGGCCGATGTTCGCACGGGCGGCACCTACCGTTTCGTGTTCCGCGGCGCCGGCTTCGGGCAGCCCATGGCGTTCTTCGGCCGGTACATCGAAGTGGTGCCGAACGCCCGCCTCGTCTGGACGAACGACGAAGGCGGCGAAGGCGGCGCCGTCACCACGGTGACCTTCGAAGAACGCGGCGGCGAAACGCTGGTCGTCATGCACGACGTCTATCCCTCGAAAGAAGCCGCCAACGAAGCCGCATCCGGCGCCGCACGCGGATTCATCGAGACCTTCGGACAACTCGACGAACTTCTGGCCACGCTGGGCGCGGGACGGTCATGACTTCGCCGATGTCGGAAGACTCCTTGGACCGCGCGGTATCGCCACCGCCTCTGCGTTCGCCGCCCAACGCACCGCCCGCGCCCTCTTTGCGCGCCGCGCCGGAACCGGCGGTCTCCACGGGCTTCTGCCTGCGCTTGGACGCGGCCGCGTTCGACCGGTACGCTGGGCGCCTGTTCCATGAAGGCGGCTGCCCATGACGAACGCCGAGACGCAGCTTGCGAGCTACTTTGCGAAGTACGAGCCGGCGATGGCCAAACTCGGAAAGGCGTTGCGCGCGAAGCTGCGGGCCCGGCTGCCCGGCCTATTCGAGATCGTGTACGTCTACGAGAACCAGAACGCGCTCGTCATCTCGTATTCGCCGACCGAGCACGGCTACGAGGGCGTGTGCTCGATCTCGGTGTATCCGCATCTGGTGAAGCTGGGATTTGGGAAGGGCGCCGAGCTATCGAAGTCGGACCCCAAAAAGCTGCTGCAGGGTCAGGGCAAGACGGTGCGTTACGTCGAGCTGAACTCGGTCGCGGATTTCGACCGCGCGGAGATCGAGGCGCTGATCGCGGACGCGGTGAAGCTTGCGAAGCTGCGTCTCGATCCGAATGCGAAGGGCGCGGTCATCATCAAAGCGGAGGCACAGAAGCAGCGCGCGCGCCGCACGGCAGCGCGACCAGCCTCTGCACGGCAAAGCAAAAAGAAAGTAAGAGGAAGACGTGATGAATTCGATTGAATTGGATTGGGTGTCGCCGCATTCTGGTTGACTGTAGGCAATAGAATTTCAGTCCGCCCACTGAGCGAGATTCACTTCCCCTTCGCCCGTTCCGCCGGCGCAGCTATTTCGCCCGCGCGGCAGCATATTGAAGGACAAGCCGCGCGATCTCTGCGCCGTGCGATTCCTGCACGAAGTGCCCGGCTTCGGCCAGGAGATCGAATGTCGCCTGCGGATACAGGGCCGCCCATGCGCGCCCCCATTCCGGCGTGAAGACACCGTCCATGCCGCCCCAGATGAAGTGGATCGGCCTGGTCCAGCCCTTGAGGGTTTCAAAATGCCGCGCCCCGTCCACGGCCGTCGGGTCTTCCGGCAAGTCAATCGGAATGCTGAGCGGAAACCGCCGCGGCCCGGCGAGGGCCATGGCGTCAAGTCCGTGATGCGGAGCGTCATAACCACGCTTCACCACCAGTGCTTCAGACGACAGCGGGGGCATCTGCCCCGTTGCCAGAATGTCTGGCACCGCGCTCATCGGGATATGGCCCAGCGCCAGCATCATGATGCCACCCAGAGAGAGCCGGTCCGGAACGCCGGCGTTAAACAGTCCGCCGGGCTTCCAGCCGTCGGCCCAGTTGCGGATGGCGGAGGTGTAGACATATCCGTCATGCGGCAGCCAGGTGTTCATGATCACGAGCCGATCGAACCGCTCGTTCATTTCCGCGGCCTGCGCCAGGCCGATCGGACCGCCCCAGTCCTGCACAAACAGGGTGATCCCCTTAAGGTCGAGGGCCTCAATCAGCGTCCGGCACGCCTTCGCATGACGCCGGATGGAGTACCAGGAACGGTCCGTGACCTTGTCGGACCGGCCGAATCCGATGTGATCATGGGCGATGCAGCGCCAGCCTCGCGCCACCAGCGCATGGATGATGTGGCGGTTGAGAAAGCTCCAGGTCGGCATGCCATGCATGAGCATCGCAACCGGACCGTCCTGCGCGCCGGCATCCACATAATGAAGCCGCAGCCCCTCGAAATCGATGTAGTTCGGCGCGAACGGATAGCTGTCGAGCCCGTCGAAATTCCCGTCCGGCGACCGCAGGAAGGGAACGCCGTTGACGCTGTGCCGAAGATCAGATGTCGACATGATCGTTCGAAGTCCTCGCGGTTTCCGGATCGAATATCGCCGGCAGATATCCGGCGGAGTATGGCGACCGTCTTCTCGCCGATCAAACCCGTGTCTCGCTGACGACAACCTTTATGGCCACCATGCTGCACCACGTCACCTACTGAACCCGCAACTATCTAATGCCCAAGGCGTTCAGCGATATTTTGAGTTCGACGTCCCGCGCGCTAACGTGGCACTCAATGCGATACGAACGCGTGCACATGATCTGGGATCTATATGATGGGGTTCGGACCGGCGTCGCCGATTTGAACCGTGCGCCCCACTATTTTGCGTCTCGGTTTGACATCCGCGCGGATAATTATTCCGACGATTTTAAGCTCTATCCGGTCCCGTCCGAATTCATGCGACGCGCGATGCGCAATTGGGATATCTTTCGGACCTGGGAGCGGAAATTTCATAATGGCGCAGCCGACCTAAGCACGCATCCCGGGCACGGTGGCATCGACACGGAGTACGACGAACTGAAGTCATGGCTCGACGATCAGGTGACGCGCCTTCGGGCGCTACCAATGCTCTATTGGGCGACATTTCGCGAACTGCCCGATCAGGACGGCCTTCCCAATGGAATGCTCCGCGAAATGGAAGTCGCCTGGTCGCCTGCGTCGGCTTAGGACCGGCAAACCTTTATCACTTCTGCCCCGACTCAAACGGGCCGGCGGTTTGCTGATTGCGTCGTAGACGACGCGGCCGACGGCCTCACTGCTTAAAGCAGTGCCGTCGGTGCCAGCCGAGAAAGTGCGGATGCGGCCTGTCTGCGGGCCGGGCGGGGGACCGCGCGAAGCCTGAGTGATTTATTAGATTTCGTATCGCGTCTTGGTCGTTGGCCTGCCGGGAGATCAATATTTTCAGATCGTCGGTCAACCCTATTAGGCCACGATCGAACATCCAGTGTGCCGTGCCGGAAAGAGCAATCCCGTTATTCACAATGTCAGGGCCGCTCGCCTCAACTGGGCGGATATGAGCCGCATCGACCTCGGCTCGTCCGCGGCCATTGATGAGGCGCAAACCGGTGATGGCGCAGCGCTGATCATATGCACCCAAGACAACCCGCCGAAACACGCGATCGCGAACAATCCGCGATACACTAAAGTTCGTTCTCTCATGCTCCATTTCGAAAACAAAGGGCTCTTGCTCTTCGCGATACCCCGGGATTGGCTCAGGCTCGCCGAGCCGTGGCAACGGCGGGGCACGATCTTCGAGTCCGCGCTGTACGATCCGCCTGAAATCATCAGACGAGAGTGGGCGAATAGACCACTGTGCTCGCCCGGATATACCCTCCTCTACTGGCCCGGATGAATCTTTGAACGGCACTGCGCTTGCAAAATCGAGATAGCTGCCTGGCTCAATTATGGCCAAGTACATTCCTTCGGCCGACGGATCAGGAATTACATTCTGAACTTTGGCTATCGCAAAGTAACCCCGCGCGGCCGCCACCTTGGTCGGCTCATAGTAGACGATCCAATTTCCGATGCAGGCTCTGGCGCGATCCAAATACTGTCGCGGGAATTGGTATCGCTCTGCTGGGCTATCGTCGTAGATCGA
>DATKON010000124.1:0-6558 GCA_035524575.1 Rhizomicrobium sp.
GACCTGTTGTCGTTTTTGTAACGATATTTTACGGCGCCCAGTTTCCGCGATGTTCGCATCGGGCCTCTGAAACCCCGCGCGCAGGCTGGGTGCGCGTTCTCATTCTTGTATCGATTTTTTTGTGATCGGTGTTACCCAACCTTTCGCATGCGCCCCCGGCCGCATCTGTGCGAATATTCCGTTCGCGCAGGTTGTCCGGAAACCCTGCGCGGGCTCTTTGACATTGTGAAGTCCGAACCGGGGCGCGAGCCGCCTGTGCTGCGTCGCGGCCGTCGCGCAGAAGCAAGTAAGTAAGTAAGTAAGTAAGGTTCACCACAGAGGCGGTGAGGCACTGAGATGGCGAGCTGTCTTGGATGGCTCGACCAGCTTTCGGCGGTTGCCTGCGCGCGTTCCTCCTCTACGGTCCCACAACCTCGGTGGAACGCGCGCGAAATATCCTGCGACGGCGGCGCACGCTCTCGGGCAGAGACGCGCTATCTCTGTGCCTCACTGCCTCTGTGGTTCAACTTTTCTTTCGCGACGGCTGCGCGCGGCCGGAAAGGACGCACACGGATGATTTTCGCCCTGCGTGACCCTGCATTTCGACTTGGGTCGGCGGCCAGGCGCGCGGGAAAGCCCCGCCGAATCGGCTTTTTCTGCAATTCGTTCGGCGCGGAGGATTTTTTTGACCCTGATCCTGACCCTGATGGCAGGGGAGATGTCAGGCGTGGCCGCCCTGCGTCATGCGGTTGACGACCAGCCAGGAGAAGCAGAGCTTGCCCACCTCGCGCAGCACGCCCTCGGAAGCGGCCGGCCCCGCGCCAACGGGCAGGCGCACGGTGACGTCGCGGTCGATCTTCAGATCGTAGGGCCCTTCGTTGCGCGCATAGTCCCAGCGGCCCGTGGCGCGCACGATGACCATCTCGTTCTTCATGTAGCGGAACTTCTCGTGCGCCAGCTTTTTGCTGGACACCACGCCCACCAGCTCGAGCTTCGGCTCCAGCGTTAGCCTGCGCCCGCTCTTGCTCGGCACGGGGTTGAGGTCGGTATAGATCAGCGTGTTGAAGTCGAGATCGCTGTCGAGCGATTCCTTGCGGCCGAAATGGAGCATCCCTTTCGCCAGCGTGTTGCGCCAGTCGCCGAGCACCGCGCCGACATTGGGATGTCTCAGCTGCGCCGCAAAAAGTTCGAGGATGGGCCTGATATCGGGATTGACGGAGTCTTTGTCGGGCATGGCGTTCGATGTTTTAGAGCAAGGCTTCTTAGAGCAAAATCCCCTCCTTCCGTCATCGCCCGCCTTATGCGGGCGACCCAATTTTTTGCCCGAATAAAATTGGGTTGCCCGGACGAGCCGGGCAATGACGAAGGAGAGTCTTTGAAGTTGGAGCAATCCCGGTCTAGGGGCTACGGGCAACCGTCACGCCGGGCGCCGGAGCCTCAGCCGCGCGAAGTCCTTCTCGCGAATCACTTCGATCACGTCATAGCCTTCACTGTGACACATATGGGGTACGTCGACGGGCGCCATCGGATCGTCGGCCAGGACCTCGATGATCGTGCCCGGCTCCGCGCGCGCGAGCGCCCGGCGCGAAAACAGTGCCGGCAGCGGACATTTCAATCCCCTGAGGTCCAAACTCTTAACGACCATGACACTACCTTGACGGCCAAGCCCCGGACCCTATCTTCGCGGGCGGGCAAAGGCACATCTTTTATGGATCTCATCGAAGATATCCGACGCGAGTCCATCTACATCTCCAGCGTCAGCCGGACGCTTTTGCGGATGCGGCACGTCAAGCCCGACTCGCCGATCACTTTCGTCGACATCCTGGGCGGCTTCGCGAAAGAGACGCCGAGCGCGCCTGCAATCCTCTATCTCGACCGCACGCTGACCTACAAGGATCTCGACGGAGCCTCCAACCGCTATGCGCATTGGGCGCGCGCCGCCGGTGTCGCGAAGGGCGATGTGGTGGGCCTGCTGATGGAGAACCGCCCCGAATATCTCGCGGCGTGGATCGGCCTGCACAAGGCGGGCGCTGCGGTGGCGCTTCTCAACACCAATCAGCGCGGCATGCCCTTGGCGCATTCGATGACCGTCGCCGGCGCGCAGCATCTGATCCTCGGTGCGGAGCTTGCGGAGACATACGCCGAAGCGCGGCCGCTGCTGCAGAAGGAACCGAAAGTCTGGGTGACGGGATCGGCGGTGCAGGGTTTCGAGGATCTCGATGCGGCGCTGGCTGAGGCGTCGTCCGCTGCGGCCGATCCTGCGTGGCGGCACGGCGTCATCGGCCGCGACAATGCCTTCCTGATCTTCACGTCGGGCACGACGGGCCTGCCGAAGGCGGCGAATTTCAGCCATATGCGCACGCTCTACATGATGTACGGCTTTTCGGGTGCGCTCGATTCCAAGCCCGGCGACCGCATGTACAACGTGCTGCCTCTCTATCATACGGCGGGCGGCATCTGCGCCACCGGCGCGGTGTTCACCACCGGCGGCTCGGTGGTGATCAAGCGCAAATTTTCCGTGCACGAGTTCTGGCAGGATTGTTTCGCCTACAAGCCGACCTTCTTCCAGTATATCGGCGAGCTCTGCCGCTATCTCCTCAACGCGCCGCACGACGTCCACGAACGCTCGCACGTGTTGCGCGCCATCACCGGCAACGGTCTGCGCCCCGAGATCTGGCCGCAGTTCCAGACGCGCTTCGAGATCCCGAAGATCATCGAGTTCTACGGCGCCACCGAAGGCAATGTCTCCATGCTGAACTACGACGGCAAGGTCGGCGCCGTCGGGCGCGTGCCCTGGTATGTGCGCGGCATCATCACCACACGCATCGTGCGCTTCGACATCGAGCGCGAAATGCCGATTCGTGGAGCGGACGGTCTCTGTTCGGAATGCGCGGCCAACGAAGTGGGCGAGGCGATCGGCCTCATCGCCGACAAGCCGGGCCAGAATTTCGAGGGCTATACGCAAGGCGCGGACACGGAAAAGAAGATCCTGCGCAACGTCTTCAAGCACGGCGACGCCTGGTTTCGCACCGGGGATCTGATGAAGCGGGACGAGCACGACTATTTCTATTTTGTCGACCGCATCGGCGACACCTTCCGCTGGAAAGGCGAGAACGTCGCCACCAGCGAAGTGTCGGAAGCCCTGGGCGTCGTCCCCGGCATCCAGGAGGCCAACGTGTACGGCGTGCAGGTTCCCGGACAGGACGGCCGCGCCGGCATGGCGGCGCTGGTCGTGACGCCGCAATTCGATCCGGCAAAGCTGTCGGTCAATCTCGCGGCCAATCTCCCCGGTTATGCGCGGCCCGTTTTCCTCAGGCTCGAGCCGGAGATGCAGATCACCGGCACCTTCAAGCAGCGCAAAGTCGATCTGGTGAACGACGGGTTCAACCCACAGACGATTCCGAACCCGCTCTACATCCTCGATCCCGCGACGCAGCAATACCGGCCACTGGACAAGGCGCTCTATGACGCAGTGATTTCGGGCGGTTTGAAGCTTTGATCCCCAGCGAAGCCCGTTAGCGCCGCCGCAATTCGGAGTATGATAGCGGCTTGGGAGCGCTAGGGGTGGCGCGCCCGAGGCGAGTGGGAACTTAGGACATGTTGCGTTTCGGGCTTAGGCAGGCGGGCCGCCTGGCGCTCGGACTTCTTGGCGCGATCGTTCTCGCGGCGCTGGTGGCGGCTGCCGGAAAGCACGGCGCGGGCCTCTCGGCCTATGCGAACGCGGTGTTCGCGCGCCTCGTGGCCTTCGGCCGCCTCGACTTCGGAACCAGCGCCATTGCCGCGAACCCCGCCTGGGACGATCTCGCCCGCCGCCTTCCGGACACGCTCGAGCTGTTGGGCTTCGGTGCCGTCGTCGCGGTGATCATCGGCGCGCCGGTCGGCCTTCTCCTGAGCGCCGGGCGCGTGTTGCGGGCCGGTGCGCCGCTCCTGCAGATCGTTGCCGCCGCGCCGGTGTTCTGCGCGGGGCTCGGCCTTCTCTGGCTGTCCGAGCGCGTCCTTCACTGGGCCGGCGCACCGCACGATACATCGTTCATCGCAGCGCTTCTGAGCGGGGATTGGGACGCGGTCGTGGCAGTGTTGCGCAGCGTCGCACTGCCGGCGCTCACGGTCGGCGCCGCCGGCGCCGCCAGCATCCAGCTTGCGCTGCGCCGCGCTGTAAGCCAGGCCGCGAACGAACCCTATCGGCGCGGGCTGCACGCCATGGGCCTCAGCCGGTTCGAGATCGACAGCACCTATCTCTTTCCGCAGGTCGTCGCCGGCCTGTTCCGCAGCTTCGGCGAAGTCGCGTCGTCGCTGCTGTCGGCCACCGCCGTCGCGGAATGGGTGTTCGGCTGGCACGGCGCCGCCGATCTGTTCCTCAAGTCGATCGCGCTGGAGGACTGGAGCGTGGTCGGTCTGGTGCTGCTGGTCTTTGCGGGCCTGACGCTCTGCGCCGAATTCGTCGGCGCCATGGCGGCAAGGGCTCTCGCCGAAACGGAGCGGCTCGCATGAGCGCGATCGGCGACATCGCGACGCCGCCGGCCGCGCCGTCCCTGCGCACGATCATCCGCGGCGCCGGATTCATCGGGCTCGGCGCCATCGGTGTGCTCGTGGGACTTGCCGACGTGCTCGCGCGCGCGCCGGCCAATGCGGAAAATGTCGGCGCGCCGCTTCTGGCGCCGACGGCGCTGTTTCCGTTCGGCACCGACATTCTGGGCCGCGACATGGCGAGCGAGACCTTGCACGCGCTGGCGGTGACGGTGACGGCCGCCGGCTTCGGCGCGCTCGTCACGGTGCTGATCGGCGGCCTCCTCGGATTTCTCGCCGCGCGCCTGCCGCTGGCCCTGGGATTGTTTGCGCGCTGGATCGCGGGTGTGCTGGCGGCCGTACCCGCGCTGCTTCTTGCGATCCTGCTCATCGGCCTGACCGATCGCAGTTTCGCGCCGCTGGCGGCGGGCGTGGCGGCGGCGCCGCTCGCTTTCGTGCGCGCGTTCGACCGCGCCCGCGAATTGGGCACTTCGCGCCACGCCGATTTCGCGCGCGCCACGGGCATTTCCCGCAACGCGCTTCTGCGCCGCGATCTCGCATACGAATTCCGCGACACGTTTCTCGTCAACGCCACGCGCGCTTTGGCCGCCGTCGCGATCATCCTTTCGACGGTGAGTTTCCTCGGCTTCGGCGCCACGCCGCCGCATCGCGATCTGGGCCTGATGATCGGCGCCGCGCGCGACACGTTTTTCGATCACTGGTGGACCGCGACATTCCCTACGATCGCACTTGCGTCGCTCATTCTCTGTGCGCGCCTTGCGGCCGGTCTCGAAGAAGGCGAGCGGCCGTGAGCGAACCCGAACGCCTTCTGACCATCCAGGATCTGACGGTTGCGCATCAAGGCGCGGCGCGTGCGGAGCTCGACAACATTTCGCTCGCCATCGATGCGCACGAGACCGTCGTCATTCTGGGCGAAGCGGGATCCGGAAAAGATGCGCTGATTCGCGCGCTGAACCGCACGCTGAACGACGGCGAATTCCTGACCGGCGCAATCCGTTATGGCGCACTCGGCGAAGCCTCCAAGGGCAGCGCGACGCCGCGTACGGCTTATCTTCCGGGACCCGCCTCGCATCCGTTGAGTCCGAACGCATCCGCCGAGTCGCAATTCGCGCGCGTCATCGCGCGCAGGCTCGGTGCGCCGCAGGAGAGCGGTCGCGCGGAATTCGCGCTCGAACTGACACGCCTCGACGGCGCACCGCCCATCGCCATCTTCGAAAAACGCGCCGGCGAAATTCCGAATGAGATACTCGCCTGGGGTTTGCTCGCCACGGCCTTGGCGCAGACGCCCGACATTCTCCTGGTCGATCATCTCTTTGAAGGGCTGGCGCCCAAGACCGCGCGCGTGCTGGAAGGCGCGTTGCTCGCGGCGAAAGCGCGGCTCAACTGCACGCTCATCTGCGCCACCATGAGCACGGACACGGCGCTGCGTCTGGGCGGACGCCTGATCGTCATGCGGCACGGCCGCATCGTCGAAGAAGGTCCACTGCAGCGTCTGGCGACGGCGCAGGCGCATGCTTACACGCAGACTTTGTTTCACGACGCGATCCCGCGCGAGCGCAGCGCCCAGCGCGGCCAGCCGGTCGTGCAGGCATTGCATATCTGTCTCAACGGTCGGGCAAGTGTGCGCGACGAACTGAATTTCGAGCTGCGCCGCGGCGCTTCGCTGGCGCTCGTCGGGGAAGAAGGCGCCGGCCGTCACAAGCTCGCGCGCATGATCCTGGGCCTGGACCGGCTCGAAAAAGGCCGCATCGTCTTCGATGCTGTCGATATCGGCATTCTTTCGGACGAGATGATGTCGCGCTTGCGCCGCCGCGTTGCGGTCATCGCCGGCGCCGACGACGTGCTCGACCCCAGGATGAGCCTCTGGGATACGGTGGCCGAGCCCTTGCGGGCGCATCTGCGCCTGAATGCCGATCTCGTCGCGACTTATCGCGAGGCGGCGCTGCGGCGTGTGGGCCTGGCCTCGTTGCCGGGCCATCTTCCGATCTCGGCGCTGTCCGCTTTCGATCGACGGCGGCTGCAGGTGGCGCGTGCCATCGTCACCGCCCCGGC
>DATKON010000125.1:0-11410 GCA_035524575.1 Rhizomicrobium sp.
ATTTATTTCAGCGGATTACGGAGTTTTCAGGGATAGCCTGGGATACCCCAGGATGGGCCTAAATCACTCCCACTCGATGGTTCCCGGCGGCTTGCTCGTCACGTCGTAGACGACGCGGTTGATGCCTTTGACTTCGTTGACCAGCCGGGTGGAGACGCGGGCGAGAAATTCGTGCGTAAACGGATAATAATCGGCGGTCATGCCGTCGCTCGATGTCACCGCGCGCAGGGCGCAGACGAAATCGTAGGTGCGGTCGTCGCCCATCACGCCGACGGTTTTCACTGGCAAGAGCACCGCGAAGGCCTGCCAGATCTCGTCGTAGAGTCCGGCCTTGCGGATCTCGTCGAGATAGATGCGGTCTGCCTTGCGCAAGATGTCGAGCTTCTCGCGCGTGATCTCGCCGGGGATGCGGATGGCGAGGCCCGGCCCTGGAAAGGGATGCCGGCCGACGAAGCTTTCGGGCAGGCCGAGCTCGCGGCCCAGCGCGCGCACTTCGTCCTTGAAGAGCTCGCGCAACGGTTCGACGAGCTTCATGTTCATGCGCTCGGGCAAGCCGCCGACATTGTGATGCGACTTGATGGTGACCGACGGCCCGCCGATGGCGGAGACGCTTTCGATCACATCCGGATAAAGCGTGCCCTGCGCCAGGAATTCCGCGCCGCCGATCTTCTTCGCTTCCTCTTCGAACACGTCGATGAACGACGCGCCGATGATCTTCCGCTTCTTCTCGGGATCGGAGACGCCGTGAAGCCGCCCGAGGAACAATTCGCTCGCATCGGCGTGCACGAGCGGGATGTTGTAATGCCCGCGGAACAGCGACACGACTTCGTCCGCTTCCCCTGCGCGCATCAGCCCCGTGTCGACGAAGATGCAGGTGAGCTGGTCGCCGATCGCTTCGTGGATGAGCACCGCCGCGACGGAGGAATCCACGCCGCCGGACAGCCCGCAGATCACCTTGCCCTTGCCGACCTGTTTCCGGATCTTCGCGATCTCTTCGGCGCGGAAGGCCTTCATGTTCCAGTCGGGTTCGATGCCGGCGATGTTCTGCACGAAGTTCATCAGGAGCGCCGCGCCGCGCGGCGTGTGCACGACTTCGGGATGGAACATCAGCCCGTAGAAACGCCGCGTCTCGTCCGCGATGATCGCAAACGGCGCATGCGGGCTCTCGCCCACCACATGGAATCCCGGCGGCAGCGCCGTGACGCGATCGCCATGGCTCATCCACACATCGTCTTTCGCGCCCAGCGCCCAGACGCCGTCGAACAGCGGGCTCTGTCCGGTGATCTCGACGGTCGCACGGCCGAATTCGCGCTTGTCGTGCGAGGCCTCCACGCGTCCGCCCAGTTGCTGGACGAGCGTCTGCTGGCCGTAGCAGATGCCGAGCACGGGCACGCCGAGCTCGAAAACTTTTTCCGGCGCGCGCGGCGTGTGCGATTCCGTCACGCTGGCGGGACCGCCGGAGAGGATGACGGCCCGCGGCGTGCCGTGGCGCAGAGCCTCTTCGGCTTTGTTGAAGGGCACGATCTCGCAATAGACGCCGGCTTCGCGCACGCGCCGCGCGATCAGCTGCGTCACCTGCGAGCCGAAATCGATAACCAGAACGGGTGGGGTCATATCGGGATTTATCCGATGACCAGACCCCAAGTCCAGTGGCGGGGACGCCGCGCTTTAGGCATTTTTCGGCTCATAGCCGGGCACCCATTTGGCGTGCTGCGGCAGGTCGTCGGCGATGGTCCACCAGGGCGCTTTGGATGATGCAAAAACGTGCAGCATGGGCCTCACGTCCGGATCGTCGTCCAGAAGCCCCGCCGGCACGCTGACGGTGTCGAGATAGGGCGCCTTGCCGGGCACCGAACAGCCGCAGGTCTTGCAGCGCATGCGGAAACTGCCGGGCGACGACTCGTATTTGACGATGTCGTTCTCGCCCGCAACGAAGCGGAAATGCTTGTCCTTCACATGCGCGTAAGTGCCGAAGGCGGCGCCGCTGAGCTTGCGGCAGTTCGAGCAGTGGCAATGCGTGAGCGCCCACACCTTGTCGATCTCGAAACGAACGGCGCCGCAGAGACAGCTGCCGCGAATCATGCGGCGTCCTTCTGCAGGATGCTGACGAAGAATCCGTCCGTGCCGGCGGTCGCGGGCGAGGCGCGGAAGAATTCGCCCATGCCCGGCGGCGGCGCATCGCCCCACGCCTGGTCGGCGCGCGCGAGCACAAAGTCCGGCCGGCGCGCCAGAAAGGCTTCGATCCGGTCTTCGTTCTCCGCGCGCAAGAGCGAGCATGTGGCATAGACAAGGCGTCCGCCGGATTTCACGTGGCTGGCCGCGTCGTCGAGCAGCGCGTCCTGCGTGGCGCAAAGGCGCGCGAGCAATTCCGGCGCCATGCGCCAGCGAAACTCCGGCTGCCTGCGCCACGTTCCTGTGCCGCTGCACGGCGCATCGAGAAGCACGGCGTCGAAGCGGCCGTCGCCCCAGGGCGCGCCGCCTTTTTCCTGGGCGACGGTGATGCATCGCGCGCCCGCGCGGTTGGCGCGTTCCGGCAGCGGCCGCAGGCGTTCGGAGATCTCGTCGAAGGCCAGGATCTCGCCCTCGTTGTGCATCGAGGCCGCAAGCGCGAGCGACTTTCCGCCGGCGCCGGCCGCGAGATCGAGGATGCGCTCCCCGGATTTTGCGCCGACGAGCAGCGCGGCAATCTGCGAGGCTTCGTCCTGGAATTCGAACAGACCGTTCTCGAAGGCCGGATAGCGCTGCAATTGCGCGAGACCTTCGCGCGGCGAGATGCGCAGGCCCCAGGGCGAATAAGGCGTCGGCGCGGCGTCGAATCCGTCGCGATTGAGAAGCTCGGCCACGTAGTTGCGCGTCGCCTTCAGCGTGTTGACGCGCAGATCGACCGGCGCGCGCGCCTGCATCAGATCCATTTCCGCGCTGAGCTGATCGCCCAGGCTGCGCTTCAATTCGGCCTCAAGGAATTCCGGAAATTCATGGCGCACATGGAACGGCATGTCGTCCGGCGGCGTCGCATGGATGGCGTGGTGCTCTGCCGCGGTCAGTTGCGCCGGTCCATAGCCGCTGCCGTCGAACAGCAGCGTGACGTCGTGCTCTTCCTTCAGGAGGCTGGCGATGACCAGCGCGCGCGGCGCATCGCTCTGCATCCGCCACGCATAAGACGCACGATGGCGATAGACATCGTAGACGCGCTCGGCGATTGCGGCGCGATCCTTCGAGCCCGCATAACGGCGCGCGCGAAAGTAACTGCGAATGAAACGATCGGCGGGCATCGCTGTCTCATTGAGGCCATCGAGGATTTCGATGGCAGCCTGCGTGCGGGCAGCTGGTGTCATGGTCCGGACCGAACCCTTTGTCTGCGGCCTTATGGTTCAACCAAGAGACGCAGAGATAAAAGATATTAATCAAGGAGACACACAGGATTCACAATTGCCGTGCGCGATTCGCGGCCGGAGCAATTCACCGCGAATCATTTGTGCAAATCGGCGTTGAACCTTTTCCGAGTCTCTGCGTTTCCTCGAATCACTGTGCGCCGGGATAGTTCGGCGACTCGCGCGTCACCACCACATCATGCACATGGCTTTCGCGCACACCGGCACCGGTGATGCGGACGAAATCGGCTTTCTCGTGGAGCTCAGGGATCGTGCGGCAGCCCGTATAGCCCATCGCTGCGCGCAGGCCTCCCACGATCTGATGGACGACATTGGCGACCGGGCCCTTGTACGGCACCTGGCCTTCGACGCCTTCCGGCACGAGCTTGAGCGAGTCCTTCACTTCGGCCTGGAAATAGCGGTCGGCGCTGCCGCGGGCCATGGCGCCTACCGAGCCCATGCCGCGATAGCCCTTATAGCTGCGGCCCTGATAGAGGAAGACTTCGCCCGGGCTTTCCTCGGTGCCCGCGAGCAGCGAACCCACCATCGCCACATGCGCGCCGGCGGCGATCGCCTTGGCGAGATCGCCGGAATAGCGGATGCCGCCGTCGGCGATGACAGGCACGCCGCGATCCCTGGCCGCCGACACCGCATCCATGATCGCCGTCAGTTGCGGCACGCCGACGCCCGCCACGACGCGTGTCGTGCAGATCGAGCCCGGTCCGATGCCGACCTTGATCGCGTCCGCGCCGGCATCGATCAGCGCCTTGGCGCCGTCGGCGGTGGCGACATTGCCGGCCGCCACCTGCGTGTAGTTCGATTCGCGCTTGATGCGCGTCACGGTCTCGAGCACGCCTTTGGAATGGCCGTGCGCGGTGTCGACCACGACGACGTCGCATTCGGCTTCCACCAGCGCCATGGCGCGCGCCACGCCGTCGTCGCCCACGCTGGTCGCCGCCGCGACGCGCAGCCGTCCGCGCTCGTCCTTGCAGGCGTTGGGATATTTCTGCGCCTTCTCGATGTCCTTCACGGTGATGAGGCCGACGCAGCGATAGGCATTGTCGACCACGAGGATCTTCTCGATGCGATGCTGATGCAGGAGCCGCTTGGCTTCCTCCATCTCGACGCCTTCGCGCACGGTGACGAGCTTGTCCTTCGTCATGAGCTCGTGGACGGGCTGGCGCTTGTCGGTGGCGAAGCGCACGTCGCGGTTGGTGAGGATGCCGACGAGCTTGCCCGCGCCGGTGTTCCCGCGCGCGCCTTCGACGACGGGGATGCCGGAAATGCGATAGCGCTCCATCAGCGCCAGCGCGTCGGCGAGCGTCGCGTTCGGCGCGATGGTCACCGGGTTCACCACCATGCCGCTTTCGAACTTCTTCACGCGGCGGACCTGCTCGGCCTGCTCTTCCACCGAGAGATTGCGATGGATGACGCCGATGCCGCCGGCCTGCGCCATGGCGATGGCGAGGCCGGCTTCTGTCACCGTGTCCATGGCGGCGGACATCAAGGGAATGCCGAGCTCGATCGTCTTGGTCAGACGGCTTCTCGTATCGACCTGGCCGGGGAGGACTTCGGAGGCGCGGGGCACCAGGAGAACATCGTCGAAGGTTAAGGCTTCGCGGATGGTCATACGCCGGCGCTCCCAAGAAAGGTGCTTGGAGCGCCGAGCCTTTATCAGCGGGAGGCGGAATGCGCAAGGCCGGGTATTAACCTCACAGGCTACCCCCTAAATCCCGTGGCCACGAGATAGAGCTCCACCGACTCGGCGCGGGAGGCCGGCGGCTTGACGTGGCGGACTTCGCGGAACGCCTTCTTGATGCGGGCCAGAAGCTCGCCGGTGGCGCCGCCCTGGAAGACCTTGCCGATGAAGGCGCCGCCCGGCGTCAGCACTTCTGCCGCAAGATCGAGCGCCGCTTCGAGAAGCGCGACGGTGCGGATGTGATCGGTGGCGCGGTGACCCGTCGTCGGCGCGGCCATATCGGTGAGCACGACATCCGCCGGCCCGCCCAGCGCTTCCTTCAGCCGTGCCGGCGTCTCCGGATCGAGCATGTCGAGCTGCAGCACGTCTGCGCCCGCGACCGGATCCATCGGGAGAATGTCCATCGCAACGACATGGGCGCCCTTCGCCACCGCCACCTGCGTCCACCCGCCGGGTGCCGCGCCCAGATCGAGCACGCGTGCGCCCTTCTTCAGCACACGGAATTTCCGGTCGAGCTCGACCAGCTTGAAGGCGGCGCGGCTTCTGTAGCCCTTCGCCTTCGCCTCGCGCACATAGGGATCGTTCAGCTGCCGCTCGAGCCAGCGATGCGACGACGCCTTGCGGCCCCGCGAGGATTTCACCTTCACCTTGAGCCCGCCGCGGCCGGAGGGGTTGTCGTCTTTCATGATCGTTCCATGAGCTCGCGCAGGATGCCTTCTCTGAGCCCGCGATCGGCGACGCGGAGCTTCGCACAGGGCCATTGCGCCTGGATCGCTTCAAATACCGCACAGCCCGCCGGCATCAAATCGGCGCGGCTGGGGCCGACGCAGGGCATTTTCGCACGCTCGGCGACGGACAGCGTTGTCAGCCCGCGCGCGACGTCGGTCAGCGCGCCGCGGTCGTGCCAGCTCGCATCGATGCGGCGGCGGTCGTAGCGCGGAAGCTTCAGCGCCACGCCGGCGAGCGTCGTCACCGTGCCCGAGGTGCCCAGCAGATGATGCGTGTCGACCGCAAAGGGCCCGGCCTGCACCTCCATGGCGCGCGCCAGGTCGGCGACCGCGGCTGACGCCTCGCGCAGCATCGCATCGTAATCGCGGCCGGTTTCGCTCAGGACCACGACGCCCAGCGGCAGCGACGCGGCGAATACGGTCTCGATCATGCGCCCGTTGCGCCGCAGCCAGATGATCTCCGTCGAGCCGCCGCCGATGTCGAACACCAGCGCGCCGTCATAGTCGCAGCCCACCAGCGGCGCGCAGCCGACGGCCGCCAGCCGCGCCTCTTCCGCTTCGCTGACGATCTCGAGGGCGATGCCCGCTTCGGCCTGGACGCGGGCCACCAGCGCGTCCGCGTTCTTCGCGCGGCGGCAGGCTTCGGTGGCGATGGCCCTCAGCGGCACCGCGCCGTGGCGCCTGAGGCGGCGGGCAATGATCTTCAGCGCGGCAACCGTGCGCGCCATGGCGTCTTCGGACAGTGCGCCCGAGGTCGCCACGCCTTCGCCCAGCCGCACGATGCGCGAGAAGGAATCGACGACGCGGAAGCCGCCGCCCTGCGTCGGCTGCGCCACCAGCAGCCGGCAATTGTTGGTGCCGAGATCGATGGCGGCATAGGCGGGCCGGCGCCCCTTCCTGGGTGCCTGCGCGCGCGCCCTCGCCGCCTTCGTGTCTCCGCCGTCCTCGGCCCGCATGGGATCGCCGCTGTTGTCTCGGGATAACCGTAGCATGGGCCACGCGTGCGGACGGTGCGCCGAAAGGCGGGGAAGACACGCGAATTCCGCAACCGTTTCGACTAGTCGGTCACGGGCCGAACCGGACGCTGCGCCGTCTCCGCGGAGCGATCGTGAGCGCCGAGCGAGCCCGGCGTGCGCGTGCATCGCCACCCTGCTAACAGGGGAAAAATCAGGGTCGCGAAAATCCGCGCCCGGCGCCGGCGCGCCTCCGGAGCCCATGGACAAAGGCTTTCCCGCACGCAGGGCGCCGCCGCCAAGCTGAAAAGCAGGGTCACGCAGGGTCAATTCCATCCGTATACGGATGAACTCGGCGAGGCGATGGAGGAGGGCGAACAGCAGCGCGATGGGGGCCATCGGGGGCCTGATCCTTTACAACCAAATTGGTATAAATTATACTTTACCGGTAAAACATTGTCAAGCACTCGTTCTTTCTTTGTTCTCAACAGCTTGGGCGGGAGGCGGGGAGCACCCGCGGGTCCGGGCCGCCGGGCCAGCCCCCTTCGCACGGGCGCCATCCTGCGCGCGCGGCGTGAGGCCCGCCCGCACGGCCACCGCCGCGTCACGACGGACAACGCGGGACCGGCCGCGGCCATCGCGGTCCCGGTCCGCCTTGCCGCCAGCAAACGGACTTGCTACACCGCCCGCCCACGTCGCGGCCGGCCCTTTGTGGTTTCTCAAGGGACAAGGACTAGCGTCCCCGCGCGACCGTTGGGGGATCGTCTAACGGTAGGACTGCAGACTCTGACTCTGCCTGTCTAGGTTCGAATCCTAGTCCCCCAGCCAGCCTACGCTCCATTATGCAGCAAGCGCACCGGAGCGAGGCCGCCTGCAGTATGGACAATGGCTCTGAGCCACCAGCCGTACCGTTAGATGCGGTGGCCATGTTTGATCCATCAAACATGGCCACCGAGAGGGCTCTGGGGAGATTGCTACCCAATACCGGACTCTGCCCACCATTTGATCGGCAAATTATGTGCGTAGCTTTGTGTGTTTGTGGCCATAATCCCGCATCTGCGAGCAGTTATGAGGTTTGCGGACAAGCTGACAAGTTGTCTGCAAAAAATACATAGTAATATCAATGGCTTAAATGAAGAATCCGCCCCACTGTCTGCAGTGAATTTCATTGAAACTTAAGGCCTTGCATACTACTTTCCTCATGTACGCGGAGGCCGTGAGCGTTAGGGCCCGTTGCCGCCAGAGGTTACTTTCTTTGGCAACGATAAGGTCGCAAAGCGGGGACGTTTGGCAACGTCCGGTGTGGGTTCGCTCCCACTCTTCCGCGCCACATCACACAGTTTGGTGCTCCTCTCGACCCGTTTCGGCAGTCCCGTGACGACGGTCCAGAATCCGTCTTTCTTCTGCAAGACGAGCGTGAGGTCGTAGCCGTCCTTAGGCCACACGAGCACGAGCTTACCGTCGCCGCCCCGGCAAATCCGCGTGTAGTGCTTTGCCACTGCGGAGGAGTACGCGGCGAAGTCCTTGAAGCCCAGACCTGCGATTTGGCGCATGCGGTCCTCCATGCCCTGCACGTGGAGATAGCCGAAGCCCTTATTGCCTTCGTAGCCGTACTGGAGGCGGATGGGACCGGGTTCAATCGCCGCGATTTTCGCATGCTCGGGCTCGATCAGGCCATGATCTTCATGGCCGGCCGGGCACTTCACGAAATCGCCGGGATTACCCACCGCTCTGACTTTCCTCTCTCAGGCGTCCTTGAAGATAAGTTTGAAGCTGCCTTCCAGAAGGCCGAGCCAAAGCTTGCGCTCGGCTTCCGGCCAGACGTCTCCCGACTTCGGAAGCCGCGCGAGCAGGCCCGCGATGATCGGATCTACGCCCGGAGGCGCGCCGCCGTTGCCGCCGTTGCCGGTGCCTGAGCCACCACCTTTTTCTTCTTCTTTTTCTCGAGGCCTTTCTTCTTCCGCCGCCCGCGAAGCGATGCCCGGCATGATCAGACGGTTCTTGCCATGCTCAAAATAGCCCGCCTGTTCGGCAGAGCGCTCGAACACCGATCGCGCACGGCCAGTCTGCTTTTCCGCGACGCCGAGCCCGATGATGTCCCGCTCAAGCGCTGCCGGTGGCGGGATAACACCGCCGTTGTACTTATCGAAGATCGCGCGATAGAGCGGCACTTGCAGGAATGCGCGCGCGCGCGCCTCACGCTCGCGCTGGGGATCAACGATCATGCGCCCGAGCAATGTGAGATGGTGCTTGCCGCTCGTGGTCTCCACGAGCCCGAACATGCGGGATGCTGAAACCTGGATGCGGTACCCGCTGCTTTTCGGGCTCAGGTTCATCCAGGCCGCGAGCTGAGCGTCATCGCACTCGCCGGTGCCGACGTTGCTATGGATCGCCTCCGCGACCTCCTTCGCGTCGTTGAGATTGTTGTACGGGAATTGAATGGTGGAGCGTTGACGGCCGTCGCCGTCGTCCTGATCGGCGTCCATCACGCTGGTTACGTTCTCTCCGGTCATGTGGTTTCTCCTGATCCTGCTCGCTGGTTTCGCTTGCAAACGGTAGATAGGGTCTATTATACAATTCCGCAAGTTCTATCCACATTTTTGCAGACAAATGCGAAATCTGCAGCCGACTCAACGACGTAGCCAATCCTAGCATCCTGTGTCCGTCAGTGCTGAATTTTTTCTATAGGGAAATCAGTACGTTATGAGGGACGCGAGTCAGACTGCGCTGGCCGAGCAATCTGGCGGAGACGCTAAAGGGGCGCCGCAAACACAACCTTTTGCGGTGTGCCTTAGCAAATCGGCTCTATCTTGGGTTGGGGAGTGGGTCGGCCTAGGTCCGCGTCCTACGCGGGACGCTTAAGGGGTTCGAGTCCCCTCACTTCCACCCGAAAGGTCTTAATCAGGCAATAAAGTGACACTTCGGCACTCAGCGGCGTCCAAACATTGGAGCAAAAATGCAGCGGAAAAGCCGCCCCTGCTGATCTTGTTCGCAAGATTCCTCTCCGTTTCAAACAAACCCATAGCTCTGAGCCGATCCGACAGAGCTGCATAAGTGAGACCACGCCTTTTTAGCTCCGCTTTGAGCAAGTTTTTGGCCTTTTCCTCGTATTGCTGAGTCAAGGCATTGTTTTTGAAGGTATTTTTTGGCATCGCAGCCTTATCCAGATATCATCGCATATGATGATATTAGCCATTGCATTCGGCGAAGGATATATCTATATCCAATGCACAACATCATCGATGCAATGACAATGGCTATTCACTTCCTCCTCTCCAGCCAAGCCCGGACTTTCTCGCTGGCCTAAGTGATGCGGCTGACGGACGACGAGGCCTACAAGCTCTTTACGGCGATCCGCTGGACGGAGAACGGCGGAGAGCCGGTTTGCCCGAAGTGCGGCTGTGTCACGATCTACAAGTACGAGAGCCGCCGCATCTACAAATGCAAGGGCTGCACGGCGCAATTCAGCGCAACGTCAAACACGATCTTCGCGAGCCGCAAGCTTTCAGTGCGCGACATCCTCGCAGCAATCGCGATTTTCTCGAACGGCGCGAAAGGTTATAGCGCGCTGCAAATGAGCCGCGACCTCGACGTGCAGTATCGGACGGCGTTTGTGATGCAGCACAAGCTTCGCGAAGCGATGGCAGCGGAAAGCGCGGCGGTTGTTCTCGGCGGCACGGTCGAAATCGACGGTGCGTATTTTGGCGGTCACGTCAAACCCGCGAACTACAAGGAAGACCGCAAGGACCGCCGCTTGGCTGAAAACCAAACCGGCAAGCGCAAGGTCGTGGTCGTGATGCGCGAACGTAATGGGCGCACACTGACGCACGTTGCGAAGACTGAAGCGCAAGCGGTTCCGGTTATCATGCAGCGTGTGGCAACAGGTTCCGTCATTCATGCCGACGAAGCGCCGTCATGGGACTCGCTGCACGACCACTATGAAGTGAAGCGCATCAATCACTCGGTTTGCTACAGCGATGGCGAAGCTTGCACGAATATGGCGGAGTCGTTTTTCTCGCGCCTTCGTAGGGCCGAGCTCGGGACGCATCACCACATCAGGAGGCGTTATCTCGGTGCCTATGCGTCAGAAATGGCATGGCGCGAAGATCACCGCCGCGATGCAAACGGCACGCAGTTTGTGCAGATCGTACAGGGCGCGGCGAAGCATCCCGTCTCGCGCCAATGGAAAGGCTACTGGCAGCGCCATCTGAAGACGGCGTAACGCCGTTGACTCATTGGGAGAAAAACTTGACACTGGCCGGGCGCCAGAAGTGCGTCCGAAGCGGACCCTTTCTGGCAATTCCGCAAACCGGGATTCACCCGGAGTGGCGGAGCCCTATCCAAAAATAGCCGAATCAGACGATACAGCTTGAGAGAGCCCCATAGGTTCTTTCGAGCCGCATGCGCCTGTTTCACGCGCAAGGAGGCGCGAAATCATGACTTTTGCAGCGTTTGTAGTGCGGGCTGACGATCCCCGCGCCGTGGAGCAATTCACATGCGCGCATTGAGACTGACGTTGCGGCTTCGCGGCAGTATTCAGGACAACGCCAAGCCTCTTGCGGAACTGGAATTGAATTTGCCCGAAAATAGCGAGCGGATTTGGTTCTTCTCCATCGGTATATGGACGCTCGCCGAGTACATGATCCCTTGGGTTTCATC